>NZ_JAEFAJ010000046.1 GCF_016287535.1 Ruminococcus sp.
GACGCAGGATGCTGGCGATTTATCCCGATTACTGCGAGGATTATATCCTCGGGGAATTCCCATTTGTCTGCCTTACCTTTACATACAGGGAGGAGGACAAGCTCTCTCACAGGGATTTCCTCGGATCGCTTATGGGGCTCCGGCTAAAGCGCGAGGTCATAGGCGATATAGTGGTCTCGGAGGGGACCGCGCAGATATTCGTCACCGGAGTCGCTGCAAAGCACATATGCGGCAGCATATCCAAAATAGGCAGAGTCGGCGTGAAGATCGCCGATGACAAGCCGTTTATACTCGAAAACGCTCAGAAGTTTCAGGAAATATGCGGAACAGTCGCTTCGCTGCGCCTTGACTGTATAGTCGGGCTCGCTGCAAAGCTCAGCCGTGAAAAGGCTGCGGCACTTATCCGCACGGACAGAGTCGAGGTCAATCACCTGCCCGTTCCATCAGTCTCCCATGAACTCAGGGGCGGAGATATATTGTCAATCAGGGGCTATGGAAGATTTGTACTTTCCGAAATAAACGGTCATACAAAGAAAGACCGCATACACATTATCTTAAAGAAATATATTTAGAGGTGAATTGAAATGATAACTTCAAAGGATGTCAGAAACAAGAGATTTGAAAAAGCAGCCTTCGGATACAAGCAGGAGGAAATAGACGAATTCCTCAATCAGCTTGAGGCTGAGCTGGACGAGATGGAGCGCGAGCGTGCGGAGGCAAACAGCAAGATACAGGTACTTGCCGATAAGGTAAGAGAATATATGAGAGACGAGGACGCTCTCAAGGACGCTCTCCTCGGAGCTCAGAAGCAGGGACATCAGGTGCTCAACGAGGCTAACGAAAAGGCCGAGCAGATAATCGCAGAGGCTCAGGCAAAGGCAGACGCCCTCGAGGACGAGGCTGTACGTCAGCATGCCGAGGCTATGGAGAGGAACCGCGAGGAGATAGCAAAGGAAAAGGAAGCTCTCATCGAAGCTCAGCAGCAGGTAGCAGACTTCAAGAAGAGCCTCTTCGATATGTACAAGAGCCATCTCGAACTCATTTCTTCTATGCCTGAGACCTTTGATAACGAGACAGAGGAAGAGGAGACAGAGGAGAAAGCTGAGACAGCTGAAGAGATTGCATCAGCAGTTGCTTCAGAGGTTGAGGAATAATCATTAACAAAAAGATCGAAAGGAGGATCTCTCCGAATTTTTGAAGGAGAGATCGGATAGTATGGCACAGGATTATAACAGTACCCTTAATTTACCGCAGACAGAGTTCCCAATGCGCGGAAATCTGCCGAAAAGAGAGCCTGAAACTCTCCAAAAGTGGGAAGATGAAAGACTTTATTACAAGATGATAGAGAAGAACAAGGGCAAGCCCTCTTATGTTCTTCATGACGGACCTCCATATGCCAATGGCGAGATTCACCTTGGTCATGCCCTTAACAAGTCTCTTAAGGACTTCATCGTTAAGTACAAGAATATGAGCGGATTCTGTTCTCCGTATGTTCCCGGCTGGGATACTCACGGACTTCCTATTGAACTTAAGGCTATGAAGGCTATAGGTGTTGAAAACGGTGCTATTCCTGCTGTAGATCTCAGAAAGCATTGTCGCGAGTACGCTATGACTCAGGTTGCAAATCAGATGAAGGGCTTCAAAAGACTCGGTTCACTTGGAGATTATGACTATCCTTATCTTACCCTTCGTCCTGAGTACGAGGCTAAGCAGGTAGAGGTATTCGGTTCAATGGTAAAGAAAGGGTATATGTATAAGGGATTAAAACCTGTTTACTGGTGCCCTGATTGTAATACTGCCCTTGCTGAGGCTGAGATTGAGTATTCAAATGACCCATGCTATTCTATCTATGTCAAGTTCAATGTAACTGATGATAAGGGTATCTTCAAGGGACTTGGACTTGATCTTTCAAAGGTATATTTCGTTATATGGACAACAACTACATGGACTATCCCGGGCAACCTTGCTATCTGTCTTGGTCCTGAGTACAACTATACTCTTGTTCATGTAGGTGATGAGTATTACGTAATGGCTGAGGAACTTGTCAAGACTACTATGGAGACAGCTGGTATCACAGAGTATACCACAGACCATATTTTCACAGGCGCAGAGCTTGAGGGAATGAAGACAAAGCATCCTCTCTATGACCGTCTGTCACCTATAATTGTCGGCGATCACGTTACTCTTGAAAGCGGTACAGGCTGTGTACATACTGCTCCAGGTTATGGTGTCGAGGACTTTGAGGTATGCAAGAAGTATGACGATATCGGTATTATTGTATGTGTTGACTCAAAGGGCAAACAGACTGCAGAAGCAGGCGAATTTGAGGGAATGGACACTGATCAGGCAAATAAGGCTATCGCTGCAAAGCTCACAGAGCTCGGTGCTATGCTTGCTACTCAGAAGATCGTCCATCAGTACCCTCACTGCTGGAGATGTAACAGCCCTATCATATATAGAGCTACCGAGCAGTGGTTCTGTTCTGTAAACGGCTTCAAGGATGAGGCAATAAAGGCTATAGAGTCTGTTCAGTGGATTCCTGAGTGGGGTGAGGACAGAATAAAGGGTATGGTTCGTGACAGAAGCGACTGGTGTATTTCACGTCAGAGAACATGGGGTGTACCGATACCTGTTGTTTACTGTAAGGAATGCGGTAAGCCTATATGTAATGACGAAACAATCTCCGCTATCTCTGAGCTTTTCCGTAAGGAGGGCAGCGATGCATGGTGGATTAAGGATACAAAGGAATTTATACCCGCAAATGTAAAGTGTGAATGCGGCTGCAGCGAATTCACAAAGGAATATGATATCATGGATGTATGGTTCGACAGCGGAGTATCACATACTTCTGTTATGGAAGGCAAGGATTTTCCGAGTCTTTCATGGCCTGCCGACCTCTATCTCGAGGGTGCTGACCAGTACAGAGGTTGGTTCCAGTCATCGCTGCTTACTTCAGTAGTATACAAAGGACAGTCCCCTTACAAAGCTGTATGTACCCACGGCTGGGTAGTTGACGGTGAGGGTAAGGCAATGCATAAGTCTCTCGGAAATGGTATCGATCCGAGTGAGATAACAGAGCAGTATGGTGCTGATATTCTCCGCCTGTGGGCTGCTTCTTCCGACTATCACAGTGATATCCGTATTTCAAAACCTATTCTCGGCCAGCTTTCTGATGCTTATAAGAAGATAAGAAATACTGCTCGTTTCATACTGGGTAATCTTGGTAACGGCGCTGGCTTCAATCCAGACAATGACAGCGTAAGCGACGATCAACTTACAGAGCTTGACAAGTGGGCTCTTATGAAGTTGGACAATCTCATAGACAAAATGAAGGAAGGATATGAGGCGTTTGATTTCCATATCGCACTTCATGCACTTCATAACTTCTGTGTAATAGATATGTCAAACTTCTATCTTGATATAATCAAGGACAGACTTTACTGCGAGAAGGAGGATTCAGTTCTCCGCCGCGCAGCTCAGACGGCAATGTACCGTATTATCAGTGCGATAACAAGACTTGCCGCACCTATCATTTCATTCACAGCTGAGGAGATATGGCAGTTCATGCCTCACTCTGCATGTGATGACACTCAGAGTGTATTCCTCAATCAGATGCCTGAGAAGAGCGGCATTGAATTCTCGGCCGACTTCATTGACAAATGGCAGTTCATTTACAATACTCGTCTTGGAGCAAACAAGGCTCTCGAGGACGCAAGAAATGAAAAGACTATCGGTAAGTCTCTTGAGGCTAAAATAATCATAAAGAGCAGTGACGCAGACTACGATAAGTATGTTGCTATCGCTGATCAGCTTAAAGATATTCTAATCGTTTCTGGGGTAGAGGTTGAAAAGAATGGTGCTGAAACAGTTTATACTGTTGCTCAGGCTGAAGGTGAAAAGTGCGAGCGTTGCTGGTGCTTTAGCAAGTACGTTGGCACAAATCATACACATCCTACTCTCTGCGAGAGATGCGCTATCGCAGTAGAAGCTTGATTTGTACTATATTGCCTGTCGGCTCATTCAGTCGGCAGGCAGTCTTATTGAAAGGATAAAACACATGGCGGTAATACTCACTTTGCTGACGGTGCTGCTCGTTGCAGTCGATCAGATTGTAAAATACTGGGCGGTACATGAGCTCAAGCCCGTCGGAACAATGGACTTTATCCGTATTGGCGATTTCAAATTATTCGATCTTACCTACCTCGAGAACGAGGGGGCTATATTTGGCGTGATGTCCGGACAGAGATGGTTCCTGGTGGGCTTCACCAGCATAATAGTGCTGCTGGGGGTATTTCTACTTATAAAGATGTATCGACGTTCGAAATTCCTCAATGTAGCTATAACCCTGTTTATCGCAGGTGGTATAGGAAACCTTATAGACCGTTTCCGTTATGCGTATGTGGTGGATATGTTTGAGTTCAAGCCCTTTCGCTTCGCTATATTCAACGTTGCAGACATATGTGTTACCTTTGCATTCATCATGCTCATATGGTATGGACTTTTCATTGATCCAAAGATAGAAAAAGCTGAAAAAGCAAAGAAGGAAGCTGAATCGGATGAATGATAAGGTCTTGCTGAAAACTTTGGCTGAGGATGCGGGAATTCGTATTGACAAGTACATCTCTGATCGTATTGCTGAGCTTACACGTTCTGCAGTTCAGGGACTAATTGAAAAAGGCCTTGTACTTGTGAATGACAAAGAGGTAAGCAAGAACTGTAAGCTTAAAGTAGGTGATGAGGTATCTGTTGAAATACCAGAACCCGAACCTATGGATGCAGTTCCCGAGGATATTTCACTTGATATAGTTTATGAAGATGATGATCTTCTCGTGGTGAATAAGCCTAAAGGAATGGTTGTACACCCTGCGCACGGGAACTATACAGGAACTCTTGTGAACGCTTTGTTGCATCATTGTGGAGAAAGTCTTTCCGGTATAAACGGTGTTATCCGTCCCGGGATAGTGCATCGAATAGATAAGAATACAAGCGGATTACTCATAGTAGCTAAGAACGATGCTTCTCACCTGAAGCTTGCAGAGCAGATAAAGGCTCACAGCTTTACACGTGAGTATGAAGCTGTAGCTTGTGGCTACTTCAAGGAGACTGAAGGCACGGTTGATGCTCCCATAGGACGTCACAAAACCGAACGCAAGAAGATGTGTGTAACTACTGAGAACTCACGTAACGCAGTCACTCATTATAGTGTAATAAGGCAGTACGGTGGATATGCACATGTAAGACTCAGACTTGAAACGGGAAGAACCCACCAGATTAGAGTGCATCTCAGCTATATCGGACATCCAGTATTGGGCGACGATGTTTATGGAAAGCCATACAAGGGCATAGAGGGACAGTGCCTCCACGCTCGAAAAATAGGATTTATCCACCCAACGACTAACGAATATATGGAGTTTGAGAGCGAGTTGCCTGATTACTTTTTAGCCATACTTTCAAGGCTCGAAAAGATGTAGGAGGAATATCCTTGTTTGAAGATATATCAAAAGTTATCCTGTTAAGTGATCTTGATGGAACTCTTTTGAGTACGGATAAGAGAATAACTGACACTGATCGCCTTGCAATAGAGCGTTTTACGTCTATGGGAGGACGTTTCACGGTAGCGACAGGACGTACTGTTCAGTCATTTGAACAATTTCTCAGCATACTTCCGCTTGGCTATCCGATAATAATGTATAACGGAGCAGCCATTCACGACTATAAAAGCGGAATAACATTATACACTCACCCTCTCCCAGTTGAAGCGAGAAGTTATGTTGAAGAGCTTCTTGAGCTCATGCCTGAGGCGGGTGGAGAGGTCCTGAAAACCGATGGCACCTATGTTTTCAGCAATACTGATTATCAGCAACTGCACACAAGGCTTTGCGGCATTGTTCCAAACTATGCCGCACTTGAAGAAATAGAGGATGGTGGCTGGCTGAAGGTGCTTTTCTCCATGTCCCCTGAGGATGTGGAGCACATGGAGCTTCTTGTGAAGAAGCTCGGACATGAGGGCGTTGATTATGTCAAGTCTTCGGATATATTTCTTGAAATGCTCCCCTCGGGAGTGAGCAAGGGTTCAGCCCTTGCGGAATACAGAAAGCTCAGCGGTATGGAAGACTGTACATTTGTGTCAGTTGGTGACTTCGATAATGATATAGAGATGATAGTCGAAGCCGATTTGGGAGCTTGTCCTGCAAACGCTGAAAAATCCGTAAAGGAAAAGGCGGACCTTATTCTTGAGCGCACCAACGACGAGGGAGCAGTTTCGGAGCTTATAGAATATATAATCGAAAGGTGCAGAAAGTAGAACAATGAAGAAAAAGAAGGCGGCAATAACAGTATACATAGTCGCAGTAATATGTTTGCTGGGGCTTATCGGACTGCTGGTATACAGTAGAGTGAGCGGTAAAAGCTCGGAGGAGACCATGAATTTTACTCTCGAGGACGCTGCAACTCTTGCTCTGGCAGTATTTACTATACCCATGTGGGTAATCTCTCTGTTACTCATGAAAGCACTGAGATTGAGAGGAACTCTACATGAAAGACAGAATAAGATGCTCATAGCACTACCTGCTGTGGCGTGTACAGGCTTTTTTATTTTTTATGTAATTGTACTGATTATGATGGCTGTAAGATAATGTACATATTAAATTTACATTTTCAGCAAAAAATGCATTGCAATCACTCAATTATTGCGGTATAATATTGGTATAGCCAACCCCGCAGGGGTGGGACCGTCCGTCTGGGTTTCGCATTTCAGGATGGAGGAGAACGCCTGCCCCTGCTCCCAAAAAAGCAGATCACGGCATAAGCCGTTAAATAAAATATTGGAGGTCAATATGGACGCAAAGCTTAAAAAGGAATTGCAGAAAACTGCCTGCAAGGTAAGAATGGGCGTTATAGAAGGCACTTATAACGCTAAATCAGGTCACCCGGGCGGTTCGCTCTCGATAAGCGACACTCTCACTTATCTCTACTTCAACAAGATGAACAATGATCCTAAGAATCCTGACGCTCCCAACAGAGACAGATTCGTTCTTTCAAAAGGACATACGGCTCCTGCGCTGTACTCAGTACTTGCACAGAGAGGCTATTTTTCTGTTGACGAGCTTAAATCCCTCCGTCATATAGGCGCACTTCTTCAGGGACATCCTTGTATTCATATTCCAGGTGTTGATATGTCAAGTGGCTCACTCGGACAGGGTATATCCGCAGCAGCCGGAATGGCTCTCGCTGGTAAGATTGACGGTAAGTCATATAAGGTATACACTATTCTCGGTGACGGCGAGATTGAGGAAGGACAGGTTTGGGAGGCTGCTATGTTCGCAGCTCATAAAAAACTCACAAATCTCGTTGCTATCGTTGATAACAACGGCTTGCAGATAGATGGTCCTATCGCAGAGGTATGTTCACCTGAGCCTATCACTGATAAATTTGCAGCTTTCGGCTGGCATGTTATCACAATGAACGCTCATGACTTTGACGACATTGACAGAGCTTTTACAGAAGCTGAGTCTGTAAAGGACAAGCCCGTAGCTATCATTCAGAAGTCTACAAAGGGCAAGGGCGTTTCATTCATGGAAAATCAGGTAAGCTGGCACGGTACAGCTCCAAATCAGGAGCAGTATGAGCAGGCAATGGCTGAGCTCAGCGCGCAGTTAAAGGAATTGGAGGACTAATTATCATGGCAGATGTTATCAAAAAGGCTACCAGAGAAAGTTACGGTGAGGCTCTTAAGGAGCTTGCCGAGGAATACAAGGACTTGATAGTTCTCGATGCAGACCTTGCTGCTGCTACAAAGACAGGCATTTTCAAGAAGGCTTATCCCGATCGTTTCTTCGATTGTGGTATTGCAGAAGCAAATATGATGGGCGTTGCTGCTGGTCTTGCAGCTTGTGGTAAAATACCTTTTGCAAGCACATTCGCAATGTTCGCAGCAGGCAGAGCTTTTGAAATAGTAAGAAACTCTATCGGTTACCCACACCTAAATGTTAAGATTGGTGCTACACACGCAGGTATCTCAGTAGGTGAGGACGGTGCTACACACCAGTGCAATGAGGATATCGCTCTTATGAGAACTATCCCAGGCATGACTATAATTAATCCATGCGATGATGTTGAGGCAAAGGCTGCTGTGAGAGCTGCTCTTGATTTCAACGGCCCTGTTTATATGCGTTTCGGCAGACTTGCAGTACCAGTTATCAATGATGCAGCAAGTTATAAGTTTGAGCTTGGTAAGGGCGTTGTCATGAAGGATGGTAAGGATGTTACCATTGTTGCTACAGGTCTGATGGTTAACGAAGCTGTTGAAGCTGCAAAAACACTTGAGGCAGATGGCATTTCTGCAAGAGTTGTTAATATTCACACTATCAAGCCTCTTGATAAGGAGCTTATCTGCAAGTGTGCAAAGGAGACAGGTCTCATCGTTACAGCCGAGGAGCACAGTGTTATAGGTGGTCTCGGTTCAGCAGTTGCAGATGCAGTTACAGAGTGTTGTCCTGTTCCTGTTGTCAAGATTGGTGTTAATGATGAGTTTGGCCACTCAGGTCCTGCTGTGGCTCTCCTCAAGGAGTTTGGCCTCTCAGCTGAGAACATTGTTAAGACTGTTAAGGCTAACCTTAAAAAGTAAAAATGTAAAGGGGCTGTAAAAAAACTCAGTCCCCAAAACGAACACGGGGCCTCGTAAAGAGGCCCCAAATTTAATAGAAAAAACAAGCTGCACAACAATAATTGATATAACCCTCCTTAGAGTGTATACACGAAAAAAGTTTGAAAAATCTAAGTGGGTATAATATTCAAGACGAAATAGATTTACGTATGAAGAACGGATTGCGGCAGTACAAGAATACATAAATGGAGAAGGTAGCTATCGTTCAATTGCAAAGAAATATGGGATAAATCAACAACGATTCCGAATGCTTGTTGGCCGTGCACAGACAGAAGGAATAGAATCAATAAAAATACGACATACTAAAAAATATACAGCTGAAACTAAAATAGCAGCAGTTTAGGAATATCTGGCAGGAAAAGTCAAGTTGATATATGTATAAAATATCATATTACAAACGATACTGAAATCCACAACATCCTCAATTTTACGCAGAAGATGATCCTACGGTACAAAACTGTCTATGCAGAAAAACTCCTTTTGATCTCGTTCGACTTTGTTTTCTCTCAGCATTATGCTCAGCTCCTTCCTTTATATTATAACTCAAAAATTGGTAAAAGCCTAGCTTTGCTGGGCTTTTTCGACAGACTGGCAGCTCCCTCATTACGGGAGCTTTTGTTCTTATATATTAAAAGAAAAGACAATTCTGCATAGTAAGGGGAATATTTTTGAAATAATGTTATTTCTCACTAATGCTTCCATATAACTCAGGTCTACGGTTCTTCACTCCCCATACTTCCTGCTTTCGATAGATGCGCAACTGATCTACATCAAGTTCTGCAAGATAGATACCAGCTTTTTCGCTGGCCTCAAATACACAGGTGTCTCTTGAACCGGGCATTTCTGAAATATATACAACACCATCAAACAATGTGGAATGGCCGTTGCAGTCCGGATGAGGTGCAGGATAGTTGCAAGTAGCGATAGCAAACATGTTTTCAAAAGATCTGCCTCTAAGTTGTGATAAGCGATTAATTTCCATAGGACATGCGTTAGGTACAAGAACCAGCTCTGCGCCTTTCAGCATCAGCACTCTTGCGCATTCCGGAAACTCTCGATCATAGCAAATCATTGAACCAACACGGATAACGCCTTCTCTCGTATCAAGGTTTTCCACAAAGAATTCATCGCCCGCATCAAGGATACTCTCATCGCCTTCTTCTCCGAAATCACAGATATGAATCTTGGAATAACGATACTTAAGCACGCCATGCCTGTCGAACAAGCATATCGTATTTCTCGGCTTCGGCTCATGCTTTTCCAGAAGCGTTACGGCAATGGCCACATCAAGTTCTTCTGCAAGCTCAGAATAACGTTTTATATACGGGTCATCCATATTTATAGCCTGTCTTTGCAGTTTTTTGATA
>NZ_JAEFAJ010000028.1 GCF_016287535.1 Ruminococcus sp.
GGTACGCCGCTAATTGTTGTTGAAAACGGACTTGAACTTCGTCTTGGTCCTGATGAAAGCTATGAAGTTATAAATACTGTCCCTGCGCAGACACGACTTTATGAGAATGGATACAATAAGGATAACAACGATTGGCTGTTTACTTCATATAAAGGAAGGTATGGCTGGATTAGAACACATAAAAAAGACGATAATACGGCAACTATCCATTATGATGCTGTTGCGGCTAAGCCTGTTATCTACCTCTATCCCGAAGAGGAGACCGATGTTCATGTGGAGCTTGAACTGACAGAAGCAGAACTGTCAACAACTTACCCTAAGTATAATAATGGCTGGGACGTAACAGCTTCTCCCGACGGTTCGCTGACGAACAAGGCTGACGGTACACATCATAAATATCTCTTCTGGGACGCAGTAAACTGTCGTACAAGGTTTGACTTCTCCAATGGCTTCTGTGTTGCAGGCTGTGATACTGAGAGTTTTCTCAGAGAAAAACTCACCTATATGGGACTTACCGAAGAGGAGATGAACGAATTCATCGTATACTGGCTGCCTCTTATGGAGCATAACAAGTATAATCTCATATCTTTCCAAGGGGATGCCTATACTGATTCCGCAAAACTGAACATCACTCCCACACCTGACAGCCTGCTACGCATCTTCATGACATATGTTCCTCTTGAAGATGCAGTAGACATTCAGCCTCAGCAGCTTGAGACCTTTGAAAGAAAGGGTTTTACGGTTGTTGAATGGGGCGGCAGCAAGATCAAGTCATAAACATATCTGAAAAAAGAATAAAAACAAATTATTCGCCTGTATAATCAATTATATGGGCGGATTTTTTTGTTTGAAAAGCTGTTATGATATATTGTATTCGATATTTTCAACAGTACAGGCTAACGGTATGGACGGTGAAAATAGTCTGACAGACATATTTTCAAATCTGTCAGGCACGATACTTATACCGTGAAACAAACAACCTATTGAAAGAAATATAGCTGGTTAACCCTGTCTAATTCTTATTTACATTTTTCCCTCATATTCTCTGAGGCGATGATAGAAAGTGTTTGCCGAAGTCCAATTGTATTATTGATAAAGTTGTTGAAATTGAATTCAATTAGAAGAATACTATTTCATTAGTGATAAACGCATTCCACTCATTTATTCCACACGGAAATTATAAAAGGCTATAAATAGGCAAAAACAGTGCGTTACAAATATTCGAATCCCTCTCTGTCCGCTTTTCTGTTACCTACAGAAAACAGTTTCAAATGAATTTTTGAAGTTCCGTGTGCGCAAAAAACAGGTGAAATGCACATGAAATGCACACGACTGAAAGGTAGTATAACGATACGACAACAACAGCTCCCGAGTTGGGAGCTGTTGCTGTTAAATATGATAAATAAAGATTCTTTGCGCGGATTTCTTGAAATTTCAAGCCCTGAGGCACACGCACTGCTATGCGCTCGCATAGCGACCTTCGGGTTATGAGGGCAATGTGTTGATTATTATTGGGAATTACGTAGTATTATATAATACTGTTTAATCCGCATATAATCAGCAAAATTCAACCAGCCGCCGATAATCATGAAAAAATAATATAGTAACTTTATTAGGAAAATATTAGGAAATCGTCTGCTGTAGGTTTATGATTGACTTTTTCTCTTGACGGCCTGTTAGTTCTGAAAGTAGCAATCAAACAAATTATGTATATAGTAGTTTAAACATACGCATGAAAAACTATTTCTTCATATATTCTTAATCGAATACTTTGACCGTTTTAATATCATAATAATATAGCTTTGTCAAAGTATTTTTGTCAAAATGTGTCGGATTGAATTATAGAAATCTCTCGGATTGTATTTTGAAAATCTTTCGGATTGTACTTGCAAAATCTCACGGGTTGTGATATAATAATACCAAACGGAGGTGCTGTAATGAAAAACGAAAAATATATGCCGCGACTGATCGACAAAATAATAGATGAGTACCTTTCCGCTTTCGGAGCACTTTGCATAGAAGGTGCAAAATGGTGCGGAAAGACTTGCAGCTCGGCTTACCACTCCAACAGTGAGATACTGATAGGTGATCCTGCTAACAATTTTCAGAATCGCAAGCTTGCTGAAATGTCTCCGAGTATCGTACTGGAGGGAGAGGTTCCAAGACTTATCGACGAATGGCAGGAAGTTCCTCCACTATGGGACGCAGTAAGATTTGAAGTAGACAAGCGTTCATCAAAAGGACAATTCATTCTAACAGGCTCCGCTACACCAAACCACAAAGGAATAATGCACAGCGGTGCAGGCAGGATAGCAAGGCTCCGAATGAGGCCGATGTCACTTTACGAATCAAAGGACTCATCGGGCTTGGTCTCACTGAAAGATATGATAGACGGAAAATTTACTCCGCGTATGACGGGAGAAGTTGACCTGAGAAAGCTTATGCAGCTGATCGTTCGCGGCGGCTGGCCTGGCAATCTTGATACTCCTGAATCACAGGCACATCTTCTGCCGACACAGTATATTGATGCAGTTGTTGAAGATGATATCTTCAGACTCGACGGAATCAAACGCGACAGCAGAAAACTTAGGCTGCTGCTTCGTTCTCTTGCAAGAAATGAAAGCACAACAGTCACAAACAAAACCTTTAAAAAAGATATTAAAGAAATCGACGATGACGACATCAATATTGATACAGTAACTGAGTATCTTGATATCTTCAAAAGACTTTTTATAACTGATAATCTTCCCCCATTTTCTTCTAATATCCGTTCATCGGTAAGGCTCAAACAGTCGGAAAAGCGCCACTTTGCAGATCCGTCGCTTGCTTGTGCATTGCTCGGGGCAAATGCCGAGAGACTTATCGGTGATCTTGAGACAGCAGGTTTCATGTTTGAAGCGCTCTGCGAACGTGATCTCCGTATATATGCCGAGGCAAATGGTCTGAACGCATTTCATTATCAGGATTATAAGGATAAAGAGATCGACACCGTTCTTGAAGCTCCCGACGGCGAGTGGTACGCCTTTGAAATAAAACTCGGCGCAAATCAAATTGATGAAGCAGCGAACAATCTTATTGAAATAAGCCGCAGCATAGAAGCCGACAACGGACGTCCACCAAAGCTTTTGTGTGTTATATGCGGACTATCAAATGCAGCATACCAACGTGAAGACGGCGTTTTTGTCGTACCGATAACTGCACTGCGAAACTGAATATTTTTATCAAACACAGTATCACCAACTATCGCAAAATTTGCGATAGTTGAGCTGTTGCAATATTCGCAACAACTGAAAACAGCTCCGCCTGAATTATCCTCAGACGGAGCTTTCTCTTTGTGTATGTGTTACAATTCAGATACTGCTTCATGCGTGGAAAACAAATTCGCGCCCCAGTTTTACTGAGGCACGAATCTGGCTACGGGCACTCCCCGCTGGCGGTCGTACTGAAACTTGAACTCAGACATCGGAGTATTCCGATTACTCACAGTTTAGCAAACTGTTCTTTAATAATATACCTCCATTAAACTTTAAATTTCCTTCTTCATCTCAAATATTAATAAGATTTACTCTGCTTTGGGCGTAGAAGCTTGTGCCCCGTCAGTTGAGACAAAGAGTACGAATGCCAGACTTGACAAAATTGAAAGCGTTCTTGTAGATATCTCAAAGCAGCGTATAGAACATTCCGAGCGGCAGTCGGAAAAATCAACTGTGAAACGCACTATTATTCATGAAGAAATCACAAATACATCTGAGCAAGAGAGCACTACCACGATGGAAACTGAAACTGCTTCGTACAGGAGTCAGTTTGTCAAGTCGTTCGGAAACCGTATTTTTGAAGCCCATAAAGCTGCCGAAAAAGATACAAAAGAATTCCGATGTATCAAGGATTTACTTAGACTGCTCAATTCATATGTGTACCACCGCTTCAGAAAACAGTCCCCTCAAATAGGGTTTTACACGTATGGCATAGAGCAAATGGAGCAATTCACAACTATTATTATCTTAAAGTATGCGACTGAGTACAGCAAAAGCCCATACAATGCAAAGTCATTTGTAAAAGAAATGCAGGAATGGATTTCAAAGATCGGGGTAGACGAACAAGTCACGTTACACGAATCGCTGCCTAAATGTCTGCATAAGTTTGAGATTGAACGTGATGTGCAGATCACTCCAACTGTCATGTACATATGCTGGCTGATAACAGATAAATTAAGAAACGCTAAACGTACACAAAATGAAACTATAAATTTCGATGAACTTTTTAACTATGACTATTTCGATGACCTTGCAGAGAGAATCAATCCTGATGTGTATGACAGTTGTTCGTATCCAATAAACCATGATAAACTATTAAATTATTTAAGCTGAGGTGATAACTTATGTATTTTAGCGATATTGCAGATGAATTAAAATATCCTGCAAAATATAAACAGCGTATGCGAGCGGAGCATACGAAAATCATAGAATATGTCACAGCTCATTTTAAGCTCAGTCGTCAATGGCAAAGAAATGTCTTAAAGTTAATGAATACTGTTACCTGTCTTATACTGCAAAATGAAAGTATAACAATAGACTATAAGCAAGACGATATGATAAGTCAAACTGCTCCTATGTTTATAGACAGTGACGAGATCGAACAAATTCTGAGCAGATATCATTGTGAGCAACTATTAATTACATGGAATAAAACAGAATGGGATATTGATGAAGCGGCACCTGCTGTATCAGATACAGTTTCTGCTCCGCTCCCGGTAAAGTCTCCTTCTGCTACTCCGTCGGAAACTCCAAAAGAAGACTTATACCTAAGAGCGCCGCAGTATCCGAGATACGATGTCCAGAAATACTGGCTTAATGAAATAATCGGCTCAGAGCATTTCTATATGCATAGCTCTTTGCCGATAATTCCTGAAAAGCAGAATGATATATCCTGCACAACAGATGTGTCAATGATGACAGATAAGGACTTATTGAAGCTATACCCAAATCATCTTATACGCACGAGACACGCTGTCATGTATGAACCTATTGATGGTATCGATTATGATGAGGATTTAGGTCTTATACTGCCGATAAAAGGATACACGAAGAAAATGCTGAGAGACAATATCTTACAGTATCCTCATTTCTATCAGCTTACCCGTATAGTAGGCGGTGAAGAGATAAGTTTCTACAGGCATATAGAGATAGACGGGGAACTGCATGATACGCTGAATGTCTGGGATACACTGCCTGATGCAAAAAAGCTTCCCAAGACAGCTGAGTTTATCAAAGAATACATCATCAGGCGGTACCTGCTCGAAAGAGATAAGGGCGTAGAACATAAGTACCCGTTGAGAGGCAGCTTACAGCCATACTTAACTTTATTCGCACCTGCTGAGTTTTATACCAAACATAAATGTGGTGAGCCTGTGGAGCTGGCAAGGCAGTGTGTGAACGCCAGAGTTGATTTCTTTAAGACACGGAATCCCTATCTCGTCAGATATCGCAATGCGTTAGGGGGACAGCCGACTTATAATACGATAGACTGTCCGTTCAAACCTTATTGCCGAAAATCTTTCTGCAATGCTTCGTGTCCTGATAATGCTGAATTTTCATTTTTACTGGAACGCAATAATATCAGTCACGACGATGCTGTATTCGCCTCTGACATCAGAACGCTCTCAGACGTTTCAGAATGGCTCACAGCGGCTTCCAACTCGTATAAGGTAGTTATATCCCGCAACAGCTCAGAGACGGCTTCTGCGTTATCCTACGCAGCGATATGCAACAGCTGGTACGGTAATCTTTTCAAAAATGACCTCCAAAAATTATATACATATAATCCTAGGTTAGGATGACCAAAGTCAAAAAATACTTTCAAAGTTTAAAAGAATTTAATGACGTGGTTTGTATAAATTTATTTAAGGTTTTTATTTAAGGTGGGTTTTCAACATCATAAAAAATGAATGTAGCAAAGAATTATCATATCAAAGAGGAGGTGAGATGATTGGCAAAAAAGAATGAAAGGAGCGCATTGTACAAGTGTATCTGATGCAAGGTACGCTACTGGCAGAGCCTATGTGACATACCCGATGAAGAGCTTGCAGCGTACCTGCAGGTCGGAATTCACACACTTCACGAGTATGACAAGTCGGCAGAAAATGTCACACTCGGCAAAGTTGATAATCTACTCTACGTTACGGGTATGGAGCTTAGCGACCTAATTGCGCTGTAAAAAACTTTAAGTGCTTAATAAGTGTACTTCGGAACTGGAATGAAAATGGAAAGGACGGATTACAAACTATGAAAGAAATAATGATCCCCGTATGGGAAAGATATGCTTTAACTGTAAATGAAGCTGCTGAATATTATCATATCGGAGAATCCAAACTTCGAAGAATTGCAGAAGAAAATCCTGACGCTGATTTTATAATAATGAACGGCAACAGAGTGCTGTTCAAAAGAATCAAATTTGAAAGATTCTTAGATCAGGCAACAGCGTTATAGTTATTTAAGCTATTGAAATAGACCCGTACTTGTGTTATAATTAACCTGCAAGTTCGGGTCTCTTTTCAGAAAGGAGCAGTTTATCATGAGCGAGAAGAGAAGAGACCACAAAGGCCGTATCCTGAGAGACGGAGAAAGCCAACGTTCTGACCTCAAATACCGTTTCGCCTATATTGATAATTCAGGGAAACGTAAGGAAGTAACCAGCTGGCGTTTGGATGATGCTGATCCTACTCCGGCTAATAAACGCAAAGGTCCGTCGTTAAGGGAAATGGAGAGGCAAATCGAAAAAGATAAGTATAATCACATTCTCTCAAACGGCGGAGAGTACACCGTTCTTTCCTTAGCAGAAAAATACATCTCCCTCAAAACAGGTGTCAGAATCAACACTGAGACAGGTTACAAGACCGTGCTCAACATCATCAGGAACGATCCCTTCGGAAGCAGGAGGATCGATACTGTCCGGATATCTGATGCCAAGGCATGGCTGATAAAGTTACAGCGTGAGGACGGTAAAGGATACAGCTCGATACATACCATCAGAGGCGTTCTAAGGCCAGCGTTTCAAATGGCTGAGGATGATGATCTGATACGAAAGAATCCATTTCAGTTTCCTCTGTCAACAGTGATCATCAACGACAGCGTCACTAGAGAGGCTATAACAGAAAAACAGCAGGCCGACTATCTTGAATTTATTAAGCAGGATAAGATCTATAGCAAATACTATGAAGCAATTTTCATCCTGTTTAACACTGGACTGCGTATTTCCGAATTCTGTGGGCTGACTGTATCCGATATTGATTTTGAGAAGAATCGTATCAAGGTAGACCACCAGCTCATACGAGCCAGTAATATGAAGTATATCCTTCAGGCTCCCAAAACGGAGAAGGGCATCAGGTACATACCTATGACCGTTGAAGTCGCTGATTGCTTCAGAAGAATAATCAACAGGCGCAAAAGAGTCAGAACAGAGCCAGTTATAGGAGGCCGCGTAGGATTTCTGTTTCTGGACAAGAATTCAAAGCCGACTGTGGCACAGCACTGGGAAAAGTATATGCAGCGCATCAGGGAGAAGTATAACAACGACATCGGCCGTCTACCGCTGCCTGCTATCACTCCGCATATCTGCAGGCATACCTTCTGCACTAACATGGCTAAGAACGGTATGAACCCCAAGATGCTTCAGTACATAATGGGACATGCAGACATAACCGTTACATTGAATACGTATACTCATGTCCAGTATGAAGATGCGGAGAAAGAGATGAAGCGCTTATACGGTATCGTTTAGCATTAAACATTCATTTTACCATTTTATCGTAGTAAAAATTCACAAAAAACACTGGTGTAGCCCAATATATGGTCGAACTTTTTTCCACAGTTTTTCCACGCTTGCAATGAAAAACATGAGAAAATACGAAAAAATATGCAGAATTATAAGAAAATATTCATTTTTATTCATGTTGTGTCAAAACGAGCTTTTAGGCTATTTTACGAAGATTATCAAACATTTAAGGAGATTTGAGAAGATGTATAAAATCATGTTTGTTTGCCACGGCAATATATGCCGTTCGCCTATGGCAGAATTCATAATGAAAAAGCTCGTTGCAGACGCAGGTCTGAGCGACAGATTCTTAATTGCTTCAAGCGCTACAAGCACAGAGGAACTTGGCAATCCCGTCTATCCCCCTGCACGTTCGGAGCTTGCAAAACACGGTATCGGATGTTCCGGAAAAACTGCGGTACAGCTCAGAAAGTCGGACTACGACCGGTATGATTACTTCATAGGCATGGACACCGCAAACATACGCAACATGAACCGTATCTTCAGCAGCGACAAGGACGGCAGGATATACAAGCTGATGACATTCGCAGGCAGCGGCAGAGATGTTTCCGACCCTTGGTACAGCCGCAACTTCGCTGCTGCATACACCGATATAGAAAACGGCTGCAAAGGGCTTCTTAAAAAGCTAATGGAGGAAACGCAATGAAATATGAGATAATAAACATCTTTGAAGAGGACTACGGCTGCGAGGGTATCCCCGATAATGAGGAACTTATGTGCATAGTCGCTCTCAGGGACGAAAACGGCATTGAAAAACACGTCAGTCTTTCAGACAGCTTCATTACTGAAAATGATCTTAAAAAAGGCGGATTTGTACTGCTTGAGGAGGTATAAAAATGGCAGAAAAAGCAAATAAGGCAATTGAGAATCACAAGCATTTCTACAGCTGTTCAGCCGCGGTAATGTGCGCATTTGCCGACGAGATAGGTATCAGCGCTGATG
This sequence comes from Ruminococcus sp., assembly GCF_016287535.1. GTDB lineage: Bacteria > Bacillota > Clostridia > Oscillospirales > Ruminococcaceae > Ruminococcus. Next base: position 8,773 of record NZ_JAEFAJ010000028.1, read on the forward strand.
AAGCAAAAAGCATTGCAGCTCCGTTCGCAGGAGGAAAAATGATAAAATGCGGAGCCGTACTTGCTGCCGAGTATATTCTTTCAAAGAAATATCCCGACAAAGCACCTGAGCTCATAAGCGATTTTGAAAACCGTTTCATCGAAATGAACCGTTCGGCTGTATGCCGTGAGCTGAAAGGCGCTCTTACCGGTGAACCGCTTCGCTCATGCAGGGGCTGCGTCACCGACGCTGCGGAAATACTTGAAGATATGTGCGTATAAACAAAAACTCGTCTGTACTGAACAGACGAGTTTTTATGTTATTCAACATCGTATCTGCCTTTGCGGAGACGTTCCTCGAACTCCTCAACAGGCAGCGGCTTGTCGAACAGGAACCCCTGTGCAAGATCGCATTTGTTCCTGCGCAGCGCCTTTACCTGTGCCTGAGTTTCTACTCCCTCGGCAATACATTCAAGTCCCATAGCCCTTGCCATTCCCACAACGTAATGGAACATGATATCCCTTGCGCTTTCCTCACCGTCTTCGTGCTCAGGAATAAAATTCTTGTCTACCTTCATGACGTCCCATGGGATCTCTTTTATAAGGTTCAGTGAAGAATAACCCATTCCGAAATCATCAACAGAGGTGCATATCCCTGCGTTCTGCAGACCGCTTACGACGCGCTTCAGGTCGCGGAACTCAACGTCCGTAGTAGTTTCCGTAAGCTCTATCTCGATATACTCGTGAGGTACATTATTGCTGTCAACGATCTCAAGGATATGTTCAAGCAGATCCATATCGACCATGTGTTTACGGGAGAGATTTACCGATATTCTCACCACATTCCTGCCCTCATTGAGCCAGCGTTTTATATCCTTGCAGACATGGTCAAGCATATAAAAATCCAGCTTGCATATCTCCAGTCCGTGCTCAAGTATAGGTATAAACTCCAGAGGAGGGATTATCTTTCCTTCCCTGAACCAGCGGCAGAGAGCCTCGGCTCCTACTATCTCCCCTGTATTTATATTCACCTTAGGCTGATAAAAAACATGATATTCTTCATTCAGCACAGCCTCCGGGAAAAGATGCTGTATACGCATGACCTTGTCTTTTTCAGCGACCATCTCATCACTGAAAAATACTATATTCTGCTTGTCGCTTACCTTTGCCGCACTTGAAGCCGATATTATCTTATCGAGGATATCTCCGATATCGTCCATAACGAAGTCATCAGGGATAAGGAACACGCCAACTGAAGCGGATACCATTATCCTGTCGCCTGAACGTACATCATATACAACAGCCGCCCCGCTCAGATAGCCAAGTACATTATTCAGGCATTCCCGCTCGCAGACAAGAGCAAAATTATCACCGCCCACGCGGCATATCTCACCTTTGCCGTTTATCATCTCAGCAATGGAATTGAAAAAGCTGTGCATTACCATACTTCCGAGATTTCTGCCTATCTGCTGATTTACAAGCGCAAAATGCTTGAGATTGAAATGAATTGCGGCTTTTCCGGCAATAGTGCCTTCCTGCGCAGACTTCTGTATATATCGTATGAGATAGCGGAAATTATGGTATCCGTCATCGTCGAAGAAAGCAAATCTGCAAGCGGCGTCCTGTATCCTGCTCCTGCTGACATACACACTGACAGTATTCAGGAAAAAGCTGACATTTCTTTCTTCCTCTTTATTCCACGGCTCCGCGTCCTCTCTGATATAGACCTCGCAAACGATAACACTCATCAGATCTGTGACTATACGCTCTGACAAGCCGACTCTTCCCTTTTCACCGTTGTCATAGGATATAAGTATATCGCCTTTGCCAAGCTCTTCACATTTGACGTTCTGATATGTTTTTGTAGCGATCTTTGTTATACGGAACATTCCGCATATTTCACCAAGCTCAGCACGGACCTTTGAAAAGTCTATTTTATTCATGCTGTTCAGTTTTTCAAGGAATCTTTCCAATGCAATATGAAAATCCATTTTCTCACTTCCCATCCTAAAAACTATACAGTGGCAAGTATGGTCCAAACCATATATATTAACGAATTAAAGGCACATATATATCTTTTGCCAATAAAATTCTTTTTATCGTTGTTGAATCAACATATAATTTGCTATTATAGTATAACACATTATAGTCAATTTGTCAATCTCAAATACTGTGCTAAAACATTTATTGTAATAGCGAAATATTTATACATAAAATAAAAAGCGCATACCACAGTATGTGATACGCGCTTATGAGCTTTTATCTGTTGTTTACTGTCTCCGGGTACATATCGTGATTTGCAAGTCTGTCCCAGGCAAGCTGTTCCCATTTTGTACCGGGCAGCCCGTAATTGCAGTAGGGGTCTATGGAAATTCCGCCGCGGGGCAGGAATTTTCCCCATACTTCGATATATTTCGGCTCCATGAGCTTTATGAGGTCCTTCATGATTATATTCACGCAGTCCTCGTGGAAATCCCCGTGATTGCGGAAGCTGAAAAGGTACAGCTTCAGCGACTTGCTCTCCACCATTTTCTCAGCAGGTATGTAGGATATATATATGGTCGCAAAGTCCGGCTGCCCCGTGATAGGACAAAGACTTGTAAACTCCGGACAGTTGAACTTTACAAAATAATCGTTGTCCGGGTGCTTGTTGGGAAAGGTCTCCAGCACCGAGGGATCATAGTCCGATGAATAAGAGGTCCTGTTATTGCCGAGGAGAGATATGCTCCCCTTTTCGTTTTCGTTTCTTCCTGTCATATTATACTCCTTTCGCAAGGGCAGGGTCTTCCACTCCGTTAGCCGCGAAAGCAGCAGCTCTGTCGATACAGGTGCCGCACTTTCCGCAGGGTCTGCTGCCGCCCTCATAGCAGCTCCATGTGAGCTCGTAGGGCACGTTGAGTTCAAGTCCCTTTTTCACTACCTGAGCCTTAGTAAGTCCGATAAAGGGCGCCTCAACTCTCAGCTGACAGCCGCTTCCGAGGTATATCGCACGGTTTATAGCATCGTTGAAATCGCTGCTGCAATCGGGATAGGCATTGCCTGCCGCGTCGTCGCTGTGGGCTCCGTAGTATATCACCTCACAGCCGTGAGAAAGAGCGATACTCGCAGCCGATGACAGGAAAAGACCGTTCCTGAACGGAACATAGGTCGATACGGGAGCTCCGCCCGTTTCCCTGAGCTGCTCCGAATATGACTCCATAGGTATCTCCTTATCTGAGCCCGCAAGGAGAGAGCAGTCGGAATCCGCAAATATAAGGGCAAGATCAAGCTTTTTCAGCTGCACACCGTAATGAGCGGCTATCTTTTCCGCAGCCTCAAGCTCCCTGCTGTGCTTCTGACCGTAATATACAGACAGCGCAAGGACTTCCTCCGCGCCGTACTCCTTAACAGCGATACCGAGACAGGTGGTACTGTCAACACCGCCGCTGAATAAAACCAGTGCTTTCATAGTATTCTCCTTATCAGTCAAGCAGTTTCCTGAGCTCAGGGTCGTTCCTGAACTCACCCCGCCATGTCTTTGTGACCGTCTTTGCGGAAGCGTTGCGTATGCCCCGTGCGGTCATGCAGCTGTGGCAGCCCTTTATCACAACTCCCACATCGGGAGAGCCTGAGGCTTCCGAGATTATCTCGGCGATATCGCTTCCCAGTCTTTCCTGAAGCTGCAGGCGCTTTGCAGCCATATCGCATATCCTTGCTATCTTGCTGAGACCGAGGACTCTTCCCCTGGGGATATAAGCCACGTCCACAGTCATATCGTACATAAGAGCCATGTGATGCTCGCAGTAGCTGAAAACTGTTATATCCTTCATAACTACTGCCGTGCTGTCGTCGGCAGCTTCAAAGGTCTTGCCGAACATCTGCGCTATATCGTGGTTTGAGTATGCTATGCCCTCAAAGACCTCCTCCATCATTCTCGCAACGCGCTGAGGAGTTTCACGAAGTCCCTCACGCTCAGGATCCTCGCCGAGAGCTTCAAGAATGCCTTTTATATGCATTTCAATTGCTTTAGTATCCATAAATTCTCCTTTCAGACGCCGCGCTTTTCCGGATCCCATATAAACTTGTGGAGCTGCAATTGCAGCCTTACGCCGTTAAGACGGTGTGCGAGCATGAAATCAACTATATCCGCAGGCTCTATCCTGCCGAAAACAGGGCCTATATACACTCTGCACCTGTTTATCAGGTCATACTCCTTTATTACAGCGGCAGCCCTTTCAAGGTCCCGGAGGCTTCCGGAAACGAACTTGACCGTATCGCTGCCTGTGATGTATATGTAGTTATCGGTGAGCATACTGCTCTCCATGCCGCTGTCAGGCAGCTTGTAATCGAGAGTAAAGGAGGGACGGAGCTGCCTTGCCGCAAGCTCCCCGATGAGTATACTGCCGTTGGTCTCTATCTCAACACTGTGTCCGGACTTTATAAGCAGGTCAGTCAGTACGCCTAAATCCGGCTGCAAAAGCGGCTCTCCCCCTGTGAGAGTAACATTCGTTATTCCTGTGGAATCCGCATAAGCCGCTATCTCCTCAGCTGTGAGGAGCTCTGCCTCAGCGTCGCTGCTGTTCGCCCATCTGGTATCGCAGTAGGTACAGTTGAGGTTGCAGCCCCTGAAACGGATAAACACCGCCGGCTCTCCTGCTTTCTGTCCCTCTCCGTTGATGCTCGTGAATTTCTCAGCTACCGGGTACTTCATGGCGTTTCCTCATATACCGCGCAGTTTTCGGGAGTTTCATACACTGCCACACTGCTTACCGGCAGTCCCTGAGCACTGAGCTGTAAGTAAAAATATTCCGCGAACCTCTCAGCCGTGGGACGGAAAGGAACAGCTATCAGCCTGAAATTCTCGGCGTTCAGAGCCGCAACAGTCTCAGCCCTGAGAGAGCCCTCCTCATATATGAGAGCATGGTCAAAGCTGTCAGCAAGAGTGCGTACAGCGCTTTTGATGTCTCCGAAATCTATGAGCATCCCCCGCTTTGTGCCGTCTTCCACCAGCTCATTCCCTGAGAATTCAGCCTCTATCTTCCAGCGGTGACCGTGTATATTAGCGCATTTTCCCTCATATCCCGCAAGGAAATGAGCGCTGTCAAAGGAGGCTGAGGTCTTTAATCTGTACATATCATCACTCCAAAATAAAAAAGCACCTGCCTTGGCAGATGCATCCATACATAATGAACTATACCGCGCAGAAAGCCGCAGTATACCGGATGCCCTGGTTTTTATTAACGACAGGATGGCGCAAACGAACTGTCGGAGCAAAGCTCGATGTTTATTATATCATCTGCAAACAGCTTTGTCAAGCTATTTCACAGGCTGTCATACTATTTCAAATACATGATCGCCCTGCACAGGGATATGCTCGGAGATCATATCGTCGATACTTCCCCATATATGACCCTTCAGAACATCTATCATGTCATTTATATCACGCTCTGTTCCCTCTGCTTCCATCTCAACTGAACCGTCGTCAAGATTGCGCACCCAGCCGGTGATACCATATTTCTGAGCGGTATGTGAAGCTCTCCAGCGGAAACCCACTCCCTGCACATAACCGTAAAAAATAATATGTCTGCGAATCCTTTCCATAAAACGACCTCTTGAAACACCGCTCATTCAGAGCTTAAAATACCATATTTTCATTATATACCCAAATATCGGAAAGGTCAAGTATTTTATACGCTTTTTATACTAATTCCTGAGGAAACTGAGTAGAAAACAGCAGGATATGTACAATGTTTTATCTTTTCCGTTGACAACCGTTTTTTTCAGTAGTATAATAAATTATATTTTGTATTGAAAGGACAAAAACAAAAATGAAAAAAATGAGAACAACCGCCTTTATTATGGCACTTGCTATGGTGCTTACAGCAGCATCATGCAACAAATCATCATCAACAAGCAATTACAATGACGCTTCAAATGAAGCTTCAACAGAGGCTTCCACCGTCACTACAGCTGCTGATACCACAGAAGCAACAACAGAGAATACTTCAGACGCCGACAGTGAAGCCAACCCGCTCGGTTCAACAGCTGATATAGAAAACTATATCAAGACCACTGACATCAATCCTCCACTTTGGAAGGTAACTGATACAGAAAGCGGAAACTCTATCTATCTCCTCGGTACTATGCACGTTCTTCCCGAAAAAGCGGGAAATTACCCCGATCAGCTCATGGACATCTACAAGAACTGCGATTCTATCGCCGTTGAGTACGACACAGTAGCTCTCATGGAGGACGCTTCAGCTATGCTCGAATTCCAGCAGGGCTTCATCTACAGCGACGGAACCACCATAAAGGACCATATCTCAGAGGAGACATACAAGAAGCTTACAGACTACTTTGATTCAGTAGGCGGCTATAACGCAATGCTCGATCAGTACAACACCGGCTTCTTCCTCAATCAGCTCAATTCAGTTATGCTCCTCAGACTTGAGAACCTCGTGACAGAGGGCACTGACACATACTTCATGAATCTCGCAAAGGACGACAACAAGGAAGTTATCAGCATTGAGACACTTGATACTCAGGTAAAGGCTCTTTCCGCATATTCTGACGATCTTGCGGATTATCTGCTTAACGATTCTCTCAACGACATTGACGATATCGAAGAATACGCTGAGTGTATCGCCGAGATCTATGAGCTCTGGGCAAACGGCAGCGGCGACATCATGTTCGATATGGACATGGATATCGACGAGATACCCGAAGAGCTCAAGGGAGATTACGACGAATACAAGAAGACTATGCTCGACGACCGCAACAAGGGTATGGCTGACAAGGCTGAAGAGCTCCTGAAGGAAGGCAAGAACTGCCTCTTCATGGTAGGCGCTCTCCACTACTCTGAAGATGTCGGAGTAGATAACCTTCTTGAAGCAAAGGGCTACAAGGTAGAAAAGATAGCTTGACCGGTCCTGTGACCAATTGAATATATACCTCGCTGAACGGTCTGCCACTGCGGCAGACCGTTTTTACTGCATATGCGGGACAATAAAAAGAGCCTGAGTACCATTGTACTCAGGCATCATTTTTATGTAATGTAAGCCGATCAAGCCTTGTTTACGCTGCCGAAGAGCTCCATCTTTTCCTTTACCTTAGCCTTGATTGCGTCAACACCGGGTGCCAGGAGCTTTCTTGGATCGAAGCCCTTGCCCTGCTTATCCTTGCCAGCCTCAACATAGCCTCTTACAGCCTCAGCAAATACGAGCTGACACTCTGTATTTACGTTGATCTTAGCAACGCCCAGTGAGATAGCCTTTGTTATCATATCGTCAGGGATACCTGTACCGCCGTGGAGAACGAGAGGCATCTCGCCTACAGCCTTGTTTACAGCCTCAAGAGTCTCAAAGCTGAGTCCCTCCCAGTTTGCGGGATATACGCCGTGGATATTGCCGATACCTGCTGCAAGGAAGTCAACGCCGAGATCAGCGATCATCTTGCACTCTGCGGGATCCGCACACTCGCCTCTGCCGATAACGCCGTCCTCTTCACCGCCGATAGCGCCTACCTCAGCCTCGATGGAAAGACCGAGATTGTGAGAAGCGTTTACGAGCTCCGTTGTCTTTGCAACATTCTCAGCGATCGGGAAGTGTGAGCCGTCGAACATGATAGATGTGAAACCAGCCTTAATGCACTTGTAGCAAGCCTCATATGAGCCGTGGTCAAGGTGAAGCGCAACAGGTACTGTGATACCGAGTGACTTGTCCATAGCCGCTACCATGTCAGCAACTGTATTGAAGCCGCACATATACTTGCCTGCGCCCTCTGATACGCCGAGGATAACCGGAGAATTGCACTCCTGAGCAGTCTGAAGGATAGCCTTAGTCCACTCAAGGTTATTGATATTGAACTGACCTACTGCGTATTTGCCTGCTCTTGCTTTTCTGAGCATTTCTGTAGCTGAAGTTAACATAGATATAATTCCTCCTGAGAATTCATTTACGGGGGGATCTGACCCCATCGTTAATATTATATCATAGCTTGCTGTGAATTGCAAGAGTTAATTATAAATTTAGCAATAATAGCCCAGTAGGGGCGGATATTATACGCACAAGCCTTTAGCTGACAGCCGTTAGCCTGTAAATTCGGAATTAAACCAACTCTCAGCTCTCCAAACCGGTACGAACCTACAATATTATATACGGCAAATTGTTCATTACGCTGAATTTCAAAAAACCTTTTTCAATATTCAATGGTTTTACTTTGAATAGAGCTCCTGACAGAAAAGGCGAAGGAGATAGGATTGAGTATTGATTCATTGAGAAGAGTAAAAAACGAACTGGAAATCAGAACTTACAAAAAAGATTCTGCATGGTACTGGCGTATAAAATAAATGCTGTCTTCCATATCTTGCATATCTTACCGGGCAATGTAATTTAGCGAGTTAATGCATAAAATGAAGATAGGCAAGGAAGGCAAGGCAGCAAGTTGGATTGTGTGTAACAAATATAAAAGGGCGGATAATATCCGCCCCTGCTTATATCTGTTATTATCTCCAGCGTCCGACCACAACGACGTCACTTAAACGTCCTGATGTGGGAGCGCCGCAGTCCTTGCAGCATTTATAGTAATAATAATGTTTATATATTTTACCGTCTGATTCTTTGGTTGTCCATGAATAAGCGTTCACTCTCTTGCAGCCATGTGTATGCTTGCAGGCTTTACTTGGGATATATGCCTGAGCTGATGCAACGGTAGTGTTTGACTTCTGTGGTGCAATAGACTTTGTTGCGGCTGTACCTGCTCCGAGGAGAGTGAAAGCCATAGCGGCAGCTGCGATTTTTCTGATTGCGTTTTTCATAAGTATTACTCCTTTTAAAATAAATTTTCTGAGGCTGAAACACCAGCCTTCACTTATAGTAACGCATATCATTTAAAAAGTGTAACAGAAAACAAAAATTTTTTTTCATAAAGCGCATTAGTGTTGCATTATCCGTGAGGTTCGCTCCGTAGGGGACGCCGTCCCCTACGGAGCGTTCATGTTATATTATCCGTGAGGATAACAAAAAGGGCGGATATCATCCGCCCCTACTTAGTTCTTAATTCTTAGCTCTTAGTTCTGAAACAAGCGCTTTGAATGCGTCGCCTCGCTCCTCGAAGTTCTTGAAGATACCGTAGCTTGCAGCTGCCGGCGACATAACGCAGCTCATGCCCTCAGGAGTTATCTCAGCGGCGAGCTTCACGGCACCGTCAAGGTGGTCCGCATAGTGTACCCTGTCCTTATCCCTGAAAGAGCCGCTCGACTGTATCATATCATACACACGCTTTCCCGAAGCCTCCATGCAGATAACTCTTACATCAAAGTCCGAAAGGAAGTCCACAAGGGGCTGATAGTCTATACCCCTGTCCATGCCGCCTATGAGTATGGTACCTACTTTGGGCACGCTCTGCAGTGCGGATATCGCTGTAGCGCAGGCGGTTGAGATAGAATCGTCATACCAGCGTATACCTCTCACCGTGTCCACGAATTCAAGGCGGTGAGCAAGAGGGTCGAAGCTGCAAAGAGCCCTTGTGAAGTCCTCTTCCTCCACAATATCCTTGCAGACGTCCCACGCAATGGCTATATTATAATGATTGTGGGTTCCAAGGAGCTTGATATCACTGACAGGTATCTCGTACTCCTCATCGTCGGAATCGTAAACTATGCCGTTCTCGACGAAAACATCCGCCGCCTTATCGCTGTTCGAGACAGTCACCGCGATAGACGGTATATCGTCCGTTCTTATATCGTAATTGCACCAAAGCACGTCGCATACGTCCTGATGCAGATAGATGTTCTTCTTGGCGCTGTAGTAGTTCTCCATAGAGCCGTAGTGGTCAAGGTGCTCCTCATAGAGATTGAGGAATATGGCAGACCTGGGTGAGACCGTCATATATTCCAGCTGGTGGCAGGAGAGCTCGCAGACCACAACTGTATCGTCCTTCATGCCCTCGGCTATGTCGAATACGGGGATACCGATATTTCCGGCGATACGGCAGTCAACTCCGCTCTCACGGAGAACATGATATATCAGGGAAGTGACTGTGCTCTTGCCTTTAGTGCCGGTTATACCGATTATCTGTTCCCGGTACACCTCAAAGAACACCTGTGTTTCGCAGGTTATCCTGCATTTAAGCTCCGAGGGGCTCTTTCCGAGAACTATTCCCGGACTTTTGAAGACCAGGTCGAAGCGGTCAAGACAGTCCTGATAACCCTCTCCGCAGACAAGCTCAACACTTTCCGGGAGCCCGTTCCCTTCACGGTCAACGGGATTCAGGTCGGCTATGACTACAGCCTTTGGCGAGCAATACTTCTCCAGTATCTTATACGTGGACTTTCCCTCGCGTCCGAAGCCGAGTATGCAGACAGTCTTTCCCTCTGTATACTTATTTATATATTCGCAGAATCTATTCAAAGCAGACGCTCCATTTCCTTAGTCAGTATATTCTTGAATTCGTCGGGCAGCAGGTTCTGCTCATCGAATGAACCGCAGCACTCGGCATTGAGGGTATCGATATGTTCAGGGTGATAGAGTCCCCGTTTTTTATATTCCTCAAACAGCAGCGGAAGCCTCTCCCCCTCCTGTTCAAGTCTGCGTACCGCAAGGGATACGGCCAGATTGACCTCGTCTATACTTCCCACGCACTCAAAGGGCTTATGCTCCGACTGACCGATGAGCTCGATGAAATATTCCATCATTTTCCCATCGTTCAGCATATCCCTGGCGAATATCTTCTTCAGCTCGGCAAGGCTGAGAAATGGTGAGAGTATCAGGCATACGAAAAGGCACTTGGGACACTCTCCGCACCATATATCTGGAGATACCTTGCTTCCCAGGTTGCAGCTCCTGAATACGGGAAGGTATTTCCTGTAGGAAACGAACATCTTCGCTATCTGGAATTCAGCGAGGGGACGCAGGAAGCTGAAATAATACTGTCCTGTGCGGAGGTACTTCTCCTCATATTCATGGAAGTCCTTTTCAAACTCAAAGCTCTTTGAATACTGATGATTGACGTCCTGTCCGGCAACTGTGCTCTCATTCGCGCTTGATTCATTGGACAGCACGATATATTTGAGACCGTTTAGGTAGGCTGTTATCTCCGCGGAAAAGGCAACTATGGCAGAAAAGGGCGTATGCCCGTTTATATAGCCCTTATCGTTGAGAGCTATGAGGGAGCGGTCGAAATGACGGTGAGAAGTTATAAGAGCTTCCTCCGGGAGACCTGCGGCAGCTACTGTATCGCTTATGGAACGGCGCTTGTTTATGGAATAGCACAGGCACTTCTTTCCTGCCCTGAGAAGAGTCTCCAGCGTCAGAGCCGAGTCCTTGCCTCCGCCTATAGGAACAAGACAGCCCTCAGGACTGCGGTATGTCTCCTTCAGTGAGCTGTCAAAATGTCCTGTGGGAACTATCCTTACAAAAGTATCGAAATCCGCTGAGATACCATTCACAAAGAAGAGTTCTCCCAGTCCCATGTACCACAGCTTCTTCCACCACCTGATCTGCTCCTCGTCGAGTTCTCCGCACATAACGCGGAATTCAGGGGAGCATACGGCTTTCCAGTAGCTGACAGCCTCAGCCATACCGAGAGAGAAAGCCAGTCTGTCAAAATTGAGATCGCCGTTTACAGTGAAGCCCTCAGGTTTATGGAAACTCCAGCTCGGACGGAACTCCGCAAGACCGGGTATTGAAAACTCATAGCCTATCTCAACACTGTCACGGGTCTCGTTCACATAATATGCTTTATATACAAAAACGGGATGTTTTTCCCTAAGTTCTTCATATTTTCCCATTGAGTGCCTCCGAAAAAAGATTATATTACAACGTCACTTTCCTTCAGAAATCTTTTTATAGTGAGCCTTTATGCAATCAAATGTCTCGTCTGATATATCGTGTTCTACCATGCAGGCGTCCTCAGCCGCCACGTCCCGGTTCACGCCGATATGTATGAAGAAATCCGTAAGTACAGTATGCCGGCAGTAGATCCGGTCTGCAACTATCCTGCCCGCGTCGGTAAGTCTGATATGGTTCTCGTCATCAACGGTAACAAGGCCCTCGTCCTTCATTTTTTTCAGTATAATGGATACTGTAGGTCTTGAATACCCAAGATAGGAACATATATCGATAGCGTGGACATCAGGCTGCTTCTGTGAAAGTATCAGTATCGTTTCAAGGTAATTTTCAACTGCTTCCGTAATAGCCATTCTGATCCTCCTTTACAAAAAGTTATTATTTCCGAATACACCATATACGAATACATAGTATATTATATCATAAAACCGTGAAGATTACAACACTTATTTTCAAGTCTTCCGCTAAAAAGCCGCAGCTCAGACAAGAGGGTGTCTGCTGAACCCGTAAGAGGTCTCGAAGCTGTCCCAGTCATCACGGCACAAAGAGATATTCTCCCGTACAAGCTCCTCTGCCTCCGGACAGTCAGCCGGAAAGTCAGGGAGAGGCAGTCTCGCAAGGTCGCCGGGGTTCATGTTGAGCGTGGGATTGAGCACAGCCGCAAGCTCCGAAGCCGCCTTGCTGTTGAGAAGTCCCAGCAGCAGAAGGAGCTGCTTTTCACTTTCCGGGAAAGCGCTTGTTCCCGCCACATTGAACATGAAGCTCCCGTCGAAATAACGCACGGATATCTTTCCGCTGGTTATCTGTGACAGACTTACCGAGGGTCTGAAATTGTAGTCAAGACTCTGAGGACGTGAGCGAAGTCTGCCGCTGCCGTCACGGAAGCTCTTTATCTCAGCGCCGTCATTCTCCCAGTTTACGACGTACTCCCTGTTGCCGTACCACTTGCGGTACTCGCCGCCCTTATTGAGAAGGCACCACTTCTTTTTATGACTGACCATAAAATCAATACTGTCATTGCTGACCTCATACCATCTCCGCAAAAAACGGTCATTATCTCCGGTTATAAGTCCTTCCCTGACCGGAACAGTTTCTCCAAGGGTCACGCCATCAAACGCCTTCAAAGCCTCTTTGCCCAGCCAGTAAGCCACCGGAGCAGTCGGTATGTGCAGGAAATCAGCAGTATCCGCTTCAAACCTGAAATCACAGTCATCGCCGCTTACCCCTTCAAGACATTTCTGCCGCTGGAGCTCCATATCGCCCCTGAATCCGGAGAGGCGCAGATAGCTCCCCCTGCCGCCCTTCGCCATTTTCAGCGTGAACGCGCAGAGAGGCACTGTAGCGTCACCAAAGGCTGAATACTCAAAGTGAAGCATTGTCTGTATACTGCATTCCTCGTAGATAAGCCGTCTCAGCTTCTCATAGGACTGTAAGAAGAGCCATGTGGAGGGTGTGAGGAAGCCAAGATAACCATTTTTTGCGCACATTTTGATACATCGCGCTATGAAAACCGAGAAAAGATCAGCGCTGTAATCCTTGTAATTCTCATTGACAAACTCCGAAAGCTTCCGATCCATAGCAGATTTTCCAAGGTAGGGAGGGTTTGTAACGATAATGTCGTATTTGTCTCTCAATATCTGACCGATAGCTGCGGCCTTATCACTGACTTTTTCAAGCTCATCGCTGTTTATGAGTGATCCGATACTTCCGGAAGTATCGGAAAAATCATACACCTCAGGTTTTACTGCTGCGCCGTATTCACCGGCTTTCAGCCTTAAAGCGGTCTCAGCCACCGCACAGGCACGTTCGTCCAGTTCCAGTCCGAAAAGGTTGTACTTCAGTATTTTTTCCGCTGCTGTCCGGCCTGACCAGCCGTTTTTACGATACAGCTCCATAAATACGTCAAAAGCATACAGAAGAATGTTTCCGCAGCCCATGCAGGGGTCTATCAGTTTTATTTTCTCAGGACTGATAACATTATCACTGCCCGCGTCATCACCGAAATAGTATCCGCCGCCGTCAGTATCATATCCGTGACTGCGCAAAAAACGTATCAGCGTGTTCTGCACCATGTACTTCACTATCCAGTCCGGTGTAAACAGCTGCGTTGCCGCCGCTATCCTGTCAGCGCTGAGGCGCTTGCTGCTTTTATGTCCTGCGGACAGCTCGTTCCTGTACGGCTCGTTATAATACTGGTGCAGCCACCCCAGTACCACTGTATCACTGAACATTTCACGCCCAAGCCCAAGGAGTTCCGCTGTTGTTCCGCCGTCAGCCAAAAGCTGCGGCGGAACAGGCAGCTCGCCGTACAAGCTGAAAATACCTCCATATTCTGCCGCGAGCTGCCCGCACTTTTCCCTGAAAAGTGCACAGCGGAACTCCTCTGGCGAAGCGCTGATCTCTTCCACCGCTGACCAATCCGCAGCGGCAAGAGCACATAGCCGCATAAATCCGCAGTATGCCGATCTTTCATCACATTCAGCAAGCAGGAGTCCCCTCTGTCTTGCAGCAAATTTCTTCAGCAGTGAATAGTCCATAACACCCTCACAATTTCCAAAGGCGGACAGGAAGTCCGCCTTTGTTGTTTTATTCAATATGAAGCCTTACAAACAATGCTTCAAAAACTTTTTTCCCGTTTTCACGCGAATACTGACCTGTATACTCCTTTACGAATCCGCATTTTTCAAGAACTCTGCCTGAAGCAACGTTGTCCTTGGCATAAAATGCCGTAAAATCATGAGCTCCGAGCTTGGCTGCCGCCCAGTCAAGAAGTCCGTGTACTGCCTCTGTAGCGTATCCTCTGCCCCAGAAGCCGCGGTTTATATTATAGCCTATCTCATAAGCCCTGTCCTTTCCGGACCATTCAAGGCTTATATCGCCAATGACCTTATCTGTTGCTTTCAGAACGATCGCATACTTGTCATTATCCGCTATCCATTCCTCTATGCGCTGCCGAACCTCTCCGACACTTTCATCGCATGGATAAGGCATGAACCTGTTGACCTCAGGATCGGAACGCCATTCAAAGACGTCCTCCGCGTCGCTCAGTCTGAACGGACGGATAAAAAGTCTTTCAGTATTTATCACAGTGTAGCAAGCTTTGCGTACTGAGCCTTGAGTGCGGGATAGATCTCTCTGTAAAGCTGATAATACTTCTCATACTCCGGAACATTCTCAGCCTTTGGAGCCTGTACCTTGTCAGTCTTGATGATAGCGCCGCAAGCCTCCGGAACGCTGCTGTAGATCCCTGCGCCAACGCTTGCAAGAATAGCAACACCAAGCGCGGGACCTTCCTTTGAAGCAACAGTCTTTACGTTGCAGTTGTAGAGGTCAGCCAGCATACTTCTCCAGAGGGGTGATGAACCGCCGCCGCCGCAAGCCATCATATCGCTTACGTTTACGTTCATCTCACGGAACACCTCAACGCAGTCGCGGAGAGAATAAGTAACGCCTTCCATAACGGCACGGAGCATATCCTTTCTGGTATGGATAGCTGAAAGTCCGAAGAACACGCCTCTTGCATCAGGATCAAGGTGAGGAGTTCTCTCGCCCATGAGGTATGGGAGGTAAAGAAGTCTGTTTGCGCCTACGGGAACTGTCTCAGCCTGCTTGTCCATGAGGTAGTATTCGTCAACGCCCATGAGCTTTGCTGTTTCCTTCTCAGTCATGCAGAAATTGTCTCTGAACCACTTGAGTGAAAGACCCGCGCCCTGAGTAACGCCCATAACGTGCCATGTATTCGGTACGGCAGCACAGCAGGTATGAACTCTGCCCTTCTTGTCGATAGATATATTTGAGGTATGAGCGAATACAACGCCCGATGTACCGATAGTTGTGAAAGCCTTTCCGTCCTCGACAACACCTGTACCTACAGCAGCAGCAGCATTGTCACCAGCGCCGCCTACTACGATAGTACCCTCGCAGAGACCAAGTGTCTCAGCCATTTTCTTTGTGAGAGTACCTGTTACCTCACAGCTCTCATGTACCTTGCCCAGCCAGCTCTTGTCGATGCCGAATGCGCTGAGGAGCTCGTCCGACCACTTGCGGTTCGGAACGTCAAGGAGCTGCATACCTGAAGCGTCCGATACTTCTGTTGCGTACTCTCCTGTGAGGATAAATCTGAGATAATCCTTAGGGAGAAGGATATGAGCCACCTTTGAGTAGATCTCAGGCTCGTTGTTCTTTACCCAGAGGATCTTTGCAGCTGTCCAGCCTGTGAGGGCAGGGTTGGCAGTTATCTCAACGAGCTTGTCTCTGCCGACGATACGGTTCATTTCCTCTACCTCGGCAGCAGTTCTCTGGTCGCACCATATAATTGAACGGCGGAGCACGTTGTTATCCTTGTCGAGCATAACAAGTCCGTGCATCTGTCCGGAAATACCGATACCCTTAACGTCCTCCTTCTTGACGCCGCTCTTTGCCATAACAGCCTTTACTGTCTCGATCATTGCGTTTGCCCAGTCTGCAGGCTCCTGCTCAGCATAGCCGTTCTTAGGCTGATACATGGGGTATTCGATCGTTTTTGAAGCGATAACGCTTCCCTTCTCGTCGAAAAGGACAGTTTTTGTACCGCTCGTACCGCAGTCAACACCAATTACATATGCCATAAATTTGCACTCCTTTTGAATATTTACAGGGTGCCTCCCCTGCATTATTGTTCTCTAAATGATAATATCCCTGATAAACTTGGTGAATATATTCAAAAAGCGCCGCGGCAGCTCCTGCATACGGAGGAGTATCTGTGTCCACAGCGCCCCTGATATCCTGTTTTATTTAAGAAGGTCCAGTGAGAATTTCCTTCCGGCATTGTAATAGTCTTCAAGCTCAGCCACATAGTAACGGAAAACCACCTTGCTCTCGGTTATCTCCTTCACTTCTGTCTGATTTTCGGAAGCTTCATTCTGACTGCTGCTGTCAGCGTCCCTCTCATCCTCGTCTTTTTTCTTTCCGCCGGTATGCTTATGGATAACGATGGACATAACATCGCCGCTGTCAGAAACGCCGAGATCAGCAAGCTGAGCGTCACTGAGAGTATTGAGCATCACCGTATGGTTCTTCTGTACGTTGAAGTAGGTTATTCCCGTAGGGGGATCCACATTCTTGCTGTTGAAGTATTTCAGAGCTCTCGGCTTCATTTCATTGAAGTACATTATTTCGCCGGGCTCGCTGCCGTTTTTCTTGATGAGCTCGTCCGAGGGATCCTTGACATAGTATCTTCCGTCAGCGTCCTTGCCGATCCCGAAGAAATCCAGCTGCTCCGCATTGAGCTCGTCGATATACACAGGTCTTACGTCCGAGGCAGTCTTACCGAGGGCAAACTTACGGCTTGCCGAAAGATCTGTGAGAGTGAGCTTGTTGTCATAGGTAAAGCCCAGCTTTTCCAGCTCAGCGTCCGTGACTGTTACCTCTATCCTGTCAGAGATCGAGTTATAGTAATTTGTGATGTCCTGACGCTTCTGAACGTCCCAGCTGACGTCTATGCTGTCCACGGAGGGTCTTGAAATATAGACTATATGCTCCATATTCTTGAGTCTGAATGTGGCGAACGAATTGCTTATATCGGTATTATTGGGTTCAACATATATAGCCGTGCTGCCGTCAGAGCTGTCAGATGTATTGACTATCCTGTATCTGTAGTCGCCTGAGGGTGAAACGCCCTTTGCTATCTCGTCCTCCTCCACTGAAGCCACAAAGAATGATGTGAACATGAAATAGCCCAGTGCGGCAAAGATATACATAAGGAGTATTATTGTGGCAAGAGCGGTCTTTATTCCCTCGCCCGCGCCGGAAAGGAGAAGTATAACTATTCCTACGGCGATTATAGGGATTATCATTCCCCATTCACCGAAATAAAGAAGCACCACCGGAAGCATTGCCGGCAGTATGATGAAGCTGCATATCCTCGTGATCATCTGTTTGCGGGTATACAGCATTACGATGATCGCTGCGAGTGATAAGCCTGAAAGAACCAGGCACAGCGAAAGACGGTCCTTTATTTCAATGGTGTAAAAAATCGAAAGATAGCATAGTCTGATGACAAAGTATGTATAAACAAGACTAAGTACAGACACTACTCTCTTGGTCCAGACATTTGCAAATAAACTTTTCATTATTGCCTCCGAAAATATTATATCTATATAAAAGCTATGCGGCTTAAAGTCACACACAATATATTATATCATTTTTATTCTCATGTTACAAGATATTTTTTGAAATTTTTCCGAAAAAACTTTTTCTTTACAAAACTCCGCAATAATTGTATAATATAAGGAGCAATATTTGAAAGGAATCGGTTTATGACATCAAACAAGAAAAAGCCAGGCAGATTGCAGACAGTTTTCCTGATACTGACGATAGGGCTGATGGTTACGATATTTCTTCTGTCGGCTCAGGACGCGGACACTTCTTCAGACACCAGCAGCACTCTGACAAGGATATTCGTGAAGATATTCTTCCGTGATTATGACAGCTCATCACCTGAAAGGCAGGCAGAGCTGTGGGGAAAAGCGTCCTTCATCGTCCGCAAGCTGGCTCATTTCTCAATATATTCCGCTCTGGGCTTCTGTGCCTCCTTTACCGCCGGAAAAAGAAGGCTCTTCTCTCTGAAAAGCCTCTGTGTTGTATTATTCGGTTTTATCTACGCCTTTTCCGACGAATTCCACCAGCAGTTCGTAAAGGGACGCTCCTGCGAATTCCGTGATATGATGATCGACACAGGGGGAGTCGTCACCGGAATGGCGGCTTCATTCATCGTTATGCTCATCGCTGTATATATCTCCGGAAAGCGAGATACAGAAACCGGTCACTGACAGCAAAAAAGCCATAAAGAAGCCTGCGCTCCTTTATGGCTTTTAAATTTTTTACTGCATTCCGCCTCTTACATAGAAGTTATCCTGAATGATAAGGGCGCAGCCGCCGAGGAAATTGTTCTTTCCGTCGAGCTTGCTGAGAACCACTCTGTCCGCGATCTCCTCGCTGACAAGGCGTATCATCTCACGCTTGCAGTAGTCAAACTGCTTCTCATTGAGTTTGAAGTTATGAAGAACTATCTTCTTTGCAAAATGGCTTATAGCAAGATTGTTTATCAGTACAGTATACTTCGCGATCAGATCGTCAACCACATTCTTGACAGCTTCCTCGCCTCTCATAAGAGCCATGAACACGTTATCGGTATTGATAGCGGTCTTGTCGCCCTCTGTCAGCTCATAGAGCACAGGCGTCTTGTCCTTGGAATATATCTCATAGAATGCGTTGAGCATAGCATTTCTTGAAAGCTCAGCCTTTACGGAGCCGTTAGGATAGCCCTCGTAAGCCTTGCCGTTGGGACATACGATATACCTTTCTATAGTCGATGTATATGACACATAGTCGGCTGAAAGCTCATTCTTGTTGATTATAGCGAGATTCACCTGATTGCCATTGTGGATGAACGCCTGATTGGTCTGATATCCGTTCAGTGTTCTGAAATCGTTGCTCGCAAGAGCCATAAGACCGATAGCGTTTCCGCAGTGTATCTCAAAATCGAGACCGCCTGACAGCTTGTCGATAAAGTTTGTGAAATCAAGTACGCCGTCCTTGTAGAATATCTTGAGCTTGCCCCACATTGAAGGAACCACGCCTACGCCGAGACCGAGTATCTTGTCCTTTGTAAGAGCGCTGTTTTCTACCATCTCATTACTTGTCTTGATTATGTAATTGATGATATCCTTGCTTGTGGTCCTGTCGTCAATGACCATGCTTGCCTTGTCGAGCACCTCCGAATTAAGGTTTGTAAGACCGATGCTTACTTCCTTCTCATCAACGGTAGCGCCAAGTGCGAAACGGCTGTTAACATTTATATCAATGAGGATCTTTCTTCTGCCCTTCTGAAGCTTCTCTGTATTAACTGGAGCTTCACCGATCTCGACGAGAACGCCCTCCTCGATCATTTCATTTGTGATGATTGTTACAGCAGCTCGTGTGATCTCAAGTGCACTTGCCACATCGACTCTGGAAATAGGTCCTGATTCTCTTATTACCCTGAGAATCTGCATTCTGTTTCTTCTTTTCAGATCAAGCTTACTAATACCTCTTTTTTCCATACAACAACAACTCCATTTCTTCTTGATTAGGTGTTTTACGTGAAGTCCGTACTGTACAATCTACATATCCCCATAGATAATTAAACCATCTCTCTTGCTATAACTGACCGTATAATTTTATTCATTTATTGTCAACTCATTCTTCTTTAACTTATTTATATTATAACACATTATTATTAAAATTCAAACATTTTAGTGCGATTTTCTATAAAATCAGCGTTTTTTACAAACATTTTATAGTATTTTTGTTAAATGTTCCGTAGTTTGAACTATTAGCGGCAGGGTAACCACAGATAGTATAGTTCCTGCGGCAAAAATTTCCGATGCGTATATTGAGTTTTTTCCATAGCGCAGACTCAGGAGCGTACACATGGTAGCTGGAGGCGCTGCCGAAGCGATCAGAACAGTCATTCTTACCGTCTCGTCCACTCCTGTCAGAAGAGCCAGGGGAACGGATATGATAAACGGCACGATTAACAGCTTCAGCAGGCAGACATAGTATACGCGGTAGTTTTTCAGCATTTTCGGCACGTTTGTTCCCGCTATGGTCACACCGGAGACTATCATCGCCATAGGAGTATTGACCTCCCTGATAAGTCCCAGAGCCTCAGCAGCCGGTCCCGGCAGCCTGAAACGCAGGAAGAACGTGACCATTCCGAGAAAAATCGCAATGATAGTAGGCGAAAAGAACACCTTTATCACCTGCCTAAAGTCCTTCTCGCCGGATATGAGTATAACTCCGTGAGTCCATACTATCAGGTTGAAAACCGTTATATAGGCAGTAAGATAGAACACTCCCTCGTCCCCGTATATGGCGTTGACAAGGGGTATCCCCATGAAGCCGCAGTTGGAGTACACCGCCGAGAACCGCTCTATCTCCGACTCTCTCCCCTCCTTCCTGCGGACAAAAACGTAGGAAAGCGCTATCGCAAGCCCAATAGTACCGAGTGCGATAACAAATGTCAGCAGAAGGTTCCTGACCAGTTCGGTGCGGTAATCTGTCTGATATGACATGAATATAACAACAGGATTTATGACCTGAAGAACGAACTTTGACAGGTCCTTGTTCGAGGACTTGCTTATAAGCCCTGTTTTAGCGCACAGAATGCCCACTCCGATCAGAATGAGCATGATCGCGGTCTTATATAATATAGTTGACGCCATATTAACCTCCGAACAAAAGTTTAACGATATTTACTTCCAGCCATGCCACCGGAGCCGCGATGTAACACGCACATATTGTCACTATGCTCAGCAGATACAGTGTTTTTTCAGCTGCAGCGCCGGTCTTTCCGGGATCCCGTTCCTTTTTCAGTACTATCAGCAGCAGTATGAACAGCACAGCTCCGGCTGCGGATACAGCTGCTCCTGTTTTCATTCCCACAGGCAGAAAGCTCATTTCCACTGAACCTCCGCCCTCAGGCAGCTCCACAGCCATGAAAGCGCCAAGAGCACGTATCACCGGAGCTTTTTTCCCGTTCACCTTACAGCTCCAGCCCTCGGACCACGCAACAGGGATATACAGATATCCCCCGATTTCTGCTGATACCGTGAGCTTTCTGCCGTTTATCTCTGCCGGAGCTGTACGCGCAGAAGCCGCCAATGCCTCCGACAGATCAAGATCGTACAGCCATAGTCCGAAAGATGTGACTTCAAAGTCCTTCAGTACCTTTACGGTCACCTTGACGTCCTCGTTTTCAAATGTACCGAGGTCGATTATACCGTTGCAGGCTCCGGAAGGGTAATTACTCTGCAGAAGCCTACCATTTACAAAGATATCTGCTGAGCCGTAGTATTTTTCATCAATATTTGTGGAATAGCAGCCGAAAATGTCAAAATACAGTTCCTTTCTGCCGTCGGCGTGAAAGCTGTATTCAAGCTGCGAGACACTGTCAGACAGCCTGCTGACTCTGGTTTTTCCGTCCTTTTCACTTATGCCTGCACCCTTGAAGGAGTCCGGGGAGAGCTTCTGTACCAACCCGTGACCGCCGAAGAGCTTTTCAGCGACAAAGCCGGAAGCTTCCACACGCTCATACTTTTCAAGATCAGCCAGTTCCTCAGGTTTTACCCCGGAAACAAGGGCTCCTCCCAGCACATTCGGATCGTTATACACAGGAAGTCCGCCGCTGAGTTCATAATTCTCATAAGCCCTGCATCGTCCCTGAGGGCTGCCGATAATATACTTGTTCAGCAGCAGCTCGTCGATAATGAGAGTACCGCCTGAGGAGGTGGTATCGAGCCAGTGTGACGAATAACCGAGCCGTTTCAGTGTAAAAAGGAGATCACAGTCTGTTAGGGAGGTATAGTGACTGAGGGAATACCTGCCGAATCCCTCCGCATAGTTTGAATAATAGTATTTTTTTCCGGATTTGACACGTACAAAGCCCTCGTCGGGTATTGCCGAAAAGGCTTCAGCAGTCCTTGTAAAGCCGTAGGTGCTGTCATAGAGAGCATCAACATTGACCCCGAAGCTCAGCAGGCTCTCGCATATCATGACAGCAGCAGCCGTGCAGACAGTAAACGCACGGGATATACGTCCGGAGCAATAGTTCCTTATGCAGAGCAGATACGCAGCAGCAGCTGCTGCGCCCACAGCCGTCAGAACAAGTCCGTCGTCAGTGCTCACCCACAGGCTGTTCACATAGGAACTGAGATGGCTGCGGAAAAAGTAAGCCGTTACCGCCGCAGCCGCAGATATAAGAGCTGCTGCCGATGTCACGGCATACGCCGGCTTTTCAGCCTTTCTGCCGTCAGCGGAAGCTATGAGCTCACCGCTGAATGAAAACATCAGCAGTATAACAATAAAGCCGTACCTAAGCGGATATGCCTGATAGCTGCCGGTATGCAGCAGCTTGTTAGTGGGATCTATGAAGGCTCCCGCCAGGGATACAAGACCGCTCACTGCAAAGAGCAGCATTTTTCCGTTCTTTATGCTCCTGCGGAAAATAACGGCAAATACCGCGCCTGCCAGGACAAGACCGCTTCCTGAAAGCAGTGCCGCCTTGTCAAAAACATTCTCAAAGAACCAGCCGCCGAAATACACGCTTCCAAGGGAGTTACCGCGTCCGGACGAGCTGTACTGCATAAATGCAGGTATCCATACCACACCACTCAGAAGAGCAGCGCACACATCTCCCGCGATGAGTCTGAGCGCTCTGCTGCCTCTCTTGCCGGAGTCGCAGCAGAGATACAGGGCAGCTCCGTCGAACATCACAAGAAAAGCCGCTATCATAAAGCTTATGTAGAAGTTAAGCAGCATACACACTGCCGTGCAGACAGTATATGCTCCCCATTTTCCGGTTTCAAGCAGTCTGAACAGGGATATCAGCAGCAGAGGGAATACTGTCATCATGTCGAGCCACATATTGTTCTGATAGTACATCATGACGTAACCGCTGACCGCATACATCACCGATATTATTATTCCGAACACATCAGGGAGATCAGGTATGACTTTCCTGAAATAGAAACCGGCAGAAACAGCGCAAAGGGCTGCCTTTATGACAAGGAGGATATTCATGAACCAAATCATGTCACTGTTATCGACCACAAGCGACAGCAGTGACAGAGGCGATGAAACAAAGAACAGAAAAACGCCGTAGAAGTTCATAACACCGCCGCCTCTTCCGAGGAAAAGCGAACCGTCACCGAAAGCGGTCTTGAGCTCCATGAGCAGCGGCACGTACTGCTGGTCCATATCGCACCACACTACCGACCTCCCACCGAAGGGGTAAAAGCCGTGCAGCGCGTAGAATAACAGAAAGAGCAGAGCTGCAGCAGCTCCCGCAAACAAAGGAGAAAATGCTCCCGGTATTTTTTTAGGTCTCATGATCTCCTCCTTTCTGAACATTCATTTGAACGACAACCAGATTATTTTACCACATTTAACAGGAATAGTCAATAAAAAATCCGAAGCATTTCTGCTCCGGATCTTATTTTTAGTCTTCGTAATACGAAAGCTTGTCAGCAGGATAAGGAATGACCTTCCAGCCATCGCCCTTTACCTTTACCACGCAGATAGAACTCTTGTCGTACTTGGCGTCGCCGTCCTCGTCCTTGCACTTGGTCTTGACCTGTATCTCATAGCCCTTTGTGACTCTTATATCGTCGTCATCAGCCTTGTACTTCGCGCATAGCTTCTCAAAGAATGTCTCTGCCCTGCCGAGCTCGGAATTCTTGAGCTTTTCCTTATTTGTGATCTTATAGAACTTAGGCAGGCTCTCCTTGTCGTCGAGTTCATCGATCATATCCTCTACCATGTCGTTGTAATTGTCTATCATTTTCTCAAGCTTGTCGTCCTTCTTGAGCTCCTTTATCACGCTCTTGGGAAGTGTGAGGGAATACATGGACTTTGCGCCGTGCTTATCATAGGTAGCCTTTACATACTGCTTGACAGCGCTCTTTGCTCCGCCGCCGGAACACAGTGCTATGATAAGTACGAGAAGAAGCGCGGCAATGATCCCGGCAATTATATATACCGTACCCTTGCTGTTCTTCATGCTGCCGGGGAGCTTTTCCGCAACATCGCCGGCGATATTGTCTGCCTTCTTTGCAGCTTCTTCAGCCTTTTCCTTGACCTTTTCAGCAGCCTCAGCAGCGTCGCTTCTTGCTTCGTTTACTGCCTTTGCAGCCTTGTCCTTTACATTTTCAACAGCCTCAGCAGCGCTGTTCTTTGCGTCCTCTACCTTATCCTGAATGTTTTCAGCAGCATTCTCAGCCTTTTCCTTTATGTCCTCAACAGCGTTCTCTGTTTTTTCCTTAACTGTTTCTGCAGCCTCCTTGACCTCGCCTGCGCTCTTTGCAGCATCGCAGTCGCAGGAAGCGCCGTCAGGAATGTACTTTCCGCAGTATTTACAGTATGCCATATAAAATACCTCCAAAAACAAAAAATATTCTAATAATCATTGTATCATATCCGCACATTTTATGTCAAGCAAAATTACTTGTTTTTGATAATACCTCCCTGTTTTTTCAGCAGTTTATACAAAAGAGCATATTGCTCCTCAATGCACTTTGAAAAATGCCCTTATCCCTGTTTTTTCAATTGTCTGCCCGCAGTTATATATGATACTGCAAGCGAAGCCGCAGGGACCGCGGAAGGCGGAAGCATTGCCAGCAGCTTTCCGGCAGACAGAGCCTTTGCGGAAGTTCCAGGATCTATCAGGTTATAGTATTGCAGAAAAGGTCCGTTGATGAGCTTATGCAAGCCATAGAACTCAAAACCGCCGTTCCCTGCTGAGAAACAGAGCAGCAGCCAGCTTATCAGCGGCACAGCAGTCACAGCTGCGGCAGAAAGAGCAAGCGCTTTATTCTTTTCCGCGTTGCTCCTGTTTTTGTTACGTTCAGCCGCTTTTATGCCATAGTCAGCCATAACGGCAACAAGTATCAGCACCGTGCATACAAGGCATATGAACCTTATAATACTTTTTGCCGATACTGCAAATGTCATATTTATGAAAAGGCTGAAGAGCTCCGCAGCGGCATACCTAAAAAACGACGTTCCTGTATTCATATTCCCTCCATTGAAAAAGCAGACCGCCCTGACGGTACTGCGCTGAATAGTGAAAAATATAAAGGGCATAATATCCACGGAGGTGATATCATGCCCGAAAGACCTGAAGATGATGTTAAAATATACATTCCAAGGGATACCTCGGAAAAAGCTTCTCAGGGTCAGTCCTTGCCCCTGCAGTCGGAGCAGCGTCCGTAGAAAACAGTCTGCGAATAGTCTATGGAAAAATCATGCTCCTCTTCGATATGGCGCGTGATATCCGCAAGGTGTTCGCAGTCAAGATGTATCAGCCTGCCGCAGCCAAGACATTTCAGATGGAAATGGCTGCGGCACTGCTCTTCATTTTCGATATACTGATAGCAGGCGCAGGTCTTTCCGTCGAAAGCATACTTGCGGACAAGCCCCTGTTCAACAAGTCTGTCGAGCTGTCTGTAGATAGTTGCAACTCCCACAGAAGAGCCCTCAGCTGAGAGATAGGCGCTTATTTCCTGCACATTGGTATGCTTTTCCTTGTTTTTCATCAGATATTCCAGCAGTTTTTCCTTCTGCTTCGTATTATATCCTGAATCCCTTTTCATCTTTTCCTCCGTCAGCCGGTTATGACCTTCCAGCCTTCATCGTTGAGCTTTATCACCAGAACAGTATCTGTTCCGGCTTTTTCACCGTTGTTAAGATACGAGTAATTGACCTCATATCCCTCTTTTACATCGAACTGATCCTCAGTTATCTCCTCCACAAAAGGCGCACACATATTTTTAAGATAGCTCTTTACCGCAGTTATCTGCGTCTCGTTTATATCATGAGAATCTGTTATCTTATCAAATGTCAGCTTATCACTGTTCTCTCCGAACTGGCTTTCCTGTCCGATATTGAATTGTGTTATAAGCTTGTCATAGTCTCCCGACTCTTTCATCGCGTTGATAGCTTCATCAGGGTACATATACTCATAGAACACCTCGCCGCCTCCGAGAGAATAGGTGGCATTGAAGCACTCCTTCAGAGCTTCCTCATAGGATTCACCGTTCTGCATCTGCACCTTTGCATTGCTGTAAGACGGCTTATAAGGCTTGTTCTTGTGCTCACAGCCTGCAAAAGTGCAGAATACCGCCGTACAAATCACAAGAAGCATTGCTTTTGTTTTCATATTATTTCCTCCGTTTGTCTGTCCTTTTTTATTCCGATTATATCACTATTTATCACTGTTGTCAATGCAGGTCAGAACAAAGCCGCACTCTCAGTGCGGCGCAAAATGTTATTTCACTGATACTCCCGGAGCTTCGTCTGCCTTATGACAGCTGCTGTCCTTTTTTCCCGCAAGCTCCGCCTCATAAGCCGCAATAGCCGTCATGAGACCGGAACCCATGAATCTTTTTCCGTATTCGCTGACAACACGTTCAAAGCTTCCGCTCCTGCGCATTATATCGGCAAGGAGCAGCAGGATATCCGGCTTTTCCGAGAAATAAGCCCTGTGGCTGTCGAATATCTTTACCGCAGCCCTGCGGCACTCCACAGCCTTTTCGTCATTTTCCTCATCGTCATATGCCCATGCGGCATACAGGCAGGCTTTGAGAGCTTCATCATACACCTTGTTCTTTTCGCATACAAGGGACATTTTCATAAAGCTTCCAGAAAGGCTGTCATCGTACTTATTATAACTGCCGCTCTGAAGGTATTCCTTCGTGAACAGAACAGGTATCTCTATTGAAGCGTTGCAGTAGCCGCAGTGAGGGCACTTGCTCACCCAGTATTTTATATAGGAGCGGTGCGGCTCGCCGGGGCGCATATCAAGATCAGGAACGCTCCTGTCCGGTTCACACTCCAATATAACGGTCTGTGAGGACTTTTCTCCGCAGACCGCGCAGACAAGCTCCTGCTCCTCTGTTTTTATACTCATTTTCCGCTCCTTACTTCTGCTTTATACGGAAGCTGCTGTTATGGAGCTTTGAAGCGTCAAAGCCCTTGGGCTGACGATCCTCGCGCTTTCTGTTATTGTCATGTCTGCGTCCTGACTTCTGCTGCTTCTTCTCTTCTTCGTCGTTAAGGCGCATTGTAAGGGATATACGGTTCCTCTTGAGGTCAACGTCAAGTACCCTTACCTTTACTACCTCTCCCACCTTTACGGCTTCGAGAGGGTGCTTGATATACTTGCTGCATATCTGGGAGATATGAACAAGACCGTCCTCATGTACTCCGATATCTACAAAGCAGCCGAAATCGATAATATTGCGGACTGTTCCCACAAGCTCCATGCCGGGCTTGAGATCCTTTATCTCCATGACGTCACCGCTTCTGAGAAGAGGCGCGGGAAGCTCGTCACGAAGGTCGCGTCCCGGCTTTTTGAGCTCTCCGATGATGTCTGTGAGAGTGGGAACGCCTATTCCGAGGGACTTGCTTATATTGTCAATGCCGATGCTGTCGGCTTTTTCGTTTATGCCTGTTGCTCCGCCGCCTGCGATGTCAGCCAGTGTGAATCCGCACTCGCTGAGAAGTGATGAAGCCGCCTCGTAGCTTTCGGGGTGAACAGCAGTATTGTCAAGGGGATTCTTGCCGTCACGGACTCTCAGGAAGCCTGCGCACTGCTCGAATGCCTTCTTGCCCAGCTTAGGGACTTTGAGCAGTTCCTTGCGGTCTGTGAATCTGCCGTTCTCCTCACGGTAGGCAACGATATTCTTTGCCACGGAGGCATTGATGCCCGCGATATATGAAAGCAGTGAATGTGAAGCTGTATTGAGGTCAACTCCTACAGAGTTAACACAGTCCTCGACTACTCCGCCGAGAGCCTCGCTCATTCTTGCCTGGGGCATATCATGCTGATACTGTCCCACGCCTATAGCCTTGGGGTCTATTTTAACAAGCTCCGCAAGTGGATCCTGCAGACGGCGGGCTATAGATATAGCTCCTCTGATGGATACGTCATACTCCGGGAACTCCTCCGCAGCGACCTTTGAAGCTGAGTATACTGAAGCTCCTGCCTCGCTTACTACCATGTAACTTACGTCCTGAGGCACTTCCTTTACTATCTCTGCCGCAAAGCTCTCTGTTTCGCGTGAAGCTGTGCCGTTTCCGATAGATATCACGTTTACGTTGTATTTCTGTATGAATTCCTTGACCTTTTTCTTTGCAGCCTCAACTGCTCCGGCAGAGCCTACGGGGTAGATTATAGCAGTATCGAGTACCTTGCCTGTGCCGTCGATTACTGCCGTCTTGCAGCCGTGTGCGTATCCGGGGTCAAGACCGAGGATAATGCTGCTCTTTAGCGGCGGCTGAAGAAGCATCTGACGGAGATTCGCAGCAAATACCTTTATGGACTCCTCTGCTGCCTTTGCGCTCATCTCGGAGCGTATCTCACGCTCGATAGACGGGAATATAAGTCTCTTGTAGCTGTCTGCCGCAGCTGCTCTCACAAGCTCTCCGCAGGCATTGTTAGCCTTGATGTACTTGCCGAAGATAACGTCAGTGGCAAGAGTTTCGTCAAGAGTAACGGATACCTTCAGGAAGTTCTCCTTCTCGCCTCTGTCAAGGGCAAGAACTCTGTGGTTCGCCACCTTCGGGATTGCCTCGGAGTATTCGTAGTAGTTCATATATACGCTATCTGCTTCGGGGTCCGCAGCCTTTGATACCAGTTCTCCCTTTTCGCCTGCAAGGGCACGGAGCTTCTTTCTGATATCAGCGTCGTCGGAGATATCCTCGGCAATGATATCCATTGCGCCCTGCAAAGCGGTCTGAGCGTCGGTTATCTTCTTTTCCTCGTCGATGAAAGCCTCTGCTTCCTTTTCAGGCTCTGTGGAGTTATCCTGCTCCATTATCATAACAGCAAGCGGCTCAAGACCGTTCTCACGGGCGATACTCGCACGTGTACGGCGCTTGGGCTTGAAGGGACGGTAGATATCCTCGACCTCCACCAGTGTAACGGCAGCGCTTATAGCCGCTTCTATCTCCGGGGTCATCTTCTCCTGCTCGGTGATAGCGGCAGTTACCTCCTCCTTGCGCTTTTCAAGGTTGCGGAGATACATGAGCCTGTCATAGAGTTCACGGAGTATCTGATCATCAAGTGAGCCTGTCAGCTCCTTACGGTAACGGGCTATGAACGGGATAGTCTTATCGTCGTCGATAAGGGCAACGGTATTGTCTACCTGTTCCTGTCTGAGTCCGAATTCCCTGGCAAGTGTTTTATTGATATCCATAATTATTCCTTTCATCGCGGGCAGCTGCCGCACTCTGTTATTCTGTATTATTCCTGTACTGCTTCCTCAGGCTGAGTTTCCGCGGGAGGCTCTGCGGCAGCAGCTGCCGAATGCTTGTCATTCCAGCGGTCAAGCCATGAAAACAGCGTCTTGGCTATATCTTTATATACGTTTATACTGTTCTTTTCCATGAGCACATCATGGCGCATACCGTCAAAAAGCCTGTGGGATATGCTCTCGTAGCCCATTTTCTCCAGCCGGTTCACCGAGCGCATGAACTTCTTCTCCGAGATCATCGCCGGGTCCTCCTTGCCGGATATAAAGCGTATCGGCAGCGTGGTATTTGTAACCTTCCAGCCCCTTGACGAGCAGGACTGCTTCACCAGCCATATCAGCTCCTCATAGCAGTTCAGGGTAGGCTTGAAATTGCACAGCGGATCTTCATTGAACGCCAGTACCGCGTCCGCGTCGCTGCATCTCCATGAATTTATGGGATCTTCAAAAAACTGTCCGAAGCCGTCGTCTACGGCGTTGAATATCTTCTCGCTCCTGAAACGGCTTCCCGGTCTCTTGGCAGAAACGGAACTGATAGTCCTTGCCACCGGCGAGAATGAGCTGTGGCAGACAGTTCCGAGAAGAACTATACCGTCGAGGTCGCTGTCATGCTCCTTCAGGAAGCACCTTGCTCCTGCGGCACCCATACCGATCGCTATCATAAATACGGGAACTCCCGGATAGGCTTCCCTTATTCTCTTGTTGAACTGGGCGATATCGCTTATAAATCCCTCGCCGCCGTTTCTGAACATGAATCCGAGGTCGTCAGCCTCAACGATACTTTTTCCGTGGCCGCGGTTATCGTGTATGACCGTAATGAATCCCTGTTCGGCAAGATAGTCCATAAACGGATAATATCGTTCCTTGTGTTCGTTCATGCCATGAACGATCTGCACAATGCCATTCACCTCACCGGACGGCACTGCAAGAACAGCCGAGATCACAAGCTCATCAAAATCTGAGATGAACTCAAATTCTTTCAGATCAGCATTCAGCATAAAGTTCCTCCTGTCAAAAGCGGAAAATCAAGTTGTTACAAATGTTATTATATCACAGAGCGCCTGAAAATGCAACCATGCCGCTCTCAGCGTCCGGCGCATAATCCTTTAAGTTCACGGCTCAGCGTACCGGGCACTCCTCTTGCGCCGCGGACAGCTGTCACGCCAAGCTCCTTCATTCTTGAAAGGGGCATATCCTCAGCGCTGAATCGGTGCGTCAGCTTCAGTCTTGCCGCCTTTCTTATATGATAGCTCCCGTTGTCGTACTTATACGGGATATTTACTTCTTCAGCGATACACCTGTACATCACCGCGGATACCGGTGAAGCCATGTATATATAGACCGTATCTCCCGCGATGAAGTTTGCGGTCTGCTTCCATAGTATTGAACCGTCACGGCGGAAGTCCTGCTCAACGTCATACATTGCAGGCGCCGCAGGTATCAGCCATTCCTTTGTCTCCGTGCGCAGCTTTTTTTCTCCTGAGCTTTTTGAGGCAAGCTCGTGGCTCATTTCCAGCAGAGCCTTTATCTGCTCCATATCCACACTGCCGTCAAGGAGTACGGATATCCAGCTCTCCTTGTTCATATGATAAGCCGGGAATATCCCTTTCATGCCACAGAGGGATCCGGTCATCAGAGGACTGCACTTGACATTCACGATATCGACCTTTCCCAGCTCTGGGTGTCCGAGCTTGGAGCCATCAACGTCCATGACTATGGCATACCATTTATCATTATTGCTGCATCTCAGCACCGCACAGTCCGGCGTCCTTTTCCACAGGTACTCCGGTCTTGTGCCGAAGCGTCCGGCAGCCAGCTCAAAGAGCCTGTCTCTCATTTTCTTCTCCGCCATTATTCACTCCAGGTCCTGCCTGCGCATCTCGTCCCGCAGGCACAGGTAACAGGCGTTGCATATCTCGCAGTCCTTTTCCGCACGGTGAGCGCCTGTTACGGATATACCGTAATGATCCGCCACAGTAGTCTGTCTGCGATCCGGAAGAAGCGGCAGCACCTTCCGCGCAAAGCGAAGAACGTCCACAAAATCATTTTCAAGCAGTATACCGTGACAGCGCAGCAGATTATCGTATAGAAAATTTATATCGAAATTGACATTGTAGCCCATAAGGATATCATTTCCGGCAAACTCATAAAAATCCATTATTGCTCCGGAAATACAGGGAGCGTCGCTCACCATTCCGTCGTCTATGCCCGTAAGCTCGGTAATGAACGGGCTTATACGGTGTTCAGGCTTAATAAGGGTGGTAAACACCGCGTCCTTCCTGCCGCCGCGGTAACGGACAGCAGCTATCTCGATTATTTCGTTCTCTGCCGGATCAAGCCCGGTAGTTTCTATATCAACTACACAGTAATCCTCCGGGAAAGCGATCCTGCTCTTTCCCTTTCTGCGTTTAATACTGCTCACGCAAATTCTCCTTCCGACAGAATTGTAAGCAGACCTCATAAATATCTGCCCGTGAAAACCATACTTATTTATTATAATATACATGACGATAATTGTCAAATCAGCAGAGGGAAAAAGTCATCATATTTTCTTATATTTATTAACCTATATCTTTAGTTAAATAAATATAATTTGTAGATTTTCTACGAAAACTATTGATTTTTATTCAAAAGTGTTGTATTATATAAGTATAAGATAATCCGTCCACTTATAACCGATTTTTATAAAAGTATGAAAGGGGTACCCGCCATGAAGAAGTTAACCGCGGCTGCAGCTGCTATAGCAACTGCTCTGAATGCCGCAGCATTATCTGCAAATGCTATGTTTGAGAATGTTCCTGCCGGAAGGATCTGGGATGAGGAAATAGAAATGTTCCCTATGATGGAGAACGGTGACCTTGTTACCGACATCGACGGAAACGGTTCCTTCGATCTCAACGACTGCGCTCTGTTATACGGATATACATTATCCTACGAAACAGACGAGGCTATTGCCGAAAATATCGTATCCACAGGAGATTACGACAATAACGGCAAAGTTGACAGGAATGATGCAGAGCACCTTATCAGATTCTATCTTCTCAGAAACGGTCTGAAGATAAACGATCTGTCATCAGAATCATATACTGGCATAAATGCTCAGTATACCTTTGAACCCGATGTTCCATGCCACTGTGACCGCCAGTTTGAGCGTTCCCTCTCTGACGACTTCACCGACGAGCTGAGCATTCAGTCAAATTACCTCATGGCGTCATATCCGGCGTTCTGCGAGGCTGAGCTCAGCGGAAATATCAGCTGCGATGTAAACGGCGACGGCACTTACGACTACGCTGACCTGAACTACTTGTGGCTTTACGGCTATAACCATCACTTCTTCATGTTCAACAGCCTGTCCGACGAGGAAAAGCCTGCCGTTCCGGAGGAGATAACCGAGCGCTGCAAAGCAGCCTACGACTATGTTACCTCCGAGCTCAGGTGCGACTGGTTCTATGAGTATGCAGAAATGTACTGCATCGAAAAGAACGGAATCACCTCACAGCAGTTCGATGAAGCCTACTTTGACAGTCTTCTTGACGGTTCAGGAAAATTCGCCCTTGCAAAATGCCTAAAGTTCAATTGCGGCGAATGGCTCTCAGACAACGAGTATACAGAATACAACGGAGCATTGTTCAACAGAGAATTCACTGAATACTGGAATATGCTTGGATCAGGCGAAGTTCAGCTTCCCGATACGGATGGTGACGGAGTTATCGGCACTGCCGATCTTTTCAATACCATCATCTACAGCGAAGACCTCCAGTCAGGTTACGG
This sequence comes from Ruminococcus sp., assembly GCF_016287535.1. GTDB lineage: Bacteria > Bacillota > Clostridia > Oscillospirales > Ruminococcaceae > Ruminococcus. Next base: position 42,178 of record NZ_JAEFAJ010000028.1, read on the forward strand.
TGCTGATGATTCGGTGCTTCCGGAAAATGTTAGGAAATTCTTCTCAGAGAACTGCGATATCAACGGAAACGGATTAAGCGGTGATATCCACGATCTGAAAATTCTTGATCTTGCTTACTCACTCGGAATGAGCGAGGAAGAAGCAGATGAGCTCTACAGCAACTTCCAGTGCAGTTACTCGGCATATATTGAAATGCTCGCAGACGCAAACGGCATTTCAGCTGTCAAGTATCATCCGGAAAAGCTCAGCCCTGCTTGTACTTCAGATGTTGACGTTGAGCGTTCAGGCGACGCAAACGGCGACGGCAATGTTGATCTCTCAGATGCGGTAGCGATAATGCAGGCACTTGCAAATCCCGATAAGTACCAGCTGTCATACGCAGGAAGATTCAACGGAGATGTGTGCAATACAGGCGACGGCATAACCGTTGGCGACGCACAGGCTATACAGGCAGGCCTTCTTGATCTTGAATAAAAAATCACAGCCGGCAGTTTTTATCGACTGCCGGCTGTTTTTTTATTATTCCGTTGCCTGGAACACACCTCTTACAAAGCAGTAGAGATGTGAATGTATCGAGTCGTCACCGTGGTGTCCGTTCTGTACAACGTGCCATACATGAGGTACGTTGTTCTTTGTGAAGTTGTTATGATATCCCTCAGGAGTATTCAGTCCGACAACGTCGTCCTGTGTACCGCCGGTTATCATTATGAGATAGGGGGTATCAGCGGCGCTGTTCCACTTGAATGAGCCCTGTGTGCCCGGTGCGGGACATATAGCTCCCACATATCCGAACTTGCTGCCGTACTTCATACCGATCTGGAGAGACTCGCGTCCGCCCATTGAGAAGCCGGTTACAGCCGTATTCTCTTTGCCTGTAGCTACGCTGTACTTGCTCTCTATATGAGGCATGAGGCTGTCAACTATATCGTCAACGAAGTTGTCGTAGCCCTCGTTTGAACCCTGATCAGCAAAGCCTGTAGCGTCGTTCATCGTAGCGCTTGTGAATACGAAGGGTACGACTACGATCATATCCTTTGCCTCGCCGGAAGCGATAGCATTGCCTATGATCTGCTGAGTATACATCTGACCGTTGCCCTGTGTAATCATACGGTTCTCGTTCTCGAAGAAGCCGTGAAGCAGGTAAAGCACGGGGTACTTCTTGCTTGAATCATAGTTTGCGG
>NZ_JAEFAJ010000029.1 GCF_016287535.1 Ruminococcus sp.
AAGTTTTCAATATCGCTCCATGAGCAGGTAAAAGAGCCTGCGCCGGGATTCATTGAAACCTGACCCTGACCGTTCTGGTTCCACATTTCGTAGTCATAACCGCCGATGTTTCCTCGTGTCTGCTGGTCAGCAGCGGAAACAACTGCAGGTATGCTTGCCGCGATCACCATTGCGGAAACTGCGCCAGTGATGATCTTTCCGAATCTTTTCGATCTCACTTCGATCACTCCTTCTGAGTTAAATTTTAAGATTAAGTGATCCCTCAGAAAAATGAACGAGCTCGTATGTCTTTCTGTACATAATTATATTATTTAGCCTGTTTGTAATACAAGTCAAAAATTGCGATTGTTTCAAATTTTTGTCAGATATTGCGGTAAAGCTTCCTGCTGCTCATCGAAACACAGGCTTTTTACAGCCTATTCTACTGCGAATGCAAAGGAAACTGCAACAGGAACAACGAGTGCAAGAATTTACCAAAGCAGTCACCATGCTGATATATATTTTATACAAGACGTTTTCATTAAAATATATATTACGGTATAATGCGACAATTAAGCTGCTTTATCTTATTTCTTAATTTAAACTTAAAGAAAACTTGTTTAAGCACATTTCAGCAAAAATCATTTTGTCTGAGTATCATTTTGATCTCAACAGTACAAAATATTACAGAGCGTAGAAATGTCATAAAATATTATGCAAAATATATGATTATCAACTGCAAAAAACAGTGAAAAAACACTATTCTAACAATTACTGAAAAAATCCCATAAATGGCTTGAAATAGCCTTGTAAGTGTGTTATAATGATTAAGTTGCAAATAATAACATAAAACACCTGACAAACAAGCAGAAAAAGTCAGAACTTTATCTTAATTAACAAAGGAACTATGAGGGTGAATTCAATGGAATTTGGAGGAAGTAATGAGAAACACATCAAAAAGGCGTACCGTCGCAGGTATACTGTGCCTTGGTCTGGTATTCCGGACCGCCGCATACCTTCCGGCAAGTGCCGAAGGCAGCGCACAGGTAACTGTTAACGAGGTATGTCCGAAGAACACGGAAAATCAGGCAAACGACGGAAAATTTTACGACTGGATAGAACTTTACAACAGCAGTAAATCGGAAGCTGATATATCAGGGTGGGGACTTTCCGACAAAGATACAGAACCTTTCAAATATGCGTTCCCTTCAGGAACACATATCCCCGCTGAGGGCAGGCTGATAGTCTACTGTGACAGCGATGCCGCTCTCAATGACAGTAAAATCGCGCCATTCGGATTATCGTCATCGGGTGAGACGATAGTTCTTACAGACAAAAACGGCAATACAGCAAGTACGGTAACTTTCGGCGCACTTGCGTCCGATACTTCATACGGACAGTATCCTGACGGCAGCGGAGAATTCTATACGCTCAGATGCACTCCCGGTAAGGCAAACAGCGCACCTGAGGGCAGCGCTGCGGTGCATACTCCTGTTTTCTCACACGACAGCGGCTTCTATGACAGCGAATTCAAGCTTACGCTCACTGCTGACGAAGGCTGCGACATATATTACACAACGGACGGCAGTGATCCGGTATACGGCTCAAAGAAGTATACCGAGCCGCTTTCCATAAAGGATATGTCTGATACTCAGAACCGCCTCAGCGCTCGCACCGACATAGTACCTGACGGTGCCGAGGCTCCCCGTGAGAATGTGGACAAGGCAGCGTTGATCCGCGCAGTTGCCGTGGACAGTGAGGGACGCGCCAGTGAATATGTAACAAAGACATATTTCATAGGAAAAACCAATTCAGGATACAATAAGCAAATGAAGGTCGTTTCTCTCGTTACCGATCCCGCGAACCTCTTTGACGCTCAGAAGGGAATATACTGCCTCGGACGTGTCTATGAGGAGAACAGGGGAGGCGGCGACAGATGGGCGTGGGAAATACCTGCCAATTACAAGATGAGCGGCAGGGACTGGGAACGCCCGGCTATATTCACTATGTTCGAGAACGGTGAAAAGGTCATCGACCAGAACGTGGGTATCCGTATAAAAGGTGCTTTCTCAAGGGCGCTTCCCCAGAAGAGCTTCAATATCTATACCCGTAAGGACTACGGCCTGACTGAATTCGATTATGACTTCTTCTCAGGAAAGGCGGTCAAAGCCAAGAACGGAAAATCCATAAAGAAGTACGACGGCATCGTGCTCAGAAACGGCGGCAACGACAACACCGGCGCTTTCTTCCGCGACAGCATAAATCAGGGACTTGTCACTGACAGAGCTTTTGCGTCTCAGGCTACCACAGAGTGTATACTGTTCCTCGACGGTGAGTTCTGGGGCATCTATCAGATGATGGAAAAGATCAACAAGAGCTATCTCAGCGATCATTACGGCGTCAAGAAAAGCGATATCGCCATGATCGAGAACGGAAGTCTTGAAGAGGGCACGGAAAACGATCTCAGGGACTGGCGTGAGCTCTGCAACGGTGTGGCAAACGGAAATATATCCTTTGAGGAATTCTGCGGCAAGGTCGATCTGCAGGGCTTCATGGACTATTTCGCGGCTCAGATATACTGGGCGAACGCTGACTGGCCGCAGAACAACTACAGTGTATGGCGCTCTGATGTCATAGACGAGAGCAATCCCTATGCTGACGGCAAATGGAGAATGATACTCTTCGATACCGAATCAGGACAGGGACTCTACGGTACGGAGGACAAGGTCTTTTCTGCCGACTGCTACAGGCGTATACGCGAAAACGGCAGCCAGCTGGCAAGGCTGTTCAACGGTCTTCTGAATAATCCGAGCTTTAAGATGAAGTTCGCAAGGACAATGATGGATCTTGCAAACTATAACTTCAACACTGAAAGAACAAACAGCGTCATAAGCTTCTATAAGAACAAGTACAGACAGCAGGTAATGGATACCTTTGAGCGTTTCCATTCACACAGCCTGTCAGGTGAAAACGCCGGAAGACGCTTTGACGGTGATATGCAAACAGTGACCGAATTCTATGCGCAGCGCTATAGCTATGCTGAGCGCACTACGAGATCGGCTATGGGACTTTCCGCTGAGCCTCACAGGCTCACAGTCGTAAACTCCCCCGAAAACGGAAGTATACAGCTGAACACGCTCAGTCTCGGAAAAATAAACAGCTGGAGCGGCAAATACCATTCGGATTACGATATCCATCTTACAGCAGAGCCTGTGGAGGGAAAGACCTTCTCCCACTGGAACCTTAACGGCGCAACGCTCACAGGCGGAGATCAGAATTCGTCATCAATAAAGATCAGGATAGAGTCTGATGTCACAGTAGAAGCGGTTTACGGTTTTTCATCTCAGACGACCACGACCACTACTACTACGTCCAGGACAACGACCACCACATCAAAGACGACTACCACCACATCAAAGACAACAACGGCTTCAACGACAAAGACAACAGCCCCTGTAACGACTGTAACTACTACCGCTCCGAAACCGGGCATCAAGAAGCTCGGCAAGGTGATACAGGCTGAAAGCTTTGATTACAATTCCGGTACAGACAACGAGAACTGCTCAGAGGGCGGAATTGATGTAGCGTATATCGAAAACGGCGAGTATATCGGCTACAAGGATATCGACCTCTCCGGCACAAGGAAGATAGACTTCCGTATCGGTTCAAACGGTGCAAAGGCAGTGCTTGAGATAAGGATCGACAATCCCGGCGGCAAGGTCATCGGTAAAATGGATATCCAGAGCTCAGGAGGCTGGCAGACATGGAACACCCAGACCTGCAATATAGAGGAGACCAGCGGAAAGCACGATGTATACTTTGTATTCAGCGGCGGCGAAGGCTACCTCTACAACGTGAACTGGTGGAGAGCGGACAATCCTGTCAGGGACTACATCATAGGAGACCTGAACGGAGACGGAAAGATCGACGTATATGACCTCTGTGCCATGAAAAAGGCGGTTCTTTCCGGAGAGACAGAGTCTTTCGGATCGGCTGACATAAATGGCGATGACGTTGTAAACAGCGATGATCTTTCACTGCTGAAAAAATTCATCATGGGCGAGATCAAGTCGTTCTGAACAAAATGATACCTGAAAGACACAATAACAAAAACAAACAATAATAAAAACAAACAACACCCGGACTTTTTCTGCTTGCAATATATCAGGGACCGTCTTTCGTATGAGCCGTGAAGGCTTATACGGGACGGTCCCTGTTCTGATTACAAAAAGCGCTCCCTGCACTGTAAGTACAGGGAGCGCTTGAGTTTACGCATATTTATTTCTGTTAATAATCCGTATCATTTTCATTTCTTGTGAGTCTGTCGCTTATGATCATATAAACAAGGCAGCCTGCGCAGGCACCGAGAGTGTTATGCATAAGATCATCTGATTCAAACAGGCCTCTTCCGGTATAATACTGAGTGAACTCGATGAAAAACGAGAAAAAGAATCCGACGATCAGGGCTGAACCTAAACTTCTGAATCTGTCCGACATTATCGGCAGCAGGAATCCGAGTGGGAACAGCATTATAAGATTACCGCCTATCTGACCTGTCCAGTAGGTGAATTCGCCGCTTCTCACCATTGTGCGTACCTCCCATAAAGGTCTGAGTACATGACGGTGCAGGCCGGGCGTCCTGTCGAGAAGAGTTATATCCAGTACGCAATACAGATATATGAGCAGAGTAAGTGTGCATATCCCCTTTACGATCAGCTCGGAGCGGCTGACGTTTTTCAGCTTGTAAAAAAATTTCGGCACGATACTCCCACCTTTCCTGTTTTTGCTTTCCATATAATAGTATACCATAATGACGGCAAAAATGCAAGCAGATGCACTTTTTATCACAGAAGTTTCACGGAACATTTCAGCTCAGTCTTTTCTTGCTGTTCCCGTCACAGGCTGCTGCTGAACGGCAATAAAGTTTCCGCACCGGTTATTCGCTGAAAACAGCATTTATTTACTTCCGGAGAGGCTGCTGTTCGTTTTGCAATTATTGCCTTTGTTTGAACATTTATTGCTTTTTTTGTGTTTAATCTTTACAAATCTTTGATTACGGTGTATAATATATGTAAAATATGATAGGTTATGATGGGGATGATATCCCACTTTAACTAAAAGGAGGAATGAGAGGGCAGAATATCAAAAAACATAAACAAGAGGCAAAAACACACATAAAACTAAGGAGTTGAGAATTTTGAGATTAAAAACACTAAAAAGAGCGATCAGCGGAACAGTATCAGCATTGATGCTCGCAACAGGAATACCCTCTATTCCGGTAGCAATTGCTGCTGACCAGCAGACCAGAGGAAACATCGGCGGTTATGACTATGAGATGTGGAATCAGAACGGAACGGGCAATGCCCAGATGAACCCCAGCGCAGGTTCATTCACTTGCTCATGGAGCAATATCGAAAACTTCCTTGCACGTATGGGCAAGAACTTCGACAGCCAGAAGAAGCCTTACACAGCTTTCGGAAACATCGTATTAACATATGATGTAGAGTATACACCAAGAGGAAACTCATATATGTGTGTATACGGCTGGACAAGGAATCCTCTTATGGAGTATTACATAGTTGAAGGCTGGGGCGACTGGCGTCCGCCCGGAGACGGAGCGGAAAGAAAGGGCTCTGTAACGCTCAACGGAAATACATATGATATCGCAAAGACAATGCGTTACAATCAGCCATCACTTGACGGAACAGCAACATTCCCTCAGTACTGGAGCATCCGTCAGACAAGCGGCTCAAGGAACAACACCCAGAACAATATGAGCGGAACTATCGACGTATCAAAGCACTTTGACGCGTGGTCAAAGGCAGGACTTGATATGTCAGGTACTCTCTATGAGGTATCACTCAATATCGAGGGCTACAGATCCAACGGTTCTGCGAACGTAAAGAAGGTAACAGTTACAACAGGCTCCAATCCCGATCCTGAGGAAGAGACGACCACACAGCCTGTTGTACAGTCCGAGCCTGACGAGGATGGCTACTGGTTCCACGATACATTCGAGAGCGGCGCAGGCAGCTGGTCCGGCAGAGGCGCGGCTTCTGTTGAGGCAAGCGGCAGCAATAAGTATGCAGGCAGCAAGTCACTTGCTGTTACCGGCAGAACAAACTCATGGAACGGTGCGAGCCTCGCGCTTGGCAGTGCTTTCAAGGCAGGTGAGGAGTACAGCTTCTCCGTAAACGCTTGTTATACAGAGGGCTCTTCCGAGTCTCAGGAGTTCAAGCTTTCACTCCAGTATTCTGACGGTTCATCAACAAAGTACGATCAGATCGCACTTGCTTCAGCACCTAAGGGCGAGTGGGTACAGCTGGCAAATACAAGCTATAAGATACCTTCCGGCGCTTCTGATCTTCAGATCTATGTTGAGACTACAGACACCACCGAGAATGTTGACTTCTATATCGACGAGGCTATCGGAGCTCCCAAGGGCACAGAAGTAGACGGCGCAGGCCAGCCCAAGGTACGCAAGGTAACACCCGGCGACCTCAACTTCGATGAGCAGATCGATGCCCTTGACATGATAGTTGCAAGAAAAGGCCTTATCGCAGGCGGCTTCACTGATTCAATGACCCAGAAGGCAGCCGACGTTGACCAGAGCAAGGAATTCGACATAACAGACCTTGTATGCATACAGGAATTTATTCTTGGCAAGATCAAGGAATTCCCTGTAAACAAGCCGGCAGGTCCCGATGTTGACCTCTCCGCACTTGCAAGCAAGTTCGGCAGCGTATCACTGGCAGAGTCATGGAAGAAGGACAATGAGAACAATCCTCTTACCACACAGCGTTTCGGCGCAGACCCCGGCTGGATGGTATATGACGGCAGACTCTATATCTACACAACGAATGACGCATTTGAATACAACGGAAATACTATACAGGAGAACTCCTACGATGTTGGTACTATCAACTGTATCTCATCTGCTGACCTCGTTAACTGGACAGACCACGGCGCTATCCCGGTAGCAGGCAGAAACGGCAGAACAAAGAACGGTGCTGCAAGCTGGGCATCATGCTCATGGGCACCTGACGCTGCATGGAAGATGATCGACGGCAAGCCTAAGTTCTTCCTCTACTTCGCTAACAGCGGCGGCGGTATCGGCGTACTTACAGCCGACAGCCCGACAGGTCCTTGGAAGGATCCTCTCGGCCACGCACTTATTACAGGTCAGTCACCTAACTGCTCAGACGTTGTATGGATGTTCGACCCCGGCGTATACTACGACGAGGCTACAGACGAAGCATACATCTTCTTCGGCGGCGGTGTTGAGAACAGAGACGTTTCCAACCCGAAGACAGGCCGTGTTGCAAAGCTCGGCAAGGACATGATCTCACTGGACGGCAATCCTCAGACAATGCAGACGCCTTATCTCTTTGAGGACTCCAGCGTTATCAAGATAGGCAACACATGGTACTACTCATACTGTGCTAACTGGAATGTTCCCAACGGCACGAATATCAACGGCGTAGGCTTCGGCAACGCAGATATCCTTTACATGACCTCGACCAATCCTCTCGGACCTTGGACATCGAGCCAGCTCAAGGGCAACGTATTCAAGAACACAGGAACACAGGGTATCGACAACGGCGGTAACAACCACCACTCGATAATCTTCTTCAAGGATAAGTACTACGTAGCATACCACTCACGTCAGCAGGAGATGCGTATGAACGGCGGCAAGGACAGAAACTACCGTTCAACTCAGCTCAATGAGTGTACTTACAACTCATCTAACGGCACACTTAGCGCAAGAGGCGATATGACCGGCGTTAAGCAGATCGAGAACCTTGATCCTACAAAGACAGTACGCGCAGCTACAATGGCTAACGAGTCTAAGGGCATAAGCGTATCAGGTGTAGGCGACACAACAGTAGAGTTCAAGAAGGGCGAATGGGCTAAGGTAAGCAAGGTAGACTTCTCCAATGTCAAGGACGGAGTGCTTACAGCCAAGGCTTCTTCAAAGAACGGCGCTATCATCAAGGTAACAGCCGGTTCAAGAACAGGCGACGCTATCAGCTATATCGAGATACCTGCAGGCGGCTCTATGACAGAGATCGAGACAGTGCTTGCGGATATTCCGGGCAGCGCAACTGACATTTACTTCATCGCAAACGGTGATCTCAGCTTTGACAGCTGGACAATGTCATAATTCTTTTCGATGTTGATCTGTGCGGTGCATCTGCACAAAGCGCCGCACAGATTGATATAATTCCAAAAACAGAATTGTAAGGGACAAATCAGAACAGGAAAGCCGTGCTTAGGCAGCACGGCTTTCTTGTTTTTTATATTTGGGAAGGTATACTCTAAAAAATGTGGCAGCCGGTTCAGGCGGCTGCCCATTTATGTAATGAGGAGTAAAAAACTTATTCGGATATATCAGCCTTTGTCGTGACCGATATTGAGCAGGTAGTTCTGTATAGCCAGAACATCTGTAAGTGTGATACCGTTGACTTTTCCGTCAATATCGCCGTTCAGGCGGCCGTTCTCCGAGATCTGGTACTTGTTCGGATTTGACAGGTACTGCATTATAAGTACAGCGTCCGCCATATCGATACTGCCGTCGCAGTTTACATCGCCGCTTATGAGATCAGGGCTGATGTCGGAGTCTGTATTGCCTGAAGGAATGCTTGCAGAATCGTCTTCACTGAGGAGAACATATATCTGAGCGAAGAATATATCATAGATATCGCCGCTGATGCCGTTCTGATTGAAGTCACATTCTGTGCTGATATGTTTCCACACATCGGCAGGCATTTTCACTGATTTTTCGTCATGCTCCGCCGCGACTTCAAATATATAAGCTCCGGCGAGGTCGTAGTCCTTATGGTCAACATTACCGTCCATATTGAGATCAGGAGCAGACTGTCTGCCGGAAAGGACATTTTCATAGTATGTCCTGAAACCGCTCTCGAACAATTCGTTATCGAATTTGAAATAGCTGTTCTCTTCGGGGATAATACCTATATCCTCAGCGCTGCTGCGGAGGTTGTCTCCGATGGAGTATTCACCGGCGTATTTAACGATATCTTCGTAGTAATCGTTATTGAAGTATTCCGGCATAAGGATCATATGAGAAGCGAAGTATTTTTCAAGACCTGATATGAAGGTCGATACCTCATAGGCGTTGTCGTAATATACGAAAGGTCTTGCGTAGAAAACCTTGTCGCAGTTCTTTCTGATATTGTCCGGAAGCTCGATGACGTGAGGACGCGGAGCTGTTGTAAATCCGCCTTCCACGGGAACAACGTAGTTGTCGAGGTAATTGTCGCCGTTGATCTTGAGGTATGTGAAGTCGGTTATATCCACAGCGCCGTCTTCGTTAACGTCGAGGTCTGTGATGTTCTGATCGACCATATCCTCGATAATGTACTGATCTATCCTCAGCTGGTGGGAGAGATCGCTCACCATTCTTGCGAACGAGGTCTCGTTGCTGTCATAGATCATCGGAAGATTTATGCTTCCGCTGAATGACGGGTCGTAGGTTTTCGGGTGGACGTCGCTGTAGCGTATCCTGTTGTTCAGGAGATAATTGCATATAAGGATATATGAGTCATCGTAGCCGATCCTGCCGTCGCTGTTGTAGTCGGCATTGCGGGAGATGCCCGCATTTATTTCATCAGGGATACATATCCCGTTGTCCGTATCATCTTTCTCGTCCGCTGCCATGCAGTAGAGAGAGAGCAGATAGCAGTCTGTAAGATCGGAACTGCCGTCCTTGTTAAGATCGGTCACGAGATCGTTCCGCAGGATATTTTCGATACCGTTTTTCTGTTTCGGATACCTGTCGCTATTCACATGATAATCGAAGTCGGTATTTGTGAAAACAGTAGACATTGAAGCCGTAAGAGCTGACAGGAACGCAGGGATCCTGTGCATATCCATTCGCTCTTCATGGAGTGACACGCCGGACTGCGTGACTGTTGTTGTCACAGACGGTACAGTCACACGTCCTGAAGATGTTACGGCGTTGTTTTTGCTCGCTGTATCGGAACTCTCATTGTTTTTTAAAGTGACAGTGCAGAAAGCGTCGGACTCAGCCGAGCTTGTCACTATATTTTCATTTGCCCGTTTACGGGTATTTTCCGCAGCAGCCTCAGACAACGCCGTTGTGATCTTTGCAGTGTCGTTTGAGTTATATGTGGTTGTTATGCTCTCATTGTCAGAACTGAAAGTGGTAGTTACAGCAGGCGGGATATCCGTGATATCGGACGGAGCAAGGATGTTCCTATCATGCCTTGCAAGACCAGTACCTATCACGGCGGCAGCGCAGCAACCGGCAGCTGCGGCAGCACAGCGCTTAAAGATAATAGCTCTGCGTCTGTCTCTGGCTATCTGTTCGTCACGCCGTCTGAGAATGTTTTTAGTAACTTCATCATAGTCCCGCATACGTAATTCCCTCCTTTTCAAGTTCAACTTTGAGAGCTCGTTTGGCTTGGTATAAAAGGTTAGTGATCTGGCGATTGCTTTTTTTCATGATGATCGCCGTTTCTGCGTTTGAAAAGCCCTCAAGATAGATCAGGCACACCACCTGACGGTATTCGTCCCTGAGCTTTGAGATCGCTCTGTGTATTATGATCTTTCGTTCTTCGGTAATATACTGTTCTTCGACATCCATACTGTCCGAAAGATCTGTACATTCCTCAACGGATACCGTAGTGAAGCCCTTGCGTTTCCTCAGACTGTCAATAGCAAGGTTCCTTGCAATGGAATAGAGCCAGGTTTTGAAAGAGCTCTTTCCGTTGTATCTGGGCTTTTTATAAGCCAGTCTGAAGAAAGTTTCCTCCATCAGTTCTTCAGCTTCTGAAAGGTTATTGGTAAAGCTGTTCAGAAATACAGTGAGCCCGTCCATGTATTCGCGGACAAGTTCGCCCATAGCGGAATCATCACCGGAAAGATAACGGCTGTAGATATTTGCACCATTATCCATGACAGGCTCCTTTCCGAAAATTTCGCCTTCCAATATATTAGACGAAGAAATTTTCTGATTATCTTAGACTTTTCAGAAATTTTTCTGAAAAATTTTGTTTGCAATGCCAAACGATCCCTGACCACGATCTTTTATGCTGCGGATTTGCTCATACTATGTCATAATAATTATACCATGAAATGCGTCAGAAATCAACGTCTGCCGTGAAAAAAGCCAGAGCTCCCAGACCGCCGGGATGGGTACGAAAAAAAAGCTGTCCTTTGAGCAGTGCACATAAGACAGCTTATTATTCAATTCTCAGCTTTCAGCCGGGATATCTCCCTGCTGTAGAGCCGGTAAGTATATTTTTCCGTGACGAGCTTGCTGAAATAGCTTCCGTTCACCTTGCCTGCGCGTATGAGAGCGCCGACAGAATCCGCGCCGTTGACGGCGAGGGTACGGCACAGCTCGTCGGTAAGGGCTTTGCCGAGCCCCTTGTGCTCAGGCTTGATGCCGAGATATAGCAGAATGTAACGCCTGCATTTTTTCTTTGTACGGAGTATCCGCAGCAGCTTTGAGGGCGTGAGACTTCCTCTTGCGGCATTGCCGATATCGGGTATCGACACGAAGAATCCCACAGCTTCTCCTTTGAAGTATGCCATTTTGACCATTGAGAAGTCGGCGATATGCTTCAGCGGAGAGTAAAGCGCCGTGAATTCCTCCTCAGTAATTGGACTGAAGGTCTGAAAGTCGCTGTAAAGCTCCATTATTAGCCTGTATATCTCGCTGAGTACGCAGCTGAAAGTGCTGCGGTCAGGGCTTTTCAGCTCATAGCCCTTCTGTATGAACTGCGGCAGACGCCTGCTGAATTTACCGTCCCTGTACTCCTCCGGTATCCTGCCGAACTGATTTGATATATACTCGCCGCAGCAGCTGAACCTGCAGTTTTCAAGGAGACCGGCATAGTAGTCGGGATTGTAGGGTTCGCCGGTGTAGGGAGCCCCGAAATTGTCTGTCTTTAGCCTGTATCTTATCCAGAAAGAGCAGTCCACAGGGCCAACGAGGGAATCCTTTCCCTCAATGACCGCGATGCTTTCGGCGCAGTCCAGGAGTTTCTCTGCGGCATCGCTGTCGTTTATGCATTCGAAGAATCCGAAGTAAGCGCAGGAGCGGTCCGGATATATGGTCACGGCGCATCGTCCGGCAGTCTGACCGTTTTCGTCTTTCACGATAACAGGGAACACTTTGAAATACCTGCTAAGGATATGCCTGCCTCGCAGCAGAGCCGTCTCCTCGGACTTGTCCTGCATGAGCTCCTTTTTCTTGTATATTTTTGCCGGCAGCGAAAGAAACTCAGATAGTTCCTTTCTGTTGTCCGCGTGGATTATTTTTGCGGTATATTTCATGTTATATCGCCTCATTCATAGTTATCCTGCGTTCAATGACAGTGACCGTGCCCGTGGAACCGTTTATATGCACCCTGTCGCCGTTCCTTACTGATGAGAAAAGCTCTTTCACTCCGACCACAGCGGGCTTTTTCAGTTCACGTGAGATAATAGCGGTATGAGAAAGCAGAGAGCCTCTTTCCGAAACTATCCCTGCCGACCTGCTGAGCAGGAATACCCAGCCGGGGTCTGTCATTTTAGCGACGATTATCTTGCCGTCGCTGTCAAGGTCGGGAGTGAGCTTGTCCACGACGAGGACCTCGCCCTCAGCGTCACCTGAGGAGCAGGGTATCCCCCTGAGGGTATCCCTGCTGACCGCGCTGCCTGCTGAAGCTTCGGCAAGCTGCTTGTCAACGGGCTCGCCGGTAAAGACGAGTCTTGAATACAGCGGCAGCTTTTCAAAGCCCCTGTAGGTCTCACGGCGCTTTTCCACAAGCTCCCTGAGCTCCATATCCCTGTGTTTTACCGCTTCAAACAGCTCCCCGAACCTGAGATAGTAGATATCCTCGGCATTGCCGAGACGACCCTGAGCGCGGAGAGCCTCAGCGGTCTTGTTGATGATCTCACGCACCAGCCCGAATATCCTTCCTCTTGACATACGGGAGCTTTCCCGCAGTTTTATTCCGGCAGCTGCCCGTTTTGCGAACATTTCCGTGAGTAAGCCATGCTCAGGCAGCTTTTCGGTGTTTGACGTTTCACATTCAGCGGCGCTTACGATATTTTCCGCAAGCAGATAAGGCTTCATGCGGTAGGTAACTGTTTCAAGCTTCAGCTCTTCCGGGCATCTGTCGCCGTAGAGCTTGATATACTGTGATATGAGCCTTGCGCCGCTGCTGCACTTTTTAAGTGCCCGTTCAAAGCTCTCCTCGTCTCTTACTGAGCGGAGGTCTTCGAGAGCGCCGCTCTCTGTGAAGCACTTCTTTATATCCGCCAGCATTTTCACGGGCTTCATGCTTTCGATATCCCGGCTGCCCGCTATAAAGAGATTTGTCAGCTCCGGACCCTCCTCGCCGTACTTCCTTGTAAGGCACTTTTTGAGCAGCCCCGTAAAGATAAAGGTATACAGGTCGTTCACAAGAGTTATGTCCCAGTGCTCAGCCAGCTCGTCCCTGAGACCTTCGTACAGTTCAAGGAGAGCCTCCGGGTCATCGGCAGCGGCTATGGCGTCCGAATATTTTTTATAGACATCGCCGAAGTATTCCTCCAGCTCCTTCATGTTCCTGCGGTTTGCGGAGAGGAGCTGAAAGAATGAAGCCGTTACCCTCAGCTTGGTCATTAATCCCGCTTTTTCATTGCTGTGAGTGACTTCCTTATCCCTTACGCCCAGCATTTCCTGCCATACGGGTATTATCTTCCGGCTGAACGGGAGCAGGGTGATTATATCGTACCAGTTGCTTATGCGGTAGTATATCCTTCCGTTTGCGCAATCGGTCATCTTCCGCAGTGAAGCGTCAATGCGCTCGGCAGTGCCGTCGTTTTTGGCAGCTCTTTTCACGCAGCTCCTGAACACCTGATAGTATACCTCGCTGACGAAGCTTACCGTCATTGGCAGGGAGATACCGGGATAGCTCTCGGAGATATTGCTGCTGTCAAGGACGGTCACTGCTTCATCTGAGAGAGAGGTCACAGGTCTTGCCTGCAAAACGTATATCTTTCCGTCACTGACTGCGAACTCTATATCCTGACGTTTGCCGAAGATACCGCATATCTTTTTTGATATATCAATGAGCTCCTTTAGCTGTTCATCGGTGAGAAGGGGAGAATCGTTCTGTCTCTCATAGCAGTAGAGATCGTCGGTGGTATTGTAATAGTAGTGCGTAACGTCCGTCCTGTCCTCCACCACATTGCAGCCGAGACCTCTTCCCACGACGATCACCGTCTCGTTGAGAATGCCCTGAGGGTTGGCGGTAAAGATGACGCCTGAGAGCTCCGACGCTACCATTTTCTGTATTATCACCGTTATATGCGTATCCTCCGGGTCTTTGCCCATACTTATCATGTACTCCTCAGCCGTTTCTGCGGAAGCGAGACATTTCGCAGTGTATTTTTCCAGTTCTGTACCTTTTATGTTAAGGCAGGTGCTGAACTGTCCCGCAAACGACATTGAAGCGCCGTCCTCGCAGTCCGCCGAGGAGCGTACCGAGTAAAGCCCGTTTCTGTCGAAAGGGAAGTCCCTGAGGCTGTCTGCGCTCTGAACACAGACCAGCTCCGGGACATTGAGACCGTTCTCACGCATGATGAAAAGTCTCTGCGCCTTTGTGCCGGTTTTGTATTCCCTGAAATTATTCTCTGTTATCATCATATCATTTTAAACCCGAATCTCTGTGAGGCGATATAGCCTGCAACTGTAGCGAGCATAATGCTCTCCTGTATGTATGTGTATTTTTCCACCTTGTCAACGAGCCTGAACTTTTCCGGCTCGTCCATGAACTCCACGAACTTATAGGTCATCCATGCGGTATTTATGAGCAGAGCTGCCACGGATAACATACTGAGCCTGTACACAAGGAGTATATTCGTTACAATATCAACTATAGTGAGAATGAGTACGAATCTTACCGGCTTTTTGTAGCCGAAGAGCTTTGAGTAGGTAACGTATTCCGTTTCGTCCTTTGGAGCTCTTATCTTTCTTGATATCTCCCAGATAAGCGCCGGGAAATAGAGGGTCATCATCGCGAGGAAGTTTGTGAGAGTAAACGCGGAAAGACCGTACTTTATGCAGGTGAAGGAAATGATATAGATATTCAGTATCATCTGCACCGGATTATGTGTCACCAGCGCCAGCGGCAGACTTTTCTGTATCTTCTTTTTCTGGAAGAACCACAGCGACATGAGAGTGCCGTAGATATAAAGGAACAGGAAGAACAGGAAGTTATTGAGAAAAACGAAGTTGAGCAGTACAGTTACCGCTATAAGCGATGTGATAAATATTGCGAGGTCCTTTTTTGTAACTCTTCCCGAGGGGAGGGGACGGTGTGAAAAGAGGCGGCAGTCCAGCTCATAGTCCTTGAAGTCGTCCGCTATCCTGAGCCAGCACAGAAAGCTGAACACAGTGAAGCCGCCTATGAATTCGGCTAATGATATCCTGAAATCCGTGACTCCGTTATTGAGCAGTACGATGAAGTATATCTCACCGAAAACAATAAAACCGAGAATGAGCCGCGGCAGGAGCGGATACATTTCCTTAAAGTAGATATCGAGTCGTTTCAACATGGTAGTTACCCCCCCTTAGATGTTGCGGCGTATCCTGATAGCATAAAGTATCAGGTTTACAGCCGAATGTGTAAAAAATCCCACAAGAATGTAAAGCCAGTACTGAGCGAAGCTGACGGGGCAGAGAAGACTGAGGCAGAGGACTACTCCGAGGAGTGAGTCGATCTGGTCGATTATATAAAATAATGCGCCTCTAATGCCCTTGTCCGTTTTTCCTGCTGCAATGCCGAGCCTGCGCTTTATGAAGCTGTTCGGCAGCTCAAAGAGAGCGTAAGCCAGTCCGAAGAGCAGTCCTGCGCCGAGATTTACCGCAGGGCTGCTGCCGTGAGCGGCGATGAACTGGTTCTTTTCCGCCAGAGCGGGTACAGAACAGCATACCGCTGTCCAGATCACCTGAGATATGCCGCCGAAGGCGACCATTCCCCAGAATCCCTTCCAGGTCTTGTTGTCACCGAAGAGCCGCCTGCTGTCGTTAAGGCATAACCCTCTGTCGATGGGCTTGTTCAGACCACTGCATACCGGCAGCTTCACGAATATCATGTTCAGCACACCTGCGAATATCACTGACATCAGCGTTGCATAGATCTGTGCTATTTCAGAAGCAAGTCTCATTTTATCAGCGCCAGAGCTTTTGGTATGAGTATGACAGCTTCAGATGCGAAGAAAGCCGCGGATATTATAAGGACTCCGCCTGCAGCCGCGTCTTTGATGAAGCGGTTCTTTTCGCTGATGGTATCATCATATGTATCGATAACACGTTCAATGGCTGTGTTCAGGAACTCTGCCGAAAAAGTGGCTGTAACCAGCGCAAAGAATACGATATACTCCCATACCGCGCAGCGTAGCAGGATATTGAGTATAAGCATGAAAAGGGCGATAGCCGTGTACTCCATGAAGTTCCTTTCGTTTTTATAACATTCTGCGATACCGTGGGCAGCGCATCTTATGCTCTGAAAGATATTTTTGTTTTTCATAAAAGCACCTCCAAAGTGTTTGTCGTTGATTATATTATATTTATCCGGTGCTTCTTTCTCAAGTAATGAATGTCACTTTCTCGGTGACAATTGTCACTTTTTACCCACAGTGAAAAATGATACTGATATCTTACCTGTATATGCGCAGGCTGTTTCGCTTGATTTTTAATGAGCATTGTGGTATACTTAAAAAGTATTATAAATATCCGATTGCGCATGATACAGCTTTTTGCGGCGAAGCTATTGACCAATATTCACTTATGGCAGCCGGAAAAAGCTGACAAGGAGGAAATGATAATGGATTCACAGAAAAAAGCGGTAAACTACGATCCCGGTGTGGAAAAACCTCTGGTATCGGCAGTTATAACTACACATAACAGGATTGATATGCTCAGAAGAGCGATCGGCAGTGTATTATCGCAGGATTACGAAAATCTGGAGCTCGTTGTTGTTGACGATGCTTCATCTGACGATACACAGGAATATATGGAAGCGCTTTCAAAGAAGGATAAACGTGTGAACTATGTCAGGATATCTCCGGAGGATACAAAAGGAGCCAATTATGCAAGGAATACTGGTATAAAAGTGGCAAATGGCGACTTTGTTGCATTTCTTGATGATGATGATGAGTGGCTCCCCAGAAAGGTGAGTGAACAGGTAGCTTTTTTCAGAAGACATCCGGATCATGGAGCCGTATCAGCGGACTGGATAAATGTGTACTGCTTTGAGAAAAAGACATATCAATTCAGGAAGCGCTATACATTCAACCGCGGAAAGAACGAGTATTTCATTACTCCTTATCTGGGCATTACCAGCGGATTGATGGTAAAGAAAAGTGTTCTGGAAAAAGTAGGCGGATTTGATGAAAAGCTGCCGCGAATACACGAGGTGGAACTGGAATACAGGATATGCATGAATTATAAAGCAGGTCATATAAGCAAGCCTCTGTTCAGGTATTATCATTATTTCAACAAAAAAAGCATTTCAAGCAATGTTGACAGTTACATCAAAGCTTTTGAAATGATAAAAGAAAAATATTCTGATGAAATATCACAGTTTACTGAGCAGCAGAAAAAACGGTTCTATGCTGTAGCTATCAAAGAGACAGCTTACAGGTATCTGATAAGCGGTGATAAAAAAATGTACCGGAAAACGATCTCACCGCATCTCAGACTTTACGGAATAACGGAAAGAGCAGTTTATTATTGTTCATATTTCTGTGATTATGATACATTTATAAGGGTAAAAGCATTTCTGAAGAATATGCTTGGAAAATAAAAAAGGGGAATAAATAACCATGCCGGCAGTTAATAGTTTGATTTCGGTTGTTGTACCGGTATATAATGTTGAAAAATATCTCCGTGAAAGTGTTGAAAGTATTCTTGCACAGACATATAAGGAGCTGGAGATCATTCTTGTAGATGACGGTTCTGCTGATGAAAGCGGAAAAATATGTGATGAATATGCGTCTGCGGACAACAGGATCACAGTTATCCATAAAGAGAACGGCGGACTGTCTGATGCAAGGAATACCGGCTTGAAAAATTCTCATGGAAAGTATATATATTTTTTGGACAGCGATGATTTTCTGAGAGCGGATGCACTTGAAAAGCTGGTATGCTTTGCGGAACGGCTGCATTTACAGATCGTTTTTTTTGATGGAACAAATATTTATGAAATTGAAGAAAATGAGCACAGGCGTGATAAATTTGAAAGGCTCCGCGATCACGGAGTTGGATCCGGACCGGCAATGCTTCTGCGTCTTGACAATTACAATGAATATGCAAGCTGTGTTCCGATGCTTTTCCTGAGGTCAGATTATATTGCTGAGAATAAGCTTCACTTTTACAAAGGTATCATGCATGAGGATGAGCTTTTTACAGCTGCTGCCTTTGTGAAAGCCGGAAGAGTCGGACATTTGCATGAACCGCTGTACATAAGGAGAGTTCGTGAAGGCTCAATAATGACAGGAAAGAACTATACAAGGAGCTTTAAAGGCTTTTATGTGTGTACCGTTGAGCTTATCAGGATACTTGACAGTTATCGGGAGATGTGTCCCGGAAAAAGGGCATTGTATGAAAAGACCGCAGAGATCGCAAACTGCGCTCTCATTATGTATGCGATGCTCACAGGAAAGGAAAGAAAAGAGCACAGGAAATACTATGATGCCTTGCGCAGACAGATAATAAAGCATGATTATTTCCGCAGCAGGAAGCTGAAGCTCAAACTTCCTTTTTTTGGCTTGTATATAAAATATATGTCGATTAAATGCGCGGTTAAAGGGATGATAAGATCATTGAGCTGCAAAAAGGCAAAAGCATCAGATAAAAAAACATAATGATACTTTCACTACTTAAAGAACGATCGCATCTGCCAATTATTGCGGTCGGGGATTTCAGCTTTTTACTGATGAAAACTGAGGACATTCAAACAAATTAAACGCAATATTCGATTAGGCTATCGCAAAAAATGACTTGTAAAATTTTTTGTATATGATACAATCAAATTATAGCTATGACTTTATGCGGTCAGGCAATATGAACAGAAACGGAGGACAAAGACCGGATGATAAAAGGTTTTATCAAAAAACTTTCGGCACTGACGGCTGCTGTGTGTATGATAAGCATATCCGCGGGATGCAGCAGTACAAACAGTAATTCCGATGGAAAAACTTCAGCAAAAGAAGCAGAAAAGAGTAAAGCGCTTGTATTTACCGAGAATGTAACTGACACCGCTGACGGCTATGATTACGAGCTGTGGAAGGACAACGGAGATACCACGTTCACCGTTGAGCCCGGCGGCGGCAACTTCTCCTGCGCGTGGAGCAATATCAACAACGCTCTGTTCAGACGCGGAAAGAAGTACGACTGCACCCAGACCTACGATGAAATGGGAAATATATCGATCGATTACGGTGTAGATTATCAGCCTGACGGAAATTCGTATATGTGCGTTTACGGCTGGACAAGAGAGCCTCTTATAGAGTATTATATAGTAGAATCATGGGGAACATGGCGTCCGCCCGGAGCACCTATGGCGCTGGGCACAGTAAAGGTAGACGGCGCGGTATATGATATCTACAAGACCACAAGAGTTGAACAGCCTTCCATAGATGATATCCAGACCTTTGACCAGTACTGGAGCGTAAGGCAGGAAAAGCCGAAGCCCAACGGTACGAAGATAGAGGGTACCATATCCGTATCCAAGCACTTTGACGCATGGAAGAAGTGCGGGCTCGAACTTGGCAAGATGTACGAGGTAGCTCTCAATATTGAGGGATACCAGTCGCAGGGCAAGGCGACCATCTACAAAAACGAGCTCAGGGTAGAGGGAACATACGCCGAAGCTGATGATATCGAAGTCGATGTGGACAATGATGCGATAGCAAAGATGAACTCCGTTGACAACAGCACTCCAGAGGAAGTAGGCTATTTTGAGATCGGTTTTGAAAAGGGCGTTGAGAACTGGATAACAAGAGGCGGACCTCTTGTAACAGTTGACAAGGAGAACGCTTTTGCGGGCAAGCAGTGCCTGGCGGTAAGCGGAAGGACCGATAACTGGAACGGTGCGGCGATAATGCTCAGCAGTGATACCTACAAGCCCGGCGAGGCATACAGTTTCAAGGCGAAGGTAATGCAGAACAGCGGCGAAGAGGTCACGATGAAGATGACCATGCAGTACAATATGGACGGCGAGAAGTATGACGAGGTGGCGCTTGCCCCTGCAAAGAGCGGCGAGTGGATAACCCTTGAGAATCCCGCATACGTTATCCCGGAGGGGGCTGAGAAGCTCCAGCTTTATATCGAGTCACCCGACAGTCTTACAGACTTTTATGTAGACGAAGTATCGGGCGGCGCAAAGCAGGATTAATTTCCGGCTGCTGAAAAAAACAAAGTCATAGTATTTCATATCGTGAAATACTATGACTTTTTTATATTCTGTCGTTTCAGCCATATTCCCGCGGCTGAGGGCATAACTCAGAGCCCCTTGAACTGTATCTTTGTGTACTTGGGCAGCTTTTCCGCAACTTCCTGACGTTTTTGCTGATCCATGAAGAAACCGCCCTGAACATCGGCTATTTCGTCGCAGTGTACGCCTCGTCCTTCTTCTGTAGTACGGTCGCGTTCGAGACCGTTTTCAGCGATAACGAACTTCCATTTGCCGTCCTCGGTCTTGACGAGGTCGCCGCCGGCGCCGCAGACTGTACATTCTATGGGGTATCTCAGACCGCCCCACTGTGTATCGCCGAGGCACAGGCTGTTGCTGTGGCAGTTCGGACACCAGCCGGTATCGGGGTCTCCCAGCCACTTGCGCTCTTCCGGAGGAGTATTGAGGGCTTTCATTACATTTTCGCCTATTTCTCTTGCGCGGGCGAGCTTTTCTTCAAAGAGGAGCACCTGCGCCGGAGCCGGAACTCCTGTAGCCATATACATATCAACTACCTTGAAGCTGTTAGTAACAGTAGTTATCTGCATACATTCAAGGCTGAGGGACTGCCATGAACGGGTCGAGCCGCCCACCGCGATAAGTGCGCCTACACGGTCATGGGACTGTATAGCGCCTATTTTCTGAAGGAAGGCAGTTTCGTAAGCGAGATTTCTGTGCATGAATTTAAGGAACAGGGAGGAAGGCATAAGGGCATATGTAGGAGCTGAGAAGATAACAGCGTCCTGATCGAGCATGACCTGCATTATCCTGTCCTTGTCGTCCTTGTCTGCAAGGGCACAGCCTGTGTTCTTGCCCATTGACATACCCATGGTACATGAGGTGCAGCCTGTGCAGTCGAGAAGGTTAAAATCCCTGAGATTTATCATGGTCACTTCTGCACCCTGCTCCTGACAGACGAGGAGAGCTTCCTTCAGCAGTATCTCACTGTTGCTGTTTTTGCGGCCTGCGGTGATACCCATAACTTTAAATTTCATAGTAAACTCCTTTTTTGGTGCTGAACGCCGTATTTCAATACGGTGTTCATGGGTGGGGAACGTAAGGTTTAATTCTTGTTTTTGATTATCAGATTAATAAGTGAAAATAAAAAAATGATGAAATTAATATGATCGTGAGCCGGTGCGGAATGAGTTTTCCATAAATAAAAGACCAGGGACAGAGATCATACTGATAATAAAAAGAATCAAAAGAGCATAATTGATCTTTTTATGTTATTATGCATATTGCATTCTCCGTAACAGAAAAGTGCGGTAAAATGAAAAAACAGGGTTTTTTCAGAAAATGCAGGATTCCCCTTCTCCTGAGTGCTTGTTCAAGCGGTCATACAGTCGGTAAAAATGTTTTTTCCTCCTTCTGGAATTTTATGTTGCATTTCCGGCTGTTATACTTATCAGCGTTCCGAAGGGAGCTGAAAGGCATAAAGCCGCGGAAAAACATACTGATGTCTGATTATGTTTTATTTTTTTGAGTATACCAGTGTATATATTGCATGATTTCACCCATTTTTTTAATTATACCCTATTTTATGCGAAAAATCAATCGCTAAATAATACAATTATTTGCATGAAAAATTGTATGTGTTGAAACTTGAAATGTTCAAATTTATATGATAATATTATTCTTATAAGCGTGTAAAGTGATAATTTTTCCGGCGGCAGGCAAAAATGTGAGAAATTGCCTGTATACCGCAGATAACGGCGGATTTCCTCCGCTGCGGCCGGCTGGACCACGAAAACCGGAATTATAATGAAAAATAACGTAATACAGAGCTTTTCTGCTGTATTTTAACGGATCCGCAGGTATGGATAAATACCTGCGGATTTTTTTGCCCTGAAAACGAAAAATAAATGATTTTATTGAATGTGTACATAAAACGCTGGTAAAATTTGTATCATATTTAGCGATTGAAACTATTGACAGATCGGCTTAACTGTTATATACTGTTTATAGAACACATAAACAGTTGAGCTCGGAATGTGTCACCGAAAGGAGGAATCATATTGAAAATCTATCAGAATTCAAGTGAACCCATATATAAACAGATAGCTTCACAGCTCAGGGAGGAGATACTCTCCGGAAGGCTGAAGGCGGGGGATCCGCTGCCGTCTATAAGAGTTCTTGCCCAGAATCTGAAAATAAGCGTTATAACTACGATGAAGGCGTATGATGAGCTTTCGGAGGAGGGGCTTGTAACTGCTTCAAAGGGAAAAGGCTATTTTGTGAATGCCCAGGATAAGAAAATGCTTGAGGAGCAGTTCATGCGACAGCTTGAAGTTGATCTTACAAATGCCATACATTCGGCAAAAATAGCAGGGCTCGGACTTGACGAGGTGTGCGGCATACTCAGAACATTGTGGCTTATAGATTAATAATGGAAAGGTGGATTATAAATGGAAAATGTACTTAAAATAAACAATATCATGAAAAAATACAGCGGTTTTACTCTCGGCGAAATTAATACTGAGATTCCGGCAGGTTTTTCCACAGCTCTCATAGGTGCTAACGGTGCCGGAAAAACTACTCTCATAGACGTTATATGCGGAGTTACAGGCATGGATTCCGGAAATACCGTGTATTTCGGCGGAAAAGAGGGCATTGACAGCTCCGCGGTAAGGAACAGGATAGGCTACTGCTCGTCGGCTAATTTCTTCCCCTTTGACTGGAAGCTGAAAAATATCCGGACTTCTATGGAAACTGCCTTTGACGGCTTCAGCAGGGAGAAATTCGCAGGGCTCTGCAAAAGGTTCAAGCTGGGTGACCCTGATGAAAAAAAGCAGAAAACTCTGTTTAAAATGTCCGACGGAAACCGCATGAGAGCGTACCTTGCGGCTGTTCTTGCAAGAGATACAAAGCTGCTCGTACTGGACGAGCCCGCTTCCTCACTCGACCCCCTCGCCCGTGATATGCTCTGCGATCTGTTCAGAGAGTACATTGCCGACGGCAACGGGGACAGGAGCGTAATTTTCTCGACACATAATATCGCGGATATGGAAAATGCCACGGACTATGCGGTATTTATGGCTGACGGAAAGATAACTGAGCAGGGCTTTGTAGAGGACCTGAAAGAGAAATACGTACTTGTTCACGGTGAAGCCGACAAGGCTGAGGAGGCAAGAAAGCTGATGCTGTCCTTTAACGGCAGCAGCACTAATTTCGAGGGCATCGCCCCTGCGGAGAATACGGTACTGCTGTCAAAGCTCGACACAGCCATAGAAAAGCCTACCTTGCAGCAGCTCAGCGTCGGCATACTGAGAAAGGCGGAGAAAGATGGAGAATAACATTTCGGATATCACTTATGCAAAGGCATACCGTATATACCGCGGCAGGGGCTTTGCGGAAAATGCGGCAAAGTATTCTCTTCTGATGCTGGGACTGTTTTTGATGAGTATGCTTTTGTTAAGCACTATCTCTTATCTGAGCGGAGAGGGCTTTTCCGATTCGGACGCCGCCGATACCTTTGTGCCGGTGTGGGGCGGCATGACAGCGATGCTGCGTATGTTCCAGTACTTTGAGAAAAACTCGCCGGGAGGAAAATTCTTCCGGACGGTAAAGGGCGGCTTCGATACCTTTGTCAGAGCGGATATAATGAACGCAGCCGAGTGTATACTGACAACACTTGTCTTTTTTGCGGCTGCGGCGCTCCTTGAAGCAGCAGGTCTGATAAGGCTGGAATACGGTATAAACAGCTGCATATCCGCGTTTATATTCACAATGCTCTTTGTTGCAGTCTCAATGCTTATAAAGCTTATGGGAAACAGGGTGCTTGCCGGTGTCTGCTTTGGAACGGTTTTCCTGATCATGATCGGTGCAGAGAGTGCAGTTATGAGCCTTACCGGCGGTAAGATAGGCGCTCCGCATATAGCCGTGGCTGCGGCTGCTGCGGTGATCCTGCCGGTCTCACTCAGGGCTGTACATACCAATTACAGGAAGAAATACTGGGATAATTAGGGAGGTTAGCTATGAAGGATTTCGGAAGGGCAGTAAAGATGTATATTATATCATCTTTCAGCATGATATTGCTTGTTTTCGGTCTGGGTACTGCCATAATGGCGCTTTCGGCTATGGCGGCTGACCCGGCGAAAAGAGGCGATAAGGATTATTGGGATATGCTGGGCGTCATGGGGCTGATGCACTGTATGCTGATAGTAATTTTTTTCTTGGGGAACGTAAAAATATCACGCTATAAATTTTTCGGCTCGCTGCCGCAGGCTAAGACGCTCTTTACCTTAGTGCCGGCGGCAGTTATGGGGGCGCTCTGCATAGTAATGGATATATCCGCCTTCACTATAGCAATGGTAAGATGCGGAGCGGACACAGCAGCTGACCTCCTCATCATTGATTCTGCGGATACTGTCATTGCCTGCCTGCTGAATGCGACGATGCAAAAGCAGAAGAACAGGTTCATTACGGTAGCTCTGGGACTTCTTTTCATAATCTTTATAGATCAGGTGCCGGTGCTGAAAAGAATGGAACTGTCAAATTACGGCTTCGGTCTTTCGCTGCCTCAGGCGGCAGCTGCGGCGGCGGCGATATATATCGCAGGCTTCCTGCTGGTATTCCTTGCCATGAAGCTGTGGTGGGAGAAGTCCGGAAGGAACTATAACAATGCAGCCGTTCATCAGAACATTCTGACGCTCGACAGGTAAAAAGCTGTCCCTGCAAGACGCAGGGACAGTTTTTTGTCCGCAGAAAATCACATTTCTTTGACTTTATCCGCAGACTGTGTTATAATAGGTAAAATGATGTATGAGAACGGAGGTGAACGGTATGTCAGTAAAGGGTGCGGCTAAGGAACGTACCAGTAACAGACTCAAAGAGCCAAAACAGTATAATGTGATAATGATAAACGATGATTTCACAACTATGGAATTCGTTGTGGGTGTATTGATAGATGTTTTCCATAAGGACGAGCTGACCGCAAGGGCTATTATGATGAATATCCATAAAAACGGTCAGGCTGTGGTTGGAAAGTACCCCTATGACATTGCTGTCACCAAAACAAGAGTCGCTCTTGAAAGAGCTAAGGAACACGGATTTCCGCTCAGGATCACCGTGGAGGAGGCTTGAAATGGATCTGTCAAAGGAAGCGCTTGATATCCTTTATCAAGCAATGGAATACGCAAAGAAAAGAAATTATGAATTCGTTACCCCTGAGCTTATACTGCTGATGATGCTGAGAGACAGGGTGTTCACAGAAGCGTTTGAGGAGTGCGGCGGCAACGCGGCTATGCTTGAGGACTACCTGAAGGAGTACGCGGAGGAGTATATGGACAAGGCTGAGGTGGAGATGCCGGAGCTCTCCGACGGCGTGAACATGCTCATGAACTATGCCGCGAAAAGCGCCTACAGCAGCGGCTCACAGAAGGTACATCTGAGACATATAATCCACGGTCTGTGGAACCTTGACGACTGCTACGCCATATACTTCATGGAGAAGCAGGGCATAGCAGAGGCTGATCTGCTTCAGGAAATGGCTGAGATAGAGGAGTACGAAAAGGTAAACGAGACCGGCGAGAGCAGGACAGGCGACCCTGAGGAAAGTCAGAGCGGCTGGCGGCTCTATGCACCCTGCCTGAATGATACCCTGAAGGACGCTAATCCCCTTATCGGAAGGGAAGCCGAACTGGACAGGACTATTCAGATACTGTGCAGGAAGGAAAAGAACAATCCCATACATATCGGTGAGCCCGGCGTCGGAAAAACTGCCATAACCTACGGGCTGGTCCGGCTCATAAACAGCGGAAAGGTCCCGGAGCCTCTTGCGGGGGCAAGGGTGTTCGCACTGGACCTCGGCGGTATGCTGGCAGGTACTCAGTACAGGGGAGACTTTGAAAAACGCTTCAAGAAGGTGCTTGCCGAGATATGCAGGGAAGAGAAGCCCATAATCTATATAGATGAGATACATAATCTCTCCGGGGCAGGCGCTGTGGGGGAAGGCTCCTTCGACGCCTCGAATATGCTGAAGCCATACCTTTCTGACGGCCGTATACGCTTTATAGGCGCTACGACTTTCGAGGAGTACAAGAAGTATTTCGAGAAGAACAAGAGCCTTGTGAGACGCTTTCAGAATGTGGAGATAAAAGAGCCTACAGAAGCGGAAACAGTTGAGATACTCGACGGGCTGAAAAGCAAATACGAAGAGTACCACGGCGTAAAGTACGCCAAGGGCGTTCTCAGGTATGCTGTGTGCATGAGCGCGAAGTATATAAACGAAAGATTTCTCCCGGACAAGGCTATCGACCTTGTTGACGAGGCGGGGGCGTATGTAAAGCTGCACCCTGCGAAGGGAAATATAAAAATAGTCGATAAGAACATTATCAATCAGGTGCTGACAACTATTTGCAGAGTGCCGGTCGAGACAGTGGCTGCTGACGACACTTCGGGACTTGCCGAGCTTGAAAACAAGCTTAAAGCTCAGATATTCGGACAGGACGAGGCTGTGGGACAGGTCGTGAACGCTGTGAAGTTCTCGAAAGCCGGTCTTCTCGATGAGAACAAGCCCCTTGCAAGCCTGCTGTTCGTGGGACCTACAGGAGTGGGAAAGACCGAGATAGCAAAGAGACTTGCGGCTGAGCTGGGGGTTAAGCTCATACGCTTTGATATGAGCGAATACGGCGAGAAACACGCTGTCGCTAAGCTTATCGGTTCTCCGGCAGGCTATGTGGGCTATGAGGACGGCGGCCTGCTTACGGAAGCTGTGAGAAAAAGTCCGTCATCGGTACTCCTCCTTGACGAGATAGAAAAGGCTCACGGCGATATATACAATGTGCTGCTGCAGGTCATGGACTATGCGACACTTACCGACAATCAGGGCAGAAAAGCCGATTTCAGGAACGTCATCATAATCATGACTTCAAATGCTGGCGCGAACCGTATAGGAAAAAGCACTATCGGATTCCGGAGCGGAAGCCTCGACAGCGGAGTGATAATGGAGGCTGTAAAGCAGACCTTCCAGCCGGAATTCAGAAACAGGCTCAATAAGATAGTCGTGTTCAACGGAATGGACGACGCAATGGCTGAAAGGGTCGTGGACAAGAAGCTGGGAGAGCTCTCGGCACAGCTTGCCGCGAAGAAGATAGAGCTTACGGCAGACAGCAATGCCAGGGAGCTTGTGAAGGAAAAAGGCATCAGCCGTGAATTCGGCGCAAGAGAGGTCGACCGGGTGATAAGGAATGAGATAAAGCCTCTCTTCGTGGACGAGATTCTTTTCGGCAAGCTCAAAAGGGGCGGAAGTATATTGCTCTCCGCGGAAAATGGTAATTTTATTATCTCACTTAGTAAAAACAAACGCGAAAAACAGAGCAAAAAATGACTTGACTTTTCGATTGTAACAATTTTATAATGTATTTGAGTTAATGTACGATCAGGCAATACTGTAATATAGAAGGGTATATAAATATTTGGGCGGTTTATTGCTGGTATGACGTTCGTAATTGCTTATTATGCCACAGATACGAATTCGGTCAGGACAAAGACAAGCGCCGTAAACGGCGTTACTGACAGAATTTGTATTTGTGGTTACGGGGAGTTATGCAAACGTCCGGCAGTTCCCGACCGCCAAAAAGTTATTTACCCATTTGATATTTTACGGTATTGCCTTTATTTTTTTTCAGGAGGGACGTAATAATGGAGCTGATATGGAAAAAATATGCTGCAGCCATGACCGCGGCTGTATGCCTGCTCATGCCGCTGGCAGATACGCCGCCGGCTGCAGCGGAAAATACCGGAGCGTCCGGCTTCGGTTCAGACGCCGGTATTACAGGCTTCTGGGATATGCAGGATCAGGAGGAGACAGAAGAGGAGATATCCTATCCCACTGATACTCCAGAGCCTTCCGAAGAGGACCTGAAAGCTGACCGTATAACCGGACAGCGCGATGGCATTGTCTATAACATATATAAAAAGAGCGGGGAAAACGGTAGTTTTACCTACGCAAACGGTGATCAGAACGGATTCAGCGCAAGCTGGTCAGGTATGGAAGAGCTGAAGATCGAAAAGGGAAAGCTCTTCAAAAAGCCTGTTTCAGTTTCTGATATGAAAAGCCTTTCTCTGGACTATAAAGCTTCGATAGGCGGTTTTTCCGGCGATCGGCTCGATATCGGCGCAAGGTGTCAGATAGGCTATGACGGCTGCTTTATGTATGTGATCGACCATTTCGGCAGCTTCGTACCTGATGAGGATATGACTGAGCTGCCGGACTGCGAATACTACGGTATCACCTATAAGGTTTACAAGAGGGAGTTCACCGAAAATAAGGAGGGCAGCCTGCTGCTGCATCAGGATTACTATTTCGTATGCCTGAGGGATATCGCTGATATCAGCTCAGGTAATGACCTTGTATCCTCTGTTATGATAAAGGAGCTCGCAGACTCAATAAGCATGGATTACCGTATACCGCCTTTCCTCAGCTTTTGCTTCTATGCTGATACCTACGGGGCTGACGCTGATATCGAGGTAAAGTATATACAGTTCAATAATAAGATGAGCACCGCGATCGAGGGAATGCGGCAGTGGAATACAAATGTGTGGGGAAAAACGGAACAGGATCCCGAAAAGATCACGTGTACGCTTTACCCTGATGAAAACGGATACTATTATTACAACAGCGGCAGCTACATCAGGAATAACGGTGATTTCATCAATCTCGAAAGCGGTACGGTCATAACTGTTGCCGATGATTTCGGAAGCGGAGACAAAAGATCACTGAATGTGAAATGCAGCAGGGATTATTTCAGGTTTGAGCAGCCGGAACGGTTTTCAGCGCTTATCGGCGACGTGGGTGAGCCCTTCGTAAATAAAATGACCGATTCATCGCAGGGTTTCGGCTTCGGACCTCTGTTTTATCCGGATGAGTATTATTATGATTCGGATATATCATATGATATCAGCATTGACGTGTATAACTGCAGCGACGAGGAAGCTGAGTTTTCACTGGAAACAGGTCTGCCCTTCAGCGGATTCGGTTCTTCAGACACGGAGCAGGCGAAAAAAGAGGATTACGAAGGAAACGTGATCTGCAAAAAAACGGTAAAGCCCCATGAGTGGACAACGATCTCAAATCCGTGCTACGCTATGCCTAAGGCTCTGCTCGGAAATCTGCTGCTGTATACGAATGACGAGATCGAATACTATGTTGACAACATTATCGTTAAAGATACTGAAAATACTTCAAAGGTCAGGGGGGATATCAACGGCGACGGAGTTCTCGATTCGCTCGACCTTATACAGTACCGCAGGTCTTTCCTGACAAACGGCAATACACGCAGGCTGCCGCGCCGTGCGGATATCGACGGTGACGGGAATGTCTATCTGAACGATGTTGTGCTGCTGAAAAGGTTCCTGCTCGGCATAGACAGGGAGTTCGGGGAAGAACAGCATATTAAAGCTGACATCACGGAAAGCGGTGAAAAGAATGGCTGCTTCTATGAGAGCTCCGTTAAGGACGGAACGGGAGAGCTCGTTTATGACATCGGCGAAAACGGCACTTTTGACTGCACGGTATACGCTGCGGAACGCGCTTCCTTTGAATGCGGCACCGTGCCTGAGGAGGACATCAGTCTCAGTGAGATAAAGTCGCTTTATCATGTTTACGAGGCTGAGATACTGAGCGACGACGGATACCTTTTCGGAATCCACGGTACATTCGCTGATTCTCCGGACGAGTTCTACATTATCGAGGACAGCGTCCAGGATGACCGCCTTGCCGGAGTCAAGAACTGGCAGGGTAAGTTCAGCGAAGGATATTATTACAGATACTACATTATAAACAAGTTCAGGGATACGCCTGAGGGAAGAGTAAGCTACGACGAGTACTGGTGCGTGATGGACAATTACCGCTCATACACTCAGGGTATCTGCAACCTGAGAGGTCAGATAAATATCCTCAGCCATATCAGAAATCTGGAGGATATCTTCGGTGCCGGACTTATGGGCAGAAAGCTTGGAAGCATAAGCGCGTACGTGAGCGGAAGCCATATGTACAGTCCTTCATTCAAGGTCTCAAGAAATGAACTGTTCATTGAAAAATAAATTTCAGCTATTATTGATGTGATTTATATTAACTGATCGTGAAAAGCCTGCTTTGTTGATTACTGACAATTCAGGCTTTGTTTTTTTGTGCAATTAAACGGTTGACATTGTCATTAAATTACTATCCCGCAAGAAAAAATTGACTTATTTTCACTTATTATTTATTGCGGCGTGCTTGTCATTTATTGCGATTATTTCAAGGTAATGCGTTGTTTTTGCCTATTTTCAGCCTTATACAAAATGTATAAATCCGCAATATCTGGTCAATGAGTATAGCATTGACAAAAAATGGCTTGCAATAATATGGTTAGAATAATATAATAATATTCAGATATATATAACGAGCTCGTTCACGGGGATTACTGAATCACTACTTAATTCATTAACTTTATAAATCC
Organism: Ruminococcus sp.; assembly: GCF_016287535.1. Taxonomy (GTDB): domain Bacteria; phylum Bacillota; class Clostridia; order Oscillospirales; family Ruminococcaceae; genus Ruminococcus. Next base: position 30,905 of record NZ_JAEFAJ010000029.1, read on the forward strand.
GGCAAGACTATTCAAAGGAGTGATCGAAGTGAAGCTGAAAAAATTCAAGAGAATCATCAGCGGTACAGTTTCCGCAATGATGATCGCAGCAAGCATACCCGCAGTTGCTTCTGCCGCTGACCAGCAGACACGAGGAAACATCGGCGGTTATGACTACGAAATGTGGAACCAGAACGGTCAGGGTCAGGTTTCAATGAATCCCGGCGCAGGCTCTTTTACCTGCTCATGGAGCAATATTGAAAACTTCCTGGCGCGTATGGGAAAGAATTTCGACAGTCAGAAGCAGAACTACAAAGCATTTGGAAATATCGTACTTACCTATGATGTAGAGTACACACCAAGAGGAAATTCGTATATGTGCGTATACGGATGGACGAGAAATCCTCTTATGGAATACTACATCGTTGAAGGCTGGGGCGACTGGCGTCCACCCGGAGACGGTGCAGAGAGAAAAGGCAATGTTACCTTAAACGGAAATTCTTACGAGATCGCAAAAACAATGCGTTACAATCAGCCTTCTCTCGACGGAACAGCAACTTTCCCGCAGTACTGGAGCATTCGTTCAACAAGCGGTTCAGCAAATAATCAGACAAACTACATGAAGGGTACTATAGATGTATCCAAGCACTTTGACGCATGGGCTCAGGCTGGTCTCGATATGTCCGGTACTCTTTATGAAGTATCTCTCAATATCGAGGGCTACAGATCAAACGGTTCCGCTAACGTAAAGAGCGTTACAGTAAGCACAGGCGGTGCTGACAGCGGCAACGCAGGCGGCGGCTTTGATATGGGCGGCGGCAACGACTGGAATCAGGGCGGCAACGACTGGAACCAGGGCGGCTTTGATTTCGGCAACATGGGCGGCAACAACGGCGGCTTCGACTTCAGCCAGTTCGGCGGTCAGGGCAATAATGACTGGAACCAGGGTGGACAGGACTGGAGCCAGGGCGGCTTTGATTTCAGCAACATGGGCGGAAACAACGGAGGCTTCGACTTCAGCCAGTTCGGCGGTCAGGGCAATAATGACTGGAATCAGGGCGGTAATAACGGCGGTTTCGACTGGAATAACGGTCAGCAGAACAATGACTGGAACAGCTGGGGCGGCAATAACGACTGGAATAACTGGAGCAGCAACGACTGGAGCCAGGGCGGTAATAACGGCGGCTTCGACTGGAATAACGGCCAGCAGAACAACGGCTGGGACAACTGGAACAACGGTCAGCAGAACAATAACTGGAACAATAACCAGAATGATAACGGCGCCTGGTATAACTGGGGCGTAAATGACTGGAACAATAATAACGGTCAGCAGCAGAACACCGACTGGAACAACTGGAACCAGGGCGGCAACAACGGCGGCTTCGACTGGAACCAGGGCGGCAACAACGGCGGCTTCGACTGGAACCAGGGCGGCAATAATGGCGGCTTTGACTGGAACCAGGGCGGCAACAACGGCGGCTTTGACTGGAACCAGGGCGGCAACAACGGCGGCTTCGACTGGAGTCAGGGCGGCAACAACGGCGGCTTTGACTGGAGCCAGGGCGGCAACAACGGCGGCTTCGACTGGAGTCAGGGCGGCAATAATGGCGGCTTTGACTGGAGTCAGGGCGGTAACAACGGCGGCTTCGACTGGAGCCAGGGCGGCAACAACGGCGGCTTCGACTGGAGCCAGGGCGGCAATAATGGCGGCTTTGACTTCGGAAATATGGGCGGCGGAAACGACGCAAACATCGACTGGAACGGCATGGCCGGCGGTTTCAATAACGGCGGCGGAAATATCGGTTCAGATCCCGGCAACGGCGGAAACGCTCAGTCAGGTCTCAATGCTAAGATAAGAATGGATATGCCTACTTCGGTTCCCGGCGGCGTTGAAAAGAGCGGTGCCTGCAAGGTCGAAAAGAAAACTTACAACTGTAAATATACAGGCGGACAGAAGAGCTGCAATGTAATTCTTCCTCCCAACTACAGCGCAAGCAAGCAGTACCCCGTAATGTACGTTCTCCACGGCATCGGCGGTGACGAGAACAGCATGGTAAGCGGTATGGGCGTTCAGGAGCTTCTGGCAGGTCTTATCGCCAAGGGCGAGGCAGAGGAAATGATCATCGTTCTCCCAAGCCAGTACACAAGCAAGAACGGCAACGGCGGCGGTGGCTTCGGCATCAATCAGGAGACCTGCGAGGCTTATGACAACTTCCTCTATGATATCTCAGACAGCCTTATTCCTTTCATTGAGTCAAACTACTCAGTAAAGACAGGCAGAGAGAACAGAGCTATCACAGGATTCTCAATGGGCGGACGTGAAGCTATCTACATCGGTCTTATGCGTCCTGACCTCTTCGGTTATGTCGGCGGCGCCTGCCCGGCTCCCGGTATAACTCCCGGCAAGGATATGTTCATGGAGCATCCCGGCTGTATGCAGGAGAGCGAAATGAAGTTCAGGAACATAGGTCCGGAGCCTGCTGTATTTATGATTACAGGCGGCACTAACGACTCAGTCGTAGGTACATTCCCGCAGCAGTACAGCGAGATCCTCACAAGAAACGGCGTTGAGCACGTATATCAGTCCATCCCAGGCGGCGGACACGGTGCGGACTCTGTAAAGCCGCATCTCTATACATTTATGAGATACGCTTTCAAGTAAGACAAACTTTCAGGGTATAATTCTGCTGTTCTGCAATGAACAGTATACGGCAGTTATGAGAGGCTGCCAAAAAAAAAAGAAACATGAATTGAATATACTTGAAAATCAGCTTTTTGCTCCGGCTCAAAGCTGATTTTCTTTTTTCAGGAGCGCGGCTATTGACATTTCGGCGATAATGTTGTATGATATAACCCGTGGGGCTAAAGCCGCCTTTAAATTAATAAAAAGGAATGAATTCAGATGAAGAGCAGCATTATCAAAAGCTCAGCAGCTATAGTTCCGGTAAACAGAGGGATAATGATATGAGGGATATCGCTGTAGCTGTAACTTTATACAACAATGAAAAGGAAATTATCGGATTTGCCGGCAGCCTGCTGAAGCAAAGCATCGCTGACCGTATCCAGCTTCTGGTGACCTGCAATGCCTGCAAGGACCCCGAAAGCTTCAGGAAGGAACTGCTTGAAGTCCTTCCGTCAGCACTCGTATACGAGCCCGGCAGTAATCTGGGATACCTTAACGGCTGTTTATACGGCGTAAGGGAATCCGGACAGGATTATTCATGGGTAATGGTATCCAATACGGACATTGAATTCAAGGAGACGAATTTCTTTGAAAAAATAACCGGGAATGTCCGCGATGATGTATGGTGCGTAAGCCCTGATATAGTATTGTCGGCAACAGGCGTGCATCAGAATCCCTTCCTTGCTGAACGCCCGTCAAAGAAAAAGATCATGATATGGAAAACCGCTTTTTCCAACCGCTTTTTATACAGGCTCTACTTCAAGCTCAGCGACCTGAAGCCCAGAAAGCCTCAGAACGGCGCTATGAAGAGCAGATACGTCTATGCTGTTCACGGAAGCTGTTTCATGTTCAGAAAGGAATGTGTTGAAAAGATACTGCCCGTCTGCAAAAATATCTTTATGTACGGCGAGGAACTACTGGTCGGAGAAATAATACGCCAGAACGGCAAAAAAGCCCTTTTCAACGCCTCGGTCGGCATTATCCATAACGAGAACCAGGTAACCGGCACTATCGGAATGGACCGCAAGCAGAAATGGTTCAAGAACTCGTTCAGATACCTGACAGCAAACTATTTCAATAAATAAAAAGCAACAAGCCCTGCGGCAGTGCCGCAGGGCTTTCGCTATTCCGCCGCCTTTCCCCTGAGAGTGACAATACTCACGTGATAGGTGACAAATCGCCATGATAAAGTGACAGATGACACGTTCCAAAACCTCATGAAGTATGATATCATAATGACAGTGAAGGACACGAAAGACAAAATAAACGAAAAGGAGGTAAATCAGGGGTTGAAAATGTCTGCGGGGCTTTCACAGGAGATATAAAAATACTTATTAAAGATGGAGGTTGTTTATTATGAAAAAGAATTCCAAGAAAATGTTTGCATTATTACTGGGAGCACTGGCTCTGCAAAGCGGACTCACAGCAGTTTCGGCAAGCGCTGAGACAATAACACGTGAAACCGCACTGAAAACAGGTTATTACGAAGATCTGGCTCCTGAACTTTCAGATGACGATACGGACGATCTTTCCTTATTCAGAAAGGGCGGCGACCTTGGCTTAAAGCCGCAGCTCAGCGGCGATCCTATCATGACTCCTCCCGCAACAGCTGAAAAAGGCTACTACGCACTGATAGTTACAGGAAAAAAACTCCAAAAGGGTGACATTGGAGAAATAGTCAGCGGTAAAGAAAAGATCAGGGACGACGAAAGATTCACTACTACAGGCGAAATGATAGCATCGTGGTACAAGAAAATAGACGAAGGTCTCAAAAACGGTCCTGTTCTTTTCTGTACCGGAATCACCGAAAGTGACGCAGAGCTGCTGAACTCGATAATCTGCGGGGACTATGATACCGTTATCATAGATACCAGAAATCCCAACAGATCAATATCCGTAAGCCTTACCAACGACAAGACCGCTTATATACTAAAGTACGGCGAGTCTGTTGAGCTGGGAGTTACCGCAAAAGGCGGCGCAGGCGGCTATACCTACCAGTGGTATAAGGACGGCAGGGCTGTAAGCGGAGCCACTTCTTCAGCATACACCGCTACCGAAGTCGGAAAGTATACCTGCAGAGTAACTGACAAGATAGGTCTCAGAGCCACATCAAAGGCTGTGAATATAGTATCCACACTGTCCTTCACAAAGCTCCCGGAGGATATACATATCGCACAGGGCGGAAGCGGAGAGCTGTCCGTAGAAATATCCGGCGGACTTGCCCCGTATACCTATCAGTGGTATAAGGACGGCGAAGCGATAGCTGATTCAAACTCTGCCACCTGTACTGTTACAGCGGCAGGAAAGTACAACTGCAAGGTAACGGATTCACTCGGTCAGGAGATAACAGGAAGATACGGCACCGTTTACATCGCTGAGAAGCTTGCCCTCTCAACAGATCTCAGCGAAAAGGAGATAATGCCCGCAAGCGGAATCGTACTCCGTGTCGGCGCAAAGGGCGGCTACGGAACATATACCTATCAGTGGTACAGGAACGGCGAGCTCCTTGCCACAACAAAGGGTCCGAGCATAGGCACTTCACTGGAAGGCAGCTATTACTGTATCGTTACCGACGAATCAGGTCAGTCTGTAAAGAGCAGGACCTGCGCTGTGATCGAGAAGATCGTTATTACATCACAGCCTCAGTCCCAGACTGTAGCCAACGGAAAGTCGGCAACGCTCTCCGTTGCGGTCAATGGCGGTAAGGCTCCTTATACCTACCAGTGGTACAAGGCAGGCACAGCCATAAGCGGTGCCACATCAAGGACCTACAACGCCTCTGTTTCAGGTTCTTACTACTGCGTTATCAAGGATAATTCAGGTCAGAGCATTTCCACAAATACAGCTTCTGTAACTATAGCCTCTGCTATAAACATCACATCACAGACTCAGAATTATCCTGTACTCTCATCAAACGGCACAGCTACACTTAGTGTGACAGCAAGCGGCGGATACGGTACTCTTACTTATCAGTGGTACAAGAGCGGAGTTCTTATCAGCGGTGCAACAAAATCAACATATACAGCTACAGCAGAAGGTACATACTACTGCACAGTAAAGGACAGCATCGCTCAGCTCAAGAGCACAAACAATATCATCGTAGTTAAAAAGCTGGCTGTCTCTTCACAGTCAGGCAATGTTACTATCAACAGCGGCAGAAGCACTTCACTTACAGTCACACCAACAGGCGGAAAAGGTCCATACAAGTATCAGTGGTTCAAGAACGGCACAAGTATAAGCGGAGCTACATCATACATATACACTACATCGGAAGCAGGCACTTACCGCTGCAGGATCACGGATCAATCAAATCAGACAGTATATTCCTCAAACGCAACAGTTACGGTACTGAGCTTCCGTATAACATCACAGCCCAAGAGCGGAGTCATCGCTTCTGACAGGGGCTACAAGCTCTCAGTAGGCGTAACAGGCGGAAAGGCTCCTTATAAGTACACATGGAGGAAAGACGGCGGCTATGTAGGCGGTGAGGCTAACCTCACAGTATACGAGTCAGGCAAATACTACTGCACTATCGTTGACGCAGACGGCAAGACCCTCACAAGCGATACAGTTACACTCACAAAGGATTACCTCAGATTTACAAACACATTCCCCACATACGCAAAGCGTGAAGGCAGCTATTATCACCTCAGCGCCAAGGCGGCAGGCGGCTCAGGCAATTATTATTACTACTACTGGCAGAAAATGGCAGCAGGAACTAATGAGTGGGTATACACAGACTGTCACGACGCTGACCTCTATGTATATGCAGGCACATCGAAAGGCGACATCTACAGATGCTGCATTACCTGCGAGCGTTCTTACGAACCCGGATACGCTTACCTCTGGGGACCGAGAATATATATAGCAGATCCTATGAGCCTGAAAACAAGCTCAAGCTTCGGCAGCTCGACAGGTATTCTTACAGTAAATGGTTCTGAAGGCTTCGGTCCCTATACAGTAAAATGGTATAAGAGGACAGCAGAGGATAAGTATAACTACAAGTCCGCAAAGCTCGTATCTTCCTATTCAACAAGTGAAATTTATACTATCTACTATTCTGTACGCAAGAGCAACACAACATCGGGAAAATATACAGAGGAGTACTACGCAGGATATTACAGCGGCTGGAAAACACGCTATGTAGATAACTACGATCTGTACACCTGTGAAATAACAGACGCAACAGGAACAACGGTTAAAACAGCAGAATTCACTGTATGCAGAGGCTACTTCAATTAATATCACATCATAAAGAGGACCCCTTTTTCAAAAGGGGTCCTCTTTATCAATGTATACTGTTTCTCTGTCACTGCTTATCAGCAGGCTTGTCACCGCTGACTGCATTTTCGTTTTTTTCAGTTGCTTCCGAGGTAACGAGCTCATTCATCTGCTCCGCTCTCTTCTGCAGCCTTTTCTTATCACGCTTATTCGACAGTCCGGAGAAGAACCTGATCAGTCTGCGGATGATCAGTATTATGAGTCCCACAAGAAGCAGATAAGGAAGCAGCCTTATCAGGACAAACAGGAGATTTTCAAGGAAATACAGGAAGCTGTCCCATGTTCTTGAAACCGTATTCCTGAACCGCTGACCAAACGTATCGGTGCGCTCAACAACCGGCTTTTCAGTATATTCGCGTACTTCATTCAGAGTGAGATATACATATGAATACGCAACATCATTCTCAATATTGTTCATGCGAGTTTTTATCTTGGCGATCTCTATCTGAATATTTGTAAGCTCGTTTTCAACCTCTATCGCATCCTGTTCACTCTTCAGCTCGGAAAGGATATCAAGGTATCTCTTCTCCTTGGCTTCATATATGCTGAGAGTGGTTTTTAGGTCTGAATATTCTGTGGTCAGATTCTGGACCGACGCATTCTTGCTGCGCATATCCCCTATGGCTTCAGCGTCCCTGCAGAAGCTCTCATAATCGGCGCTGGGTATACGTATCACCGCACTGAGGTTTTTCCATTTCTGTTCATCTGAATACTGCCATTTGCTCGTACTGCCGCCGTCATTGTAGTTTTCGCGTTCAAGGAAGCCGTTATACCGGTTTATAAGGTCGTGTATCCTGTATACAGCATCGTCAAAGTCCAAAACATCTATGCTCATATCACACGAATAAATGAGCATCTGTTTATCTATCGCCTTAACTTCAGACTGCTTGTAGCTTAAAGAGCTCGCCTCTCCGTTTTCATCAGCTTCATAATCTGCTTTTATATAGTCTTCACCGGAATAAGCTTCATCTGAGCTCTTGCTCTGTACGGAAAATGATGCGGTATTATCCTTTGCTGCATTCTTTGGTGAACCGCAGGACGTCAGCATTATAGTTCCTGCCAGAGCAATTGAAAAAAGTGCCTTTTTCATTTGAATTCCTCCTCTTACCGGCTGGTTTATATATATAATATCATTTTTCTTGTAACAAGTCAATGAATTAATCATAACAAATCATTGAATTTCGTTTACAAATAATAAAAATATACTCAATGACCGATGAGCTTTATTCGTTCTACAAAAAAGAAAACCGTCTGCTGACGGCTGTCGCAAGCCTTCATCAGACGGTTTATTATCATTATGAAGCATGAGTAGTATTACTGTTGTATATATTAAAATGATAAATTCTGTATGCTATCATATCTGTTTCGTTTTTTATGTTGAGTTTGTCCATATCCTGTACGGATCAGTGTTTTTCAAATTATCAAAGCTGATACTTAATTTTACAATAGAGCATTCAGCAATCAGTGATACTAAAGAATCATCTGCTATAATACTGCTTTCATATCCGTTAAATCAATATTCTTCAAATGCTTATAGTTAATATCCCATTCACCGTGGTTTGCTCTGATAATCCCTTTCCCACCTATATTTATATCTTTTTGTAATTTTTTGTTATGCTACTCTGCTTTAATTATGTATTGCTATCTTTTCACAGGAAGAGACCGGAAGTGCTTCCAGATATGTTATCCCGTCACGCTTCGCTACGACTTCCTCTGCAAGTACGGAGACCTTAGCCACCGTTATTCCGACCGCCATCTCGACAAGAGATTCAAGAGCCTTCATTGATTCGCCTGTGTAGATTATATCATCTACTATCAGTACCCTCTTGCCCTTTATGCTGTCTATATCATCGGGGTCAAGATAAAACTTCAGCTCATTTCCGGCTGTACCTGCCCCGTCTTTAGTAGCAGTCAGACAACGCTTTGCCGACTTCCGGGCAACTACATAGCTCTTTCCGCTCTGCCTTGACATTTCATAAGAAAGAGGTATTCCCTTCAGCTCCGCGGTAAGTATAACATCAAAGCCGGGCGACTTGTCGAGGAGTCGTTTTGCATTTTCCATCGTTACCTCAACGTCGCTGAACATCACGCTTCCCGCAACGCCTATCCTGTCGCTTTCAGCGCAATTCTCAAGCCTTCTGTTCAGCTCGGCTACTTTAAGGTCATACTTCTCTGACGCCTTGGCTGTCTTCAGAGCGAGGAACCGGCTCCGGAAAGCTTTTGTTTCTTTCATGGGCTCAGGCTCCTGCACCAGAAACTCATATCCGTTTTTCTCTACGATATTCTTTATATCGTATTCCATTTTTATAGGGATACCAAGCTCGGTACACTTATCGATTATGTCCTTTATCCACTCAAATTCAAGCGGCGTGGCGTCTTCGCCTATTTCGCTTCCTATTACCACCCAGCTGTATTCCCTGCCGAACGCATTCACGAATTCGTCAAGGTGAACCGGATCGATATGTTCAAGCACCGGCTGATATACGACACAGGCTGTAATTTTATGATCCTTTGTCTTTTCGATAAGCTCCGGTATACGCTTGGTACAGCTGTTTCGGTCTACGGTGCAGGAGATGACCACATTCCGCAGATCAATGTCCGGAGAAAGGAAACTGATGTCTATTCCGCTCGGACGCTTCGTCACGAGCTGGTAGGTATCAACACAGTTGTTCTTTCGTCGTTTCAGATCGTTCGCCGCTATGATCTGTCTAATGACATTTTCCTGCCATTCAGGTTTCCAGCAGCCGAAATCTGACATATATGTAAGGAACCAGTCTATCGGGTTCTCACTCTCTATATTGAACAGTTCGGGAATATCATTTCCCGCAGCATCTTTCCTGAGCTTGTACGGTCCACGGAAAACGGGCTTCCTGTAGCTGTCCGTGACCTCAAAATGCTCCACCACCTTTTTGCTGAAGCAGTACGGACAGTTTATCGGGCAGCCGATAACCGGACTGTACACCTTCGTGTTCAGGTGAGTATCGTGATTTATATCCTTCAGGACACGCTTCAGAGCGACCTGATGTCCGTCATAGTAGACACGAAGCTTCTGTATCTGGTCAAGGATCACAGAACTCATGTTTTTGTATTCCTCAAGCTCTTCTCTGACAGGATATATCTCTACTCTCATTTTATTATAGTCGTAACCCTTAAAATTGATGTAGAAAATATTCATAAGCCTGTTTACGATCTCAGGCTTTTCGAGCATTGTGATTATGCCCGCCGACGGCGCGTCGGTGTAATAGTCTTCAATTCTCAGCATAAAACATCTTGCCTTTCAGTATTCCTTTTTAATATCCCGCTGTCAGACAGCTTACAGGAAAGCTGACTTAAAAGCGCATTATTCTCTTTTTCCCTGCCGCACCGCCGTCTTCACTGCCGAAGCGTACTTAAACGGTGAACGGCTCTACTCCGGTATATCAGGATCGCCGCCTGATAACAGCAGTAAGAAGGAACTGTTCCCTGTTACCGCTTCCGGACGATCATTCTCATTAACTTTTGCTGATACGATGATGTCAACGAGGATAGATGCAGACTCTGCCCATGAAATCGGATCAAAGTTTTTGCACGAATGAACTGGAATGACTGAATACTAAAACCTGATTGATGCAAGATATAATAATAAAGATGTTTTGTAACAGAAAGTGTTGAAGTCGAGTCAGAAGCTACAGAGGTATAACGCACATCGAGCATATACCCTAAATCTATCCACAGAAAGAAGCATACCTTACCAGATCCTTATTCTCACCTGCAGATGAGCTTATCACAGAAGAACTGGTCCGGCCTTATGCTTCAGAATACCGGTCCTGTCATGATTCCGCCGCTTTATACGTAAATACATTTTATCAGAAGCAGCTTTACCGCAGCAGGACGATAACATATGGCACTTTGATTATTTGAAGCTACCGCCTTACGGCTATTTTACTATATTTAAAGCCCCAATTATAAATATAGCGGTCTTTTACTGTCAAAGAATTAAACATTTTATCAACCCCAAAAATACCATTATATATATTATACCACATTAATTCTTATTTTGCGAGTGTTTTTTGCAAAAAAATTCCATTTTGGCGTATTTTTATTAACATTGTATAGGTTAAACGGCTTATGTACCCTGAAATAAGTATATTAATCACGTTAAAATGCCTGAATGCGGTTAAATGATAATACCTATCCTGTATTTATCGCCTTTTTTTTCGTTGCATTTCAGAAAAAATAAGCCGGGGCAATTTGTCCCGGCTTTCTGTATACAATGTAAATAAAATAAAGCATTATCGTCATTTCAGTAAATTAATAATATTGCTATGCCGAGTCTGAAATCAGTTCCGCTCCTTACTTTGTAAGCGCGATGACCTTTTCATAAGCAGGCTTAGGCTGATAACCATTTGTGAACAGGAGCGGATTCTGTGATGATCTCCAGCTTACGCTGTCCTGTGTTCCCCAGATGGTGACCGCAGGGATCTGTGCGGAATTAGCCATAGCAAGCTTGAATATCTTCTCATAGAGATCTGCCTGTTCAGATGTATTGTTGCAGGTAATATCAAGCTCTGTGATCTGTACTTCAAGTCCTGTGCTGAGGAACTTCTTGAGAGCTGTCTCATAAGTATTCGCATCAGGATAAGATGTATCAAGATGTGACTGCATACCGATACCGTCGATATAGCCAAGCTGCTTGAGCTTCATAGCCATGTTGTAGATATCGTTTGTCTTTGCGGGGATATACTCGTTATAATCGTTGAGGTAAAGCTTGCAGCCTGCGGGAGCATACTGTCTTGCAAACTTGAATGCGTTTATAACGAAGCTGTCATCGCCGTAAACTCTTACCCAGTTGGAGTTGTCCGCGCCTCTCATTCCGCCGCCGTCATTGAGGAAGAGCTCGTTGCAGACGTCGTATGAATATACTTCAAGTCTCGGATACTGCTCCTTGAGAGCTGCGAATGTATTCTTTATCATGCTTTCGAGACGCTGATCCATTATATCCTTTGATACGTATGCGCCGTTCTGTGAGAAGTTCTCACGGAAGAACCAGTCAGGAGTCTGGCTGTACCATACAAATGTATGACCACGGAGCGCGATTCCGTTCTCTTCACAGAACTTCAGAGTCTGAGCTGCTCTGCTGAGGCTGATCTGTGTATTTACATTATTGCCTCTCTGCTGACAAGCTGACTGATCGAGGATACTGTCAGGCTTCAGCTCATTCTCAGGAGTAATAGAGCTGTAATTCTTCTTGAGGAATTCAGCGCCGCTGCCAAGCTCGTGCGGGCTTACAGAAGTACCTATCTTGAAGTAGTTAGCAAACGCATTCTTGAAGCCGTCGCCCTGTGAACTTGTATTATTGTTCTGCTGCTGACCGTTGTTCCAGTTGTTCCAGTCATTATTCTGCTGCTGACCGTTGTTCCAGTTGTTCCAGTCGTTATTCTGCTGCTGACCGTTATTCCAGTTGTTCCAGTCGTTATTCTGCTGCTGACCGTTATTCCAGTTTTTCCAGTCTTT
>NZ_JAEFAJ010000030.1 GCF_016287535.1 Ruminococcus sp.
TCTCGGATCTGTCTTTTCGTCATGCATTTTTTGCGAATGTAACAGCAGGAGTATGTCTGGTCATATTCCAAACATACTCCTGTTCTTTTACGTATTTGATTAGCTTAATGACATTACGCATTTGCGGGGACTTTTTTGATGAAGCTGATACATTATTCAGCTCTTATTAGCTATATCGTTCCATCTGCTTGACACGTAGTCTTCAAATGAGATGAATACTTTTATTATTGTTGAAGCGAAAGCATAATATGATAAAACAGGAGAAACGTCTACAGGATTTATCTCACCGTCGCCGTTTATATCTGCTGCAAGTTCCTGGAGCTTACTGAAAATGCCTTTTTTACTTGTTGAGATAAGTGCATAATGTTTCAGGATCTGTGAAGCGTCTACAGCATTGATCTCGCCGTTTCCGTCAACGTCGCCGAGCATATATCTGATCGGTTTTGCTGTAGTTGTAGTAACTGCGGTAGTTACATGAGCAGTTGTAGTGGTAGCCTTTGTTGTGGTCGTGGTAGCCTTAGTGGTAGTTGTAGTAGGCTTTGTAGTAGTTGTGGTAGCCTTAGTGGTAGTTGTAGTAGGCTTTGTTGTGGTCGTTGTAGTCTTAGTGGTAGTTGTAGTAGGCTTTGTTGTGGTTGTGGTAGCCTTGGTAGTAGTTGTTGTAGGCTTTGTTGTAGTCGTAGTTGCCTTAGTGGTAGTTGTTGTAGGCTTTGTAGTAGTTGTGGTAGCCTTAGTGGTAGTTGTAGTAGGCTTGGTAGTAGTTGTTGTTGCCTTGGTGGTAGTTGTAGTAGGCTTTGTTGTGGTTGTGGTAGCCTTGGTAGTAGTGGTTGTAGGCTTTGCAGTAGTTGTGGTTAACTTTTTAGTAGTAGTTGTGGTAGCCTTAGTTGTAGTCGTAGTCGGCTTTTTAGTAGTAGTTGTGGCAGCCTTGGTTGTAGTTGTGGTAGGCTTTTTAGTAGTAGTTGTTGCTTTGGTTGTAGTCGTAGTAGGCTTTTTAGTAGTAGTCGTTGTAGCCTTGGTTGTAGTCGTAGTCGGCTTTTTAGTAGTAGTCGTTGTAGCCTTAGTTGTAGTTGTAGTCGGCTTTTTAGTAGTAGTCGTTGTAGCCTTAGTTGTAGTCGTAGTCGGCTTTTTAGTAGTTGTTGTGGCAGCCTTAGTTGTAGTCGTAGTAGGCTTTTTAGTAGTGGTCGTTGTAGCCTTAGTTGTAGCCTTAGTGGTTGTTGCCGGACCGGCGTTTATAACCTGACTAATGATCTGCATATCGTCCGATGAATCATCTGACGGGAGCTTTACTGTTCCGACTGCTGATGAACCAAGCGCAGCTCTTATAGTATCTTCATCGGGAAGTTTATCGTGCTGCGTAAAATAAAGGAAACAGAAGAGACCTCTTGAAAGCTGGGTGAAATCATGATTTCCGGACGGGAAAATATGATTCTGGAAATTATTCTTTTTACCGAATCTCTCGTTGAAATAGTCAACGTATTGATAATGTGCGTGGTTTGCTTCTGTATAGCTGCATGAGAAGAGAAGGTGAGGATTCTGGCTCTTTGAAGCGAATCCGAAATCTCTGGTAGCGTCATCGGACAATGCCCAGCCTTCTTCTTTTTTGTTCTTATTGTCATAGTACAAATACTGCAGAGCAGGACTGAGTGAACCTACGTTGGGAAATTTATCCCTGAACTTGCTGCCTACATAAAGCGAGGCAGCTCCGCCCATTGAAAAACCGGCAACTGAAAAAGCCTTTGAAGTATCTATTCGGTCGCAGAGCGTTCCGTTTTCCATCTGCTTCAATACAGAAGAGAATTCGTTACGGACGTATACGCGGAAATCTTCGTTCTGATTGTTATATCGTTTTGTTTTTTCGATATAAGGTGATACAAATATTATAGGTTGAAGGTAGCCTGCGTTTACCCATGAAGTCATTTTTGACATGATGGAATTTGACAGATTTTCATTCGGAGTTCCCAGACCGTGGAAGAAAACCACAGCCGGCAGCTTTTCGTCCCCTTCGGGAGCCATTACATAGCCATAGTTAAGTGAACCTTTCTCGCCGTAAAGTGTTTTTGTGTAGGTGACAGAGCTTTCGGCTTTAACACGCGGAGCGTATATACCGCGCGGTGCGGTCATGATGAGCATTGCTGCTGCCAGAGAAGCGGATATTAGTTTTGAAATCAGTTTTTTCATTTTTCTTCCTCCTTTATAACTTTGTGTGTACAGTGAAAAACAATATGTCGGTACCGCCTGTATACTGACTTTGTGTGTACTGTATCCATATCAGAAACGTAAAATTATAGTATCCTCGTTTTATTTTGCACTGAAATATATCTGTTTATGTCTTTTGCGATCCTGATGTCAGAGTGGGTTTTTTAGTTTTGGTATCAGTTATATGGTGAGGGCCGACTGATTAAAAATACTATAGTACCATTATACCACAGGGAATGTTAAAGAGCAACCCTTTTTTTGTTAATATTCCCTATGAAAAAGTAATTAAAATACTATAATGCAGCATTATTCACAAAATACGTCTGCTGGGGTATATGCCACGAGATATGCGGATTTACAGTGCGTATTAGTATTTGTGAGTACACATGAGATATAAAATTATTATAACAAAAAAGTGCTCTTAGTATAACTGCCGTTTTGGAGTTCAAACAGCTTTGTTTCGGACTTTGTTTTCAGGTGCAAACAGTAAAATTGCCTTTTTGAAATTGGTCTTACCACTGCTGAACAACTAAAAGCTCCATGAAATTTTTTTATGCTGATTGCCCTTGAAAGAGAATAACATTTTGTATATAACGCACATAAATATACTGATTACTTTTCTCTAAATTGTAATATCATACAAAGAATATCCAGCTGTATTGACAAATCTGTTTCATCTGTGTATACTGTGCATATACAGATGAAACTTGATTAACAGTTCTGCTTCAAGAGGTGATGTTTTGAATATATTCATTGATAATAAAAACGGCGCTCCCATTTATGACCAGATCTACAATCAGATCAAAAGCAGTATCATAAACGGAGAACTGAAAGAAAACGATCCGCTCCCGTCAATACGAAATCTTGCAAAAGACCTTCGTATAAGCGTGATAACTACAAAACGTGCATACGACGAGCTCGAACGCGAGGGATTCATATATACCCAGCCTGCCAAGGGCT
The DNA here is from genome assembly GCF_016287535.1 of Ruminococcus sp. Lineage (GTDB taxonomy): Bacteria > Bacillota > Clostridia > Oscillospirales > Ruminococcaceae > Ruminococcus. Next base: position 3,154 of record NZ_JAEFAJ010000030.1, read on the forward strand.
GCTTTGTGGCTCCCAAGAATACCGAGCTTCTGCGCGAGGAAAACCTCAAAAAAATAGAGGAGCTTCTGACGGAAGTCCGGCAGCGAGCCGCCTCGTGCAGTCTTTCTACTGAAGATATAATAGATATGTACAAATACCTCAGCGAAAACTAAAGGAGATGCTTTTATGAACGCATTAAATATCAATAATCTTACAAAAAAATACAAGGGCTTTACACTTGATAATGTTTCGTTTTCACTGCCTCAGGGCTGTATCCTCGGTCTCATCGGTGAAAACGGCGCGGGAAAAAGTACGACTATCCGTTCTATTCTCGGCTCCATAAAATATGACGGCAGCATAGAAGTCCTCGGACAGCCGATCTCGGCAAAGCTGAAAAACCGTATCGGCGTTGTTCTTGATGAAGTCGGATTCCCCGATAAGCTGAACGCAAACGATATAAATAAGATAATGAAGAATATGTTCAGCAACTGGGACGAAAAGCTGTACAATGAATATCTGGACAAGTTTGACCTTCCTAAGAACAAGGCTTTCTCAGATTTTTCAAAAGGCATGAAAATGAAACTCGGTATTGCGGTGGCTCTTTCACATAATGCTGAGCTTCTCATACTCGACGAGCCTACAAGCGGACTTGATCCACTTGTAAGAGATGAGATAATCGACATTCTCAATGACTTCACCCGCGAGGAAAACCACTCCATACTGATATCCTCACATATCGTAAGCGACCTTGAAAAGCTCTGCGATTATATCGCTTTTATGCATAAGGGAAAGCTCATGCTCTGCGAAGAAAAGGACAATCTGCTGGAGCAGTATGTATTTATAAACACTACCGAAGAACAGCTTGCGGAACTTGACGCAAACGCGATCAAGGGCAAGCGCTCGAACAAGTGGAGCACAGAGGCTATCGTTGACAGAAATATGATACCTCAGTCCTTCACTACAAAACCTGTTTCGATAGAGGATCTGTTCGTATTTATGGCTAAGGAGGAAAACTGAAATGATGAAGGGTCTTATTACAAAGGAAATTCTTGTACTGATAAAGAATAACAAAATGCAGTTATTCTGCATATTATTAATGGCGGTGTTCGGAGTAGTCATGAACAGCGCCGCATATATCATGTTTATACCGCTGCTTTTCCCAATGCTTGTAAATCAGGTACTGACTGTTGATGAAACAAGCAGATGGGACAAATACTCGGTGTGTTTCCCGGTGGATAAAAAAGATATCGTTTCTTCAAAATATATCGTTGCGCTTATGGCGTCATTGTTGTCGGTCATATTGTCGCTGGCAGCATTGATCGCCATAAATATCGTAAACAAGGATAAAACTATCGGCATGAATGATATTGTGGGCTATCTCACTGCGGCAGCTTCTGCTTCGATCATTCTTCCTTCAATTATGTATCCTTTTGATTTTAAATTCGGTACTGCCAAGGGCAGACTGGTATACTTTACTGTAACAGGTGTTGCCATTGCAGGTCTGACAGCATTTTTTATCAAGAAGGATCTGACATCTTATATTTCAAGGGTTACTCAGCCGGTATTTATTGCAGTTATCCTTGCAGCTGCTCTGATAATATTCATTGTTTCGTGGTTTGTTTCTGCGAAGATATATGAGGCAAGAGAGATATGAAGACAAAGAAGAAGCTCCTTAGCTGTTTTATTGCTGCAATATTGTTACTGATCACAGCGGCAGCTGTTTATTTCTTCCAGTTCAATCAATGCGGTTATCTGATGACCGTGCCGTACAGACCTTCATTTACAGAAATCGCAGACAAGGTCTATATCAACAAAGATTATTCAGGAGATCAGCAGGAAGTTCTTGATCTTATCAGGCAGGCAGAGGAGCGTGACAGGGCTTTCTTCGGAGAACTTGATTTTTGGGACGAGACGGTCATCATTATATGCGATGACGAAAAACTTATCTCAAAGCTTGGTGAAGATCACGCCACTCCCACTTATTTTGCGCCTTCAAAAAAGCACTATATATGCATATCGGACGAGTATCTGAAGCTTGACATTATAGCGCATGAGATCACCCATGCAGAGCTGCACACACGGCTTTCAAATGAGGCATTGAAACGTATACCGACATGGTTCGATGAGGGACTTGCCACGCAGAATGACTACCGTGAGCAGTACAGCGAGGAACAGTGGATAAAGCAGACGGACAGCGGAAAAAACATCATTGCCCTTGAAGATATGGACACTCCTGCGGAGTTCTATGCAGGAGAAGCGGAGGACAGACGCTTCCGCTACCTGAATGCTAAGCATGAGCTTGCCGGCTGGATAGAGGAACACGGACAGCAGGGATTGCTAGAGTTGCTTGACGAGCTCAATAACGGGACGGATTTTGCTGCTGCTTACGGAAAATAACGGTGCATAAAGTACCCGCGGCTGCGGGGACTTCCATATTTTGTATGTACTTTACCGGAAGGAATGTTATGCCACTTCTAAGTGCAGCTACGGCAGCGATCCTGACTTTTGGCTGTAATGAAATAAAAAAATGTGAGAGTTTTTTTATTCCCGGACGTCTAATAGTTAAAGACTTAAAAAGGAAGGTGAAGCAATGAAAAAAGCAATTGCTATTCTATTATCTCTTGTAACGCTTACGTCAATGAGTGTATAATATGGATAGTAAGTAGGTTAATATTATAAACACGGGATTTAGGAGGTATTGTATGCATCCTTATGAAGAAGCAATTGCAGAATCTCTTAACAAAATTGCCAATAAGGAAATTTATTTCAGCGTGTCTGAAATTATGGATCTTTCTGATGAAGTGGCTTCTGAAATTGTAGGAAAGCTTGTTTTCTGGGCTTGTAATCCAACGAGTGTTATGCCGATCACGATCGGAAGAAATTGCCTAAAACAGTTTCCTGTTGAATGGGTATTTCCCAAGATCAAACAAACAGTATTTCGTTTTATAAATATCACTGATGACTGGGATTATCGGCGATTATTAGAATTGTGCGACCTTATATCTACTGATCTTTTAAAATGGGCAATAACATTGGGCGCAGATTCAACAAATCCTGACATCATAGAAGCGGTTGATGATTTCAATGAAAATATCGCAAAATAAAATGCCTTAAATTCTGATTTGTTTAGTATCATGATAGAGCAAAGCTTATGGGATAGGTACAGAGAGTCCCCGCAATTGCGGGGACATTTATATTAGAAAAAATCTTAGAAAAAAGCACTTCCGATTTCTCGAAAGTGCCTATTTCATGAGGGTGGGAGATGGGATTCGAACCCACGGTCTTCGGGACCACAATCCGACGCTTTAACCAGCTAAGCTACACCCACCATATTCAGTAAGTAAAAGCGAAAGCTCTCCATTAGATGGAGTCAAGTAACGGAGAGTTTCGGAATGGCGCGCCTTGCTGGATTCGAACCAGCGGCTTACTGCTTAGAAGGCAGTTACTCTATCCAGCTGAGTTAAAGGCGCACAGAAAAATTTAGCAGCTAAAGCTGCTAAGTACTTGGAGCGGGTGATGGGAATCGAACCCACGTGTTCAGCTTGGAAGGCTGACATTCTACCATTGAACTACACCCGCACGGCGTTTCAACAGAAAATATTGTACCATACTGAAAATGAAATGTCAATAGCACATTTGAAAAACAGTCACATTGACTAAAAAAACTCGCCTTCCGCACTTTGGTGAAAGTCAAAATGCCGATTAACTAAGAATAGCTCGTTTTTTTCGGAAAATAATGTCACAAAAGCCTGTTTATGAACGTCTTATTATTTAGAAGAGTTAAGGCAAAAGTGACGGTTTTGTAATTTATAAGTCACGTTATTGTCACGTTTGTGATGTAAGATAATAAATGTGCTGTGAAAGCGTGATAATAATGACGGGAAAAATCAACAAAAAAAACGTGCCCTTACCTTTATTATCTAACACAGATATAGTATTTGGTAAAGAATAAGTTAAAAGTCCGTTCATTTTATTGACAACTCTTTATCAAAGTTGTATTATAGTAATTAAGCGTTTTAGCTGAAGTGCTTTATAGCCGTAATCCCGGCTGCATATGTCTGACTAATCGATCGGTGCATATTATGCGGTTTTGAGGTAGCGGTATTTTTAAAGCATATAAACACATCTTATTTATTGATCGGTTACATTACAGGCACAGCTTGCATAATATGTCTTTCGGCAGAGACATATACCTTTTACACACAGATCGCCTATGGAGGATCAGGAGATAATCCTGCGGAAGAGCGATGAAAGCACCGCTGCCGTTTCATTGCGGAGAAGCGGTAATTTAAAGAAAAAATTCAAGAGCAAGAGAAATCATTGAGGTTGTGTTCAAATGAAAAACAAGACAAAAAACCAGTGCGGAAGAAAGGGAGAAAGAGTATTCAGCAATATCTGCGTTCTTCCGAGTTTTATCGGCGTAATGCTGTTTTTTTTCATTCCGTTCTGCATAGTTATATATTATTCTCTTATAAACAACCCGGTACTGAAGGATTTCGTGGGTATAGAGAACTACACGAAGCTCTTCAGCAATACCGCGTTCATGAAGGCTGTGAAGAACACTGCGTTCTTCTCGGTCGTGTCTGTTCCGCTGGCAGTGATCCTTTCGCTGGGACTGGCGATGCTGCTTGAAAGGAACATTCCCGGAAAGAGTATTTTCAGGACATTTTTCCTGAGTCCGCTCATGGTCCCGACTGCTTCGGTAGTTCTTGTGTGGCAGGTAATATTCCATAATCACGGAACCCTGAACCAGCTGATAGAGCATTTCGGCGGTCAGTCGGTAGACTGGATAAAGTCACCGTACGGACAGGTCATTATAATATGTATGTTCCTGTGGAAGAATCTCGGATACAATATGATACTGTTCATGTCGGCGCTCTGTGCGATACCGAGGGATATAATCGAGGTCGCGGACCTTGAGGGCGCGGGAAGCTGGTACAAGTTCATACATATCAAGCTGAGATATCTTTCGCCTACGATACTTTTCGTTCTCATACTCTCGATGATAAATTCATTCAAGATATTCCGTGAGGTATACCTCCTCACGGGAAACTATCCTCAGGATAAGCTGTATATGCTTCAGCACTTTATGAACAATACCTTCAACAGCCTTGACTACCAGAAGCTGTCATCTGCTGCGGTATTGCTCGCGCTCGTGATGATAGTGATAATGGCGGTTCTTCTCATCGCCGAAAACATTTTCGGAAAGGATGTGGAGAACTGATGAGGACCAGGCTTTTTACACCGAGGAACAGACGCAGGGCTTTCAACTGCATGATACTTGTATTCGTGCTGTTTGCGGCACTGATGTTCCTGATGCCTACCGTGCTGACGGTAGCCAATTCGTTTATGACGTCGAAGGAGATAACCACTAACTACGGTGCGATGTTCAAAAATATGACATCAGCAAAAAAGGATATCATTTCCAAGAACGTCAATCTGAAATTCATTCCCGACAAGGTCACCTTTGCTCAGTACAAGGCGGTGCTGATACAGAATTCGGATTATCTTATGAAGTTCTGGAATTCTGTTATACTCACAGTTCCGATAACCGTGTTCCAGATACTTGTTGCTGTACTGACTTCATACGGATTCTCAAGGTATCCGAATAAATTCAAGAGCATTATCTTCTTTGCGTACATCATACTTATGATAATGCCGTATCAGGTAACTCTCGTACCTAATTTCCTTGTTGCGGATAAGTTCAATATGCTGGACACGCGGAGAGCGATCATACTTCCGGCGATATTTTCGCCCTTCAGTATTTTCCTGCTGACAAAGGTAATGCGAAGGATACCTGTTTCCTACGTCGAGGCTGCAAAGCTTGACGGCGCCAGCGAGCTGAAGATACTCACAAAGATATACGTACCGCTCTGCAAGGGCGCTATCGTTTCTATAGCGATGCTGGTATTCATCGACTACTGGAATATGGTGGAGCAGCCGATCGTACTTATGAAAAACAATAACCTGCATCCGCTCTCGGTGTTCCTGTCAGAGATAAATACGGGAGATATCGGACTTGCGTTTGCGGTGGGAACGGTATATATGATACCGACGGTGCTTATGTTCCTTTACGGCGAGGATTATCTTGTGGAGGGAATTGCCTATTCCGGCGGCATCAAGGGATAAGATTGAAAACAGAGCTATTCTTTCAGAAGGAGCATTGATATGAACGAAACAAAAGAAGTTAAGGAAATACTTGCGGAGAGAGGAGAGACAGAAATAAAATCTCCCCTAAGGAGAAGAGAGCTTATAAAGACACTCATCATAGTTTTTCTTGTGATAATGCTTATACTTACTTTCTTCTCGAACACGATAATGAACAAGTCTCTTGCGGAGGTAAGTACAGAGGCTGCAACAGCAGGAAAGCTCGTTGAGCGTATCAGCAAGAGCGGCGTTGTTGAATCCAACCAGTCCTATGATGTGCTTGTTGACAGCAGTAAGACAATCAAGAAGATACACGTTAAGGTCGGTCAGGAGGTAAAGGCAGGCGATGTACTGTTCACTCTGGATACTGTAAGCAGCAAGGAGCTTGAAGAGGAAGAGGAAGCGCTCGAAAAGGCAAAGCTCGAATATGAAAAGGCTCTGCTGACTGAACCTACGGATTACACCAGCGAGAATCAGAAAATAAGGATACTGCGCGAGGATCTCAGCACACTTATCTCAAAGCGTGACGCTGCAAGAGTCAACGAAGGAATATACGCAAATGCAAAGAGCGAATACAACAGAAACAAGGCAGAGCTCGACAGAATTACCGCGGAAAAGGAAACTTATGAGAGCACAGTAAGGCAGCTCGACAGCAATTCCTACATGGACGCTGATGTAGAGCTTATCGGCGATCTTGCTTCACTTTATGCTGCTTGCAGCGCAGCTGAGGAAGAGTATACAGCAGCCTACGAAATATACAAAAATGCTGTTGAGTCCGGTGAGAACGCCGAGATAGCAAAGGCTGACGCCGACTCAAAGCAGGCTGTCAGAGACGCGGCAAATGCTGAGTACGAGCAGGCAAAAAGCTCTGTACGGAGCGATCTCGTTGCAAGGATAGCTGAGTTGAAGGTCAGTATTTCCGACCTTAATAACAGCATAAATGAGTATAACGCCAATTTCGGAAACAACAGCGGGGATTCCTATGAAACACTTGCCGCAAGCGTTACCGCAAAGCAGAATGAGCTTGAATCCGAACTCAATTCCTTTAATATGACCAAGAGGAAGAATTCGCTCGACGACAAGAAGGCTGCGCTTGACCTTGAAGCCCAGAAAAAGGCTCTTGACAAGATGCAGGAGAAGTTCGAGCAGAAGAAAAAGGAAGCAAAAACCACAGAGTTTACCGCAAAGTTCGGCGGAGTGGTAAGCGCTGTAAACGCAAAGATCGACGAGAAGCCTATGGAGGGCGTTCCTTCCGCAACCATAGACCTTGTTGACGAAGGCTTTACTCTTACACTGTACGGAGTAGAGATCGAAAAGGCAAAGAAGCTCAAGAAGGGCATTTCGGCTGAGGTCCTCAACAATTACAGAGGTGATGTTGAGGTAATTCTCAAGGAGATAAAGCCGGACACTTCTGCGGGTTCAAAATACAGACAGCTTGTCTTTGATGTCAAGGGCGATGTTGTCGCAGGCGACAGCCTTAATCTTTCTGTTCCCTGCGGAAGCGGTACATATGACGCTATCATTCCTAAGAGCGCTTACAAGGGAGATCTCAACGGAAATTATGTTTTTGTGGTCGAATCAAAGAATACTCCGCTCGGCAACCGTTATTACGTTGAAAAAGTCGAGGTAAGACTTGAAGCCGAGGACGAGACGGTCTGTGCCGTATCAGGCGGCATCAGCAGAGGCGACTACGTTATAACCGCTTCGAGCAAACCCATTGATCCGGGAGTTCAGGTCCGTATGAAGGATAAATAAGGCGGTGCGGACCTTATGAGAAACAAATACAGACTGGGACAGATGATAATAGCGGCTGTAAATGCCGCCGCTGTCATAGGAACAGTGATACTGTCTGTTGCAGGCAGCAATATGGCTGAGTCCCAGAGATATAATTATGCCGCGGATCGCTGGAGCAACGGCAGCGGAAAGCAATGTTCGCAGGTAAGCTGCTTCTTCAGCGATGACGCAGGATTTACAGCAAAGGAAGCGGACGGCGTCAGAAATGAGATCACCGGCAAGCTTAAAAATGTCGGTGTTGATTCAGATGGGGGCAGGACTCTCGTAGCTCAGGCATACAGTGCCGTAGCAGGCAGAAGAAATGTCAGCTGTGAGATATACGGTCAGTCGGAGGCAGAAATAACAGCTGTAGGAGGAGATTTCTTCCTGTTCAGGGACTTTGAACTTCTCAGCGGGGCGTTCTTCTCCGATGAGAGCTATCTGAAGAACGGCGCGGTGATCGACCGGAATCTTGCGTTTGCGCTTTACGGTTCTGATAATATAGCCGGAAAGAAGATATATATCGGAAATACCGAATTGTTCGTTTCCGGAGTAATAGCTGTTCCGTCTACAAATGCGGAAGAGAAATGCCGGGATAAAGTACCTCAGGCATATATATCATATTACGCCGCGGGACAGATATTCGGATCCGTTGATTTTGAAAGGGGCGAGCAATCCGACTTCACCAAGGTGACAAGTTATGAATGTGTCTCCCCCGAACCTGTTGAGAATTTCACGTATGACATCGTAAAGGAAAGACTTTCCGATACGTACAGCGGAAAGATCAGCATTGTAAACAACACAGAGCGCTTTTTGCCTGAGAACAGGACAAAGGCTCTGAAAAAGCTTGAACAGCTCGTAATAAGAAAGGACAGCGTTACATATCCCTACTGGGAGAACGCTTCACGTCTTGTGGAGCTCAGGCTTTCATTCATCTACGGAGTGCGCAGGCTACTCCTTGCTATATTGCTTATAACTCTTGTATGCCTGATAATAATGGAGTACAGGAAGTTTAAGCGGAAAAAACAAGCTCTTAAACGATCTGCTGAAAATTACTTCTCGGAAATACAGACAAAGCTGAGAGAAAAGCTGCATAAGAATGCGGAGCAGACCGAAAAAGAAAAAGCTCAGTAAAAGAAAGTGAGCAGACAAAAGGAAGAAAAAATAAAAAAGAAAAAGAGGAATAATTATGAAAAAAACAATGCCCAGAAGAATCGCAGCACTTGCAGCGGCGCTTGCTGTAGTTGCCGGAAGTGCTGTATCATGTAATTCCAAGAAGGAAAAACAGAATGTAAAGTCAAAGGATGTCAAGCAGCTCATGTCAGCGGCTTACCGTGCAGTTGAGATCGATACCGATGTTGATATTATCGAGAACATTTACAGGTTGAACGATGAAACCATACTGCTGACAGGAAGAACCAAGACAGACTATTCAAGTGTATTCTATACGACCGATAACGAGTTCACTGCTTTCAATAAGTGGGATCTGGATATCAAAGCACCTGAGAATGCCGGTTCTGATATGCGATGTTCAGTGGCAAATGACGGAGAGATAATGATCCTTGCCACATTCTATGAGTACGGCGGTGATCCGGAGCTCTATGAAGATGACAAAGATGCTGATAGCGCAGATGACGCAAAGGATAAAGACGATGAAGCAAAGGCAGATGCTGAGGCAGACGGCGAAAAGGACAAGGCTGAGGAAAAGAAGGAAGATGCTTCCGAGCCTGCAACAGCCGCTGACGCAGACAAAGCATCAGAGGATACCGGATCCGAAAAAACAGATGACAGCTCTGAAAAGACAAGCGGAGCATCCGAAGAAGCTGTTTCAGTTGAGGAAGCTGACTTCGATGACTACGAGGACTATAAGGACGATACAAAGGTCACAAGTACGCTTTATGTAGTTGACATTGACGGAAAGATCAAGTCTGAGAAGGAGCTTTCAGGTCTTGACGAGTTTGAGTACGGCATAAATGATATTATTGCCTGCGGAAACGGCAGGGCTATCGCAATTTCTTACGGTATGAACGGTCAGGAGTTCTTTGTGCTGAACGCTGACGGAACTGTCGGAGACAAGATAGACAGCGACCAGATGGAGTACGGCGGAGGAGTTGCTCCTATTGATGAAAAAACTCTTCTTTTATACGGCTATGGCATGACAGGCGGCATGAAGCTCGAACTGCTTGATATAAATACATTCAAGCCCACAGGCGAAGAAATAAAGTTTGAAGAATCAAATAACGATATCCTCAGCGGTTCTTTCTATGCAGGAAGCGGAGACTACAGATTCTATTCTTCAACCTCCGATGGCTTCTATGGTATAAAAACCGACGGAACGAGCGAAAAGCTTATCGACTGGATAGATTCAGACCTGGGAAGCGGAAGTATATCATCGTTCATCCCAATGGAAAACGGTGATTACATAATGGCATTCCAGAACTACATGAACGGCGATAGTACGCTCTACAGGCTTACAAAGCGTGATGCTTCCGAGCTTGAGAACATGAAGGTAATGACCATCGCTTCTCTTGGCGGTTCATGGGATCTGAATGAACAGGTTTCCGCATTCAACAAGGCACATGACGATATCCGCTTCAAGGTTATCGATTACTCAAAGTATGATGAATACGACGAAGAGACCTATGCTCTTAAAGCGTCAGGCGAAGATCAGTTCAAGAAGGATATAGTTGCCGGAGATGTTCCTGATATGGTAGTTTCAACAGGCACTGCTTCTATAATGGCACTGGCAAACAAGGACCTGTTTGTAGATATGTATGAATATCTTAACAAGGATACCGAACTCAAGAAAGACGATATTCTTCCGAATGTTCTCAGGGCAGGCGAGTATAAAGGAAAGCTCATCACAATTTCTCCCCAGTTCTCAGTATCTACTGTTGCTGCCAAGAAAAAGAATGCTGACAAGGCTAACTGGACAGTTGATGATCTTATAAGCACATACGAGAACCGCTCAAACAAGGATATGCATCTTATGGGCAATGATACAAAGGATTCTGTACTTGATCTCCTTGCAGGTTCACTCGGCAACTGCATTGACTACGAAAAAGGCACCTGCAGCTTTGATGATCCTGAGTTCAAGAAGCTCCTGACATTCTGTGACAGTTTCGGTGCATCAAAGATATTTGACGAGGACGGCAAGATCTCTGTTGATGAAGACTACAGCAATGAGATGCAGGAATACTACGGCGGTGCAGCATTCAAAAAGGACAAGGTACTGCTCCAGACAATAGATTTCAGCTATCCTGAGGGTATTGTTGACGCTATGAACGGCACTCTTGCTGGAGAGGATGTCACATTTGTCGGCTTCCCTTCAAATGACGGAATGGGCGGCGTAATGTCGGTATATACAAACTATGCTATCTTCTCAACATCAGAGAACAAGGACAGCTGCTGGGAGTTCATCAAGAGCTTCTTCAACGAAAGCACTGAGGAAGAGGACGATAATGGCGGATACTCATTTGGTTTCTCATCTTACAGACCTAAATTTGAAAAAGAACTCGACAAGTGCATGAGCAAGCCTTCATATAATGATCCTGAGACCGGCAAGAAGGTAGAGTATGAGTATTCATACTACGACGGAAACAATTCTGTTGAGATATCTCCTCTCACAAAGGAGCAGAGAGATTTTATAGCTGATTATATAATGAATTCAACAAAGATCTCAAATGATTTCAGTGCTGATATCCAGAATATAATCACTGAAGAGGCTATGGCTTATATGAAGGGCGAGAAGTCAGCTGACGAGATCGCGGGCAACCTTCAGAGCCGTATCTCACTCATCCTTGGCGAGCGCAACTGATAAAAAACAAGATAAATTCGTATATATTAATAACCTCCTTAATTTATGGCACTGCCGCAGAAATGCGGCGGTGCCTTTTACTTTTGAACCTGGCTTGTGTTGACAAAAAAACACATAAATGATATACTGATTATGCAGAAAACGGTATTCGGAAAACTTTGTAAGGAAAGTGCGGGATATGAAAAAAGGAATAAGGATATTATTTGCAGTTCTTATGCCCTGTGCGGCGGCTGCGGTATTTTTTTTCAGGGACTATCTTATAGGTCTGAAGCGGTATTTCAGGAGCTGCTCATTTTATAATATCACGGGATACTGGTGTCCGGGCTGCGGGAACACAAGAAGCGCAGAAGCGCTCCTGCACGGTCATATAATTACTTCTGTAAGGAACAATCCACTGCTCCCGTTACTGCTTCTGGTGCTCATACTTGTGTATATCGAGAATCTCGGAGCGCTGGCAGGAAAGAGGATAAAGCTTCTGTCTGGAAAGACAAGCGTATGGGTGACAGTCTCATGTCTGCTTGCGGCTTTTTATATACTCAGGAATTTCATACCAGCCCTGGGACCTGTATAAAACAGTGTGCTCAATAACCGCTCCCTGAAAGTCCGGGAGCTTTGTTCTTTCAAAAATTAATGACAAATCACAATTAATGTGGTATAATATAGTGTATTACCTTTTTCGGAGTGTTAAAAATGAATAAATATAAAAAGCTTGTATTCAATACAGGTATATTCGCAATAGGCACATTTGGCTCAAAAATACTCATAATACTGCTTTCAAGGCTGTATGCGCACAATATGGACGCCGCAAACAACGGCGTAAAGGAGCTCCTTGAAAATATGCTGCTTTTTTTACAGCCTGTCTTTACCTTTGCTTTGCAGGAGTACCTTATACGTTTCGGACTTGACAAGAATTATGATAAGCATGAGGTATTCACGACCTCCGGAATCATTACTTTTGCAGGCATGATGCTCATGGCAGTCACGGTGCCTGTTATCAGCAATATAACGGCTTTCAATTTCCTTAAAGGATATACGCTCCTGTTCATACTGTATATGACTATGTCGTCGATACGAATGTTTTGCCAGAACTGCGTACGGTCAAGGGATATGGTAAAGATATTCTCGATTGACGGTATCCTTGCGACACTGACCTTTTTGATACTCAATGTGATATTCATTGCAAAGCTGCATATGGGCGTAAAAGGCTTCATACTCTCGACAATTATTTCTGACGGTTGTTCCGCGATATTCCTGTTTGCTGTTGCAAGACTCAGGGAATATACCGGCTTTGAGTATTTCAACAAGGAGCTGGGCAGGGAGATGATGCGCTTTGCGACACCGCTTATCCCTACTATAGTAATGTGGGCGATAACCTCTCTCTCCGACAGACTGTTCATCAGGCAGATGCACAGTGATTATCATTCGCTTGGCGAAAGCGCTGTAGGAATGTACAGCTTCGCCAATAAGATACCAAACCTTATATCTGTTGTTTCAACTATATTCTTTCAGGCGTGGAGTATGTCGGCCATAACGGAAAACGAATCTGCTGACAGGAGCAGTTTCTATGAAAAGGTATATTCTGCATATGAGGCAATGATGTTCATGGCTGCGGCAGCCCTGCTCGTTGTTATCAAGCCGGTAACGGCCTTCCTGGTGCCGTCCGACAAGAATATAGAGTATGCCAGTGTGTATATCTATACTCCCATACTTGTTGCGGCAGTAGTGTTCATGTGCTTCAATCAGTTCCTCGGCAGTATCTATTCGGCTACTAAGCATCAGAAGAACTCCTTCTGGACGGCTCTTGTTGCCTGCGGAGTGAATATCCCCATGAACTTTTTCCTCATACCCGTATGGGGCATACAGGGCGCGGCAGTCGCAACTCTCCTGAGCTATCTGATATGCTTCTGGGCGCGTATAATCGACGCCAGGTATTATGTGCCATTCCGCTTTGACGGTCTGAAGAACCTTGCGAATACAGCCATACTGCTTGCGATGTGCATTATAATGATATTTGAAGTCAAGCTTTATATAGTATGGATGCTGCTCCTTGCGGCGGTTATCGCAGCCCTCAATTACAAGGCTCTGCTGATAACCGTGAACAAGCTCCTCAAAAGGCGCTGAAATCGTGAGGCCTCTGCACCTGCGTAATTAAACAATGAAAAATTAAAAATAAAAGGAGGGCTTATTATGCCGACACCACACAACAATGCCCAAAAAGGCGATATCGCAAAAACTGTTCTCATGCCGGGAGATCCCCTGAGAGCAAAATTCATCGCTGAGAATTACCTTGATGATCCTGTCTGCTATAACGAGGTCAGAGGTATGCTTGGCTTTACGGGCAAATATAAGGGAGTACCTGTTTCCGTGCAGGGAAGCGGCATGGGTATGCCTTCCATTGGCATATACTCATGGGAGCTTTTCAACGAGTATGATGTTGATAATATAATCCGTGTAGGTACTGCCGGCGGAGTTGCTGATAATGTCGGACTCAGGGACGTAGTTATCGGAATGAGCGCAAGCACAAATTCAGCCTACGCTTCACAGTACAGACTTCCCGGCACTTATGCGCCGACTGCTTCATGGAAGCTGCTTTCGTCAGCTGTCAGGGCTGCTGAGATAAAGGGGAGCCGTTTCCATGTCGGAAATATTCTTTCGAGCGATACCTTCTACGACGACGCAGACAGCCTTGCTGACTGGCAGAAGATGGGTGTCCTTGCAATAGAGATGGAAGCTGCCGCACTGTATATGAATGCTGCAAGAGCAGGAAAAAATGCTCTCTGCATACTTACAGTATCGGACTGTCCGCTTAAAGGATTGTCCACCAGTGCCGAGGAGCGTCAGACAACCTTCCGTGACATGATGGAGATCGCGCTTGAAGCGGCTGTATCTCTCGAATAAAAGGGGAAAACAGGAAATTTAAAAATTAATATTAGTTTAAGGTTACTTTAAGATTATTTTAAGGTTGAAACGGTATATTATTAGTGGATTAAGTAATCCCCCAATTCCCCTTCTATATTTATTCATTTCATTTGTTTAGGCTATGCATTGTTTCTATGCATAGCTTTTTACTTTTATAATTGTCTTTTCCGATGGAATATGTTATGATCGGATGGGACATGATAAAAGGGCGATATGTGGGCTTTTATAAAGACCTGAAACGGGGAGTATCAGAGCTTTAAGTTTCTGCGGTTTGCACAAAATTACAAAGCCTGTATTGTGAATTACTTACAATACAGGCTTTTTTACAGGCGTATAAAAAGGCGCAGCAGCTCCCGCCCGGGAACTGCTGCGCCTTTTCATGGGGAAAGGGGAAGAGGATCAATCCTCGTTGTTTTTCATAGATTTCTTTAATTTGGACTTCTGTCCGAAATTAAGTGATATAGTGAGTATCTTGTCTGACTTGAAAAGCTTGAGAGCAAAGAACATCACTATTGCGAAAAAGATTATCTGATAAGCCAGACCGCCCCAGAATGCGGCATAATTACCGAACATCAGGTTTGGCATAGCTGTGAACGTGTGAGTAAAGGGTATCGCCCATACGATCAGCTTGGCAGCTGTCGGGAGACTGTTCACATCGGTGAACAGAGTTACCAGCCACGGTACCATTACCATCATCATAATGGGAAGGAGCATTGTCTGTGCAGACTTGCTGTCGTTTACCAGTGCGCCGAGGATAATGGATATCGCAAGGCATATCATAATGGTGATAAAGAGCTGTAAGCCTATGAGCAGATAATCTCCTGCGCTGAGGGTAAGTCCCAGCTGCTTGATAGCGTCGCCGGACGAAATGACATTTGAAGCCGCTGACTGTACGCTGTCGCTTATCTCTTCGGAGACAGCTCCCGTCATGCCCTTTGTATAAGAGGAGAAGCCTATCATCATTACTCCTGCGTTGAGGAGAGCGGCGATAGCTGCTGCCAGCATTTTTGCTGTTATTACAGAACCTCTTGAAATAGGTGCCGAAAGAAGTGTTTCAAGAGTCTTGTCGATCTTCTCGTTTGATATTGAAGCTATCAGCGACTGCGATGTCAGCATGATGAGCATCATAACGATAAGAGGAAGTATCATATTCTGCGTGAGCAGCTTAGTCATTATAGACGAGCTGGATATCTTCGCTGACTTTTCAGCGACTACCGTATGCTCCGTAACAATAAGGGGAGCCTCGATAACGGCGAGATCCTCTTCGGACACGCCCTGCTGCTCTGCGAGTTTAAGGGCAACATATCCGTTGATAAGTGATACCGTACCCTCTGTGCCGCCTGTCATTCCACTGAATGTCGAAACCGACTGGACCTTGTTTACTGACAGTATTTCCGGCTTTTTACCGGAATTTACGGATTCGGTGAAGCCTTTTGGTATGATAACGAAGCTCTTGATATCCTTGTCCTTGAATGCCGAGGCGTAATCATCGCCGTTTACATTTACGGTTTTGATCTTTGTATCACTGCTTTTGAACGAGTTAAGCATTTCATGTGTGAAATCCGTATCGTCCATATCGCATACATTGATCTGAGGATTCTTAGCGTCGTTTACTATCTCATTGGTAGCGCTCTGCATGACATTTCCCATTATAAGGAATATACTCAGAACGAATACCAGGGATATTATCATCTGTTTGTTTATGAGCTCCGAGAGCTCTTTTTTGAGAAGGTTAATGAACTTCATTCTCATTCACCACCCTTTCAAAGACCTGTTCGAGATTGGAAACGCCATAGCGTTCCTTCAGCTCGTCTGCTTTTCCTGTTACCATAAGGTGTCCTTTGGAAATGATACCTATACGGTCGGAAACGAATTCGATCTCAAGCATATTGTGTGATGAGAGAAGGAAGGACATTCCCTCTTCTGCGGCGAGCTTTTTTATCATCTTGCGTATCTCTATGGCGTTCAGAACGTCGAGACCGCTTGTAGGCTCGTCAAGTATCGCAAGCTTAGGCTTTGTCATTACCGCTCTTGAAAGGAGCAGCTTGCGTATCATACCGCGGCTGTAGCTGCCGATCTTGTCATTGAGCCTGTCTCCGAGACCGCAGATATTCTTTGCGCGTTCAACGTAGGAGTTGAGCTTGTCGATATCGGTAGTGAAGAGCCCCGCCATGAATCTCAGGTACTTGATACCTGTCATCTGTTTATATGCTCCCGCTTCGTCGGGAAGATAGGTTATGCATTCCCTGACTTTTTCGGGTGATTTTATAATACTGTTTCCGGCTACGACCGCGTCGCCGGAGGTAGGTGTGAGGAGAGTGGATATCATGCGTATAGTAGTAGTCTTGCCGGCGCCGTTGGGACCGATAAGAGCAAATATCTCACCCTCGCTTATCTCAAAGGAGACCTTATCCGCTGCAAGTACCTTTGTGTACTGCTTGGACAGCTCCTTTACTTCTAAAACGTTTGCCAAAATATCTCTCCTTTGTTATGTGGAGTTTATATTGAAACTGTTGCTTTTACTATAATTATAATACCACAAAAAGCACGAAAAGTCAATACAAAACGTAGAAACGAACTCAAATTTTACAGTTTTTTAATAATAATCCAAACTCTGCCCGAAAAACCGTAAACGGGGTGAAAAAAGTTGGAGGGTTTCACAGATTGAAAGGGCTTGTTTTGTGCAGCATTATTATAAAATGGTATAATTAAGCTAAACCATAACAGGTAAAAGATATTATTTATATTCAGGGCATACCTGTTTTCTTGACATTGTACAATAAATTTGATATACTAACTTTAATGGATAATGGCAGTAACGAAAAGCTGCCTGCGGCTGTCTGTGCGCATAATTCCCGACACAGGGGAGCGTGCGCTTTTTTGTTTGCTGAGGCAGCCGGAACAGCGCAGATTCGCGGAAAGGCGGTGAGGGAACGATGAAAGGATATATTCGCAGGATAGCTGCGGGGGCGTTGTCGCTTTGGCTGTCGGCAGCCTGCTGCCTGACTTCTTACGGAGCTTCTGCGGCTGAAAATACGGCGCCTGCGGACACGGCGGAGGATTATTACAGGATAGAACCCCTGGACAGCGGTCTCCTCACTTTCAGCGAGTATTATGATATATATTCTGCCAAGGAACGTCCCGGCTGTGAGATAGTGCTGAGTGCCGAGAATATGTCTCCCGTAAGGGAAGGGCAGATAACAAAGGGCAGCTTTACCTCTGATGACGGTGAAACGAGAGACGGTGTAATTCTCTGGAGCAGCGCTTCGGGAGTTCTCACCTACAGTATAAATGTGCCGGAAACAGGCAATTACTGCATTATGGCGGATTACTGCCCGATGATATCAGGCAGTCCTGATATAGAGCTTGAACTGAGGATCGACGGGAAGCTGCCTTATGATACGGCTTCACGCATCTCTCTCGGAAGAGTCTGGACAAACGAGCATGAGATATACACCGACAGCCGCGGAAATCAGGTGCGCCCTGCGCAGGTCCAGCGCACTATGTGGAAAAGCTCGGTATTCGGCGACGCTGACGGACTTTTCAGCGAGCCTCTGTTCGTATATCTTGAAAAGGGCAGGCATGAGCTCAGCCTGAGCTCGGAAAGGGCGCAGTTCGTTATAGACAGCATAAAGCTCTTCAATCCTGAGGAACTGCCGTCATACAGCGAATACGAAGCGTCAGCGGGAGCTCCGTTTACAGCTGAGGAAACTCCCCCCGCGCTGTTCAGGATAGAGGGAGAGGACGCGGTATACAAGTCCGACCCTACTCTTTATCCTACCTTTGATAACAGCAGTTATCTTGCCTCGCCCTCTGATCCGAGAAAAATGGTATACAATACCCTCGGCAGCGGCAGCTGGAAAAAAGCCCTGCAAACGGTGACGTGGGAGATATCCGCGGAGGATACCGGCGCAGGAGGCTGGTATAAAATAGGTATAAAGGCAAGACAGGACAAGATACGCGGATTTGATTCAAACAGACGCATATATATCGACGGAAAAGTGCCGTGCAGGGAGCTTGACTGCGTTAAGTTCAGCTATGATACTGACTGGTCCGTGGTAAGTCCCGACAGCGTATACATATGGCTGGAGGGCGGCATGAGCCACACGATCTCAATGGAAGCGGTTCCGGGCGATATAGGAGAGTACCTCCGCAGGCTCGAAGGCACGGTAAAGGAGCTTAATACCTGTTACCGCAGGGTGCTTATGATAACGGGACCTTCTCCCGACAAATACACTGATTACTATGTACATGAAAAGATACCCGGACTTGTTGAACAGTTCGGCAGTATATCTTCTGAGCTGAAAGAGATACAGAAAGGGATAGAGTCCATTTCGGGAAGCAAAGGCACAGAGGCGGCTGCACTGGAGAATATGGCGGTGATACTGGACAAGTGTACCGGAAAGCCGCTGAGGATACCGGATTATCTTTCACAGATAAAGGACGGTATCGCGTCCCTGTCCGCATGGATGAGGGAAAACCGCGATCAGCCCCTTGAGGTGGATTATATTGAATTTGCCACAGCCGGCATGGATTTTTCAAGCTGTGACGAAAAGTTTATAAAGTCGCTCAAATTCGGATTTGACGCTTTTATAGGCTCGTTTTTTGAGGATTATACTACTCTTTCCGATGTGGAAGGAGAGGACGCCATTGAGGTATGGGTCTCCCTCGGAAGGGATCAGGCTCAGGTAGTCAAGGAGATGGCGGAGAATGGGTTCATGCAGGAAACCGGTATACCGGTCTCGGTGAACCTTGTTACAGGCGGAGTAGTTGAAGCGGCTCTCGCAGGAAAGGGACCTGATGTTGCCCTTTTTCTCGGCGGAGAGTTCCCCGTGAACCTTGCCGCCCGCGATCTGCTTGTCGATATGTCGGAGTTTGCCGACTTTGAAGATGTAAAGGGACGCTTCCAGCGGAATGCCATGACCCAGTACACCTACAACGGAGGCTGCTTCGGGCTGCCTATCAGCCAGTCCTTCCCCATGATGTTCTACAGGACTGACGTCCTCACGGAGCTGGGATACAGCTCGCCACCGGAGACGTGGCAGGATCTTAAAGATATGCTGCCTGCCCTCCAAAGGAACTATATGTCCGCAGGACTTGTGCTTCCACCCAACAATATATCTCCGGCTACGGAAACAGGTCATACCTTCGCCCTGCTCATGCTGCAAAAGGGGCTTAACTACTACAACGCAGAGCAGACAGCTTCAGTCTTTGATACCGTTGAAGCGGTTCAGGCTTTTGAAGAGTGGACGGATTTCTATACGAAATACTGCTTTGAGCAGACCTACGACGCATTCAGCCGTTTCAGAACAGGCGAATATCCCATAGTTATCGCAAATTACACGTTTTTTAACCAGCTCACGGCGGCTGCTCCGGAAATAAACGGCTTGTGGGACTTCTGTCCGGTGCCCGGTACGGAAAGAGAGGACGGAACGGTCTCTCATGCGGCAAATTCCAACGGCGCAGGAGCGGTCATATTCAAAAAGGTGAAGAACAAGGAGAACGCCTGGAAGTTCGTCAAGTGGTTCACGGATACGGAAACGCAGGCGGAGTTCGCGTCGCAGATAGAGGGGCTTCTCGGAACTATGGGGCGCTTTGATACCGCTAATGTTGAAGCGCTGGGACGTATGTCCTGGTCTGACGGCGAGCTTGAAAGGCTCCGCGCACAGCAGGAGGAGCTGGAGGAGATACCGATAACCCCTGCTTCCTATGCGGTGACGAGAAATATTATGAACGCATTCAGGGAGACCATAAACGAAAAAAGGAATCCCCGTGATACGCTTATATGGTACAACAGGGATATAAACGACGAGATAACGCGAAAGCGTAAAAACCTCGGTTTGGTTTAAATTTGTAAGGGACGGATATTATCCGCCCGCTGATGAACGATTGGTATATCGGGGCGATGTGAGCATCGCCCCCTACAAAGTGTTGTAAAGAAAGGAGTGTAAGAAAATGGCAGTCAGATCAAAAAAGCGCGGAAAAGGCGAGCTCTGGCGCGACATAAAGCGCAATAAAGCCTGCTATGGCATGATAGCGCCGTTCATGGTATTTTTCATACTGTTCACGGTGGTGCCGGTTCTTATGTCACTTCCTATGGGCTTTACGGATTTCGATATGGTACGTCCGCCGAAATATGTAGGACTTTCCAACTTCACAACACTCTTCCTTTCGGACAAGATTTTCATACGTTCCATAAGAGTCACGCTGGTATTCGCGCTTCTCACAGGACCTGTCAGTTACGTGCTCTGCTTTCTGCTGGCATGGCTGATAAACGAGATGCACCCTAAGCTGAAAACGCTGTTCACGCTTATATTCTACGCGCCGTCAATGGCTAACGTATATACGGTATGGCAGCTCATATTCAGCGGAGACATGAACGGCTATATGAACTCCTTCCTTATTAATCTCGGTATCATCAATTCTCCCGTGCAGTGGCTCACCGACGGCAGATATGTCCTCGGAGTGACCATAGTCGTACAGCTGTGGATATCTCTCGGAGCAGGCTTCCTCGCGCTCCGTGCCGGCTTCCAGAACATAGACCGTTCAATGTATGAAGCAGGCGCTATAGAGGGTATACGCAACCGCTGGCAGGAGCTTATATATATAGTTATCCCTTCTATGGGACCGCAGCTCATGTTCGCAGCGGTGATGCAGATAGTCAGCTCATTTACCGCCGGCACTGTGGCGCAGAACCTTGTGGGCTTCCCCAGCACCGACTATAAGGCGCATACTATCATGACCCACGCCTTCGACTATGGCTGGCAGCGCTTTGAGATGGGCTATGCCTCGGCGATATGCATGATACTCTTCATTGCTATGTTCGTCTGCAACAAGCTCATTAGCAGAGTGCTTGGAAAGTATATGGACTGAGGAGGCGGAGCTTTGGAAAAAACTGATACGCTGAAGCTTCGCGCTTCAAACAGACAGGCAGGAAAGAAAAGGTTCGGCACTGCCGCGATATTCCTGCTTCTTCTGATACTCGGACTTTTTATGGCTATGCCTGTATACCTCACTGTGGTAATGTCGGTAAAGCCTGTGGAGGAGCTTTTCGTGTTCCCTCCTAAGCTCTATGCCGTAAGACCTACCATGGACAACTTCAGGGATATGTTCAGGGTGCTTCATCAGAACCGTGTACCGTTTTCACGCTATGTATTCAACAGTATACTGGTAACTGCCGCGGTGACGGTATTGCAGTGCATATTTTCGTCTATGGCTGCATTCGTGCTGGCAAAGTGTAAATTCCCCGGCAGCAAGCTCATAAACGGCATCATAGTGGTTGCTCTCCTCTATCAGAGCAGCGTTATATACATAATGCAGTACATCATCATGGCGAAGCTGCACATGATAGATACCTACATGGCACTGATATTCCCGGCAGTTGCCTCGCCTATGGGGCTTTTCCTAATGAGGCAGTCCATAAGCCAGGTGCCGGATTCCATGATAGAAGCCGCGAAGGTGGATGGCGCAGGACTTTTCAGGATATGCTGGCAGATAGTCATACCCAACCAGAAGCCGGCGCTGATGACACTGATAATATTCGCGTTTCAGGGCGCATGGAACATACAGACCGGCTCGGTGGTATTCAGGGAGGAGTATAAGACTCTCCCAACCGTGGTATCTCAGGCGGCTGCCTCAGGACTTGCAAGGGCGGGCGTAGCTATGGCGGCTGCGGTATTCCTGCTTATACCGCCTATAGTGATATTCATGCTGGCGCAGCGTCAGGTCATCGAAACTATGGCACATTCGGGAATCAAAGAGTGATAATTTCACGGCGTACTACATTATAGACTAAAAGTTGAGAGTTTAGAGTTGACAGTTGCGGTGTCGCCTTCGGCGATATAATTTAAATAATTTGAGCGAAGCGAACACATTAACTCTCAACTTTCCATTCTCAACTCTCAACTGAGCCGATATAATGCGGCGCCGAATATCGGCTTAAGAAAGGAAGTGAAGCAAATGAAGTCAGAACTGAAAAGATTTATCACAGCATTGTCTGCATTTGCTGCACTTGCTTCCATGAGCATATCACCGGCAGCAGCGGCAGGTGTTCCCTCCGAAAGCTACAATTACGACCAGTGGGGCGAGGCTGTGCCCTCTCAGGCAGGATATACCGCCGACCGCGCTGTTTCGGGATATGATCTCGGCGTGGGAGGCTTTGACAATCCCTCGGATATATTCATCGGCAGAGATGACACGGTATACATAGTTGATACCGGGAATGACCGTATCGTGGCTGCGGATCCCGAACTGAAAAATGTGATCCGTATATATGACAGCTTCACCATGCCTGACGGCACGGAAACACGGCTCAGGAAACCGATGGGAGTATTTGTTTCGGCTGATAGCGGCGCAATGTACATAGCGGATACCGAGAATTCGCGCATACTTGTTTCAGACAGCGGCGGGAATATCCAAAAGGAGATACTGAAGCCGGAATCAGAGGTATACGACAGTAAGCGTACATTTATGCCGCAGAGGGTAGTTGCGGACAAGGCAGGCAATATCTATACCGTGCTCGGCAACATAACCACAGGCGCGGCGATGTTTTCGCCTGATGGGGAGTTTACCGGCTTTTACGGAGCCAACCGCGTTGAAGCCACGGCAAAGGTGGCATGGGATCACTTCCGGGGGCTGTTTATGTCCGATGAGAAGAAAGCCCTTAGAAAAAGGACAGTTCCCTCCGGCATAACGAGCTTTGACATAGACGGGGATTTCATATTCACCTGTACCTCTTCATCAACTCAGTCAACAGACACCGTAAAGAAGCTCAATGCGGCGGGCAGGAACATCTTTGCGGACAGGGAGTTGTTCTTCGGCGACCATCACCCTATCTATGACTCAACGCAGAATAAGATGTACTCCACGTCAATTGTGGATATAGATATTGCAGAGGACGGCTGCATAAACTGTCTCGACTTTACAACGGGCAGGGTATTTCAGTACGACGAGGAATGCAACCTCCTTTTCATAACCGGCGCAACGGCTAAGCAGACAGGCGGCTTCGATCATGCCGCGGCTGTGGAATCCCTTGACGACAAGCTTTATGTGCTTGACTCGTCAAAGGACACGGTGACGATATTCAGGGAGACGTCCTTCGGTGAAACAGTACACAGAGCGTCTGCGCTTTATAATGACGGTTACTATGAGGAAGCTCTCGGTCCGTGGGAGGAGGTCCTCGCAAGGGACGGAAACTACCTCATGGCTTATATAGGTGTTGCTTCCGCGCTGCTCAGAAAGGGCGATTACAGAGGCGCTATGAAGTACGCAAAGCTTGCGGACGCAGAGGATATATACAATAAGGCGTTCGAGGGCTGGCGCAGGGAGTTCCTGAAGGAGAATTTTACCGCTGTGGCGGCTGTGACGGTACTGGCTGTGGCGGCTCTTGCGGCTTTTGGAAAATACAGGAAGAAGGGGAGAGCGTCAAAGGACACTGAGGAAAAGGAGGAAGTGCGGCAATGATGGATCTTACGCAGCGGCAGTGGGTAAAGCATACTGTGATGCATCCCTTCGAGGGCTTTGAGGATATGCGCTGGAAGAAGTCCGGCTCCCTTAAAATAGCCATGCTGATAGTATGGCTGCTCTTTTTCGGTCAGATAGCCTACGGAAGACTTTACGGATTTCAGTTCTATATATCCTACGACAAGACCTTCAATATCATACCATATATAGTGCGCAGCTTCATACTCTTCGGAGCATGGGTCGTGGGCAACTGGGCAGTGTGTACCCTCCTTGACGGCGAGGGCACACTAAGGAATATATGCATATACAGTGCTTATGCGCTGATACCCTACGTAGCGCAGCTCTACATAAATGTCGTGCTGTCCCATATACTCATACGCGACGAGGCTGTATTCATGCAGGTAATAGAGCTTATCGGCACCTGCTGGACGGTAATACTGCTGTTTTCGGCGATAAAGACCGTTCATCAGTATTCCTTCGACAAGACTGTACTGGCGGTGCTGCTCACCATTGCGGCTATGCTCATAATGCTTTTCCTGCTCGTACTCTTCATGTCGCTGATACAGCAGGTATACATATTCATATCAACCGTTTACACCGAGCTCTCCTACAGGGCAAGGGCCTGAAAGGCGGCGGTTATGGGAACAGGATTAAAACGGCTGCTGCTGTGTCTGCTGGTCGTCGCGTCAATGACTGTCTCAGGCAGCGTTTATGCTGACGGTGAGAACAATACTGCTGATAACGTGACCGCGGCGGAGACTGCTGCGGAGGACGGCTCAGAATCGTCAAAGCGTTCGGAAACTGTAGAAAAGGCGGAGCTTACGGCGGCTGACGCAGAGAAATATCTCAGAAAGATCGGCTCATGCGACGGCTATGACGTATACTTCAAGGAGAAGGACTTCGACGATAAAATGTGGGAGTCCGCAGGCGGCAAGCCGAAAAGCAAAAAGGACTATACCGATGAGCAGCAGCTCATTTCCGACAAGATAAACGAGCTGAAAAAGCTTGGAGAGCTGGTCATCATCGACAGCAGGAGCGGCAGGGCGGCTGCTTCCTTCGACAAGGGCAGCAGCTGCGATGAGGGAAAGCTCTATGTCAGCGACGCAGGCAGGTATTTTGTAATTACCGACGAGGACGTCAGCAGGGTCATAAGGCTCAGGGAGATAGTTTCCTCTCTTGACAGCAGCTACGCTTTCATATCCGCTGACATGAAAACGCTGGAGCTTCTTGACAGGGACATGAAGAGTCCGGACAAGAGCTTTTCATACAGCGGCACAGAGAACGGAAAAAGAGTGTACAAATCGTCTGACGGCAGCTTTGCGTGGCTCAACAGGGACGGCAGCCATTATCTCGGAGCTTACCGGTATGGCGCAGAAAGTGACAGCCTTCGCATGATAGTTGATGACAGGAGCGCTTCCTTCGGCGTTGAAAACAAGAAAAACGGGTATATATGGTGGTCTTCGCCGCTTGAAGCCTCACAGGACAGGCTCGCCACGGGACTTGTCGCCGACGAGCTTCGCTCCTCGAATGTGCTCCGGTATGGCATACCAATGAGCCGTTCCGGAAACAATATGCTGCGTTCAGCCAATGCTAATGACTGCAGCTTCAGCGTAAGCGATATAGTCAACGGTATACGGGTAGTCTATGATTATCCCGCTGCAGGCTTTACAGTGCCTGTGGAGTACACCATAGAGGACGATCACCTCAGGGCGAGCGTTAAGGTCTCTGAGATAGAGGAGAGCAATTCTGCGAATATCGCTACCGAGATGACAGTGCTCGGCAGCTTCGGCGCGGCGACCGACAAGGAGGAGGGATACTTCGTTATCCCCGACGGCAGCGGCGCACTTATACGCTTCAACAATAAGCGGTGCTTCCAGAACAATATCTATCAGCAGAGAGTCTACGGAAATGACATTACGGCTGTGCCGCAGAACAGGGGAGCTGTTACGGAGCAGATATACCTGCCTGTATACGGTATAGTCAAGGACGGCAATGCTCTGCTGGCAGTTGCGGCAAAGGGAGATTCAAACGCATATCTTACCGCAAATGTGTCGGAGCAGTCCAGAAGCAGCTACAATATATGCAATTTTACCTTCATTCTCCGCGGCACAGACAGCTTCTATATGTCAGGCAACAGCCATGACAAGTATACGGTATTCGAGCGCGGAGCCATAAAATCAGACGATATAGAAATGCTCTACTATCCCATTGCTGAAAACGGTGCGGACTATACCAGCATCGCGGCACGATACAGAAAGTATCTTCTTGAAGAGCAGGGAGTCGGTATAAAAAGCAGGGCTGACAGCGCACCGCTGTATCTTGACCTGTACGGCGGCGCCATGAGAAAAAAATCGGTTCTGGGCATACCTCTGTCCATGAAAACTCCTGTTACCTCTTACGGACAGGCGGCTGATATAATTGGCAGTCTCAGAGATGCCGGAGTTGACGATATGGTAGTTTCATACAGCAACTGGACAAACGACGGCATAAAGAAAAATATCGACACAGGCGCGAGACCCTCCGGCAAGCTTGGCGGTCAGAGGAGCTTCAAGGACCTGACAGACCTTATAGACGAATGCGGATACAGTTTTTATCCTGTATCGGACAACAGGGACTTCAGTTCGGGAAAGGGCTTCTTCTCATTTACGGATACGGCGGTAAGGATATCGGGCTCGTATTCGCGCATAGTCAGCTATGACAGGGCTTACGGTGTTCCTGACGGCTTCAGGAAGAACATGTCCCTGCTCTCTCCCGGATACTACGGTGAGATATTCGGCAGTATCTCTGACAGCTACTCCGGAGCCGGACTAAAAGGTGTATCGATTGCTGATCTTACCACGTCCCTTTACGGAGACTACGGAAAGAAGAGCATATCAAGAGCCGACGCCGAGAAGCTGCTCACGGAGGGCTATGGCGGTATAGACGAAAAGCTGGAAAACGGTATTCTTGCAGACGGTGCTAATGCATACGCTCTGCCCTACGTCAGCCATATAACCGGAGTGCCGCTTTCTTCGAGCAGATTTGACCTCTTCGATGAGGACATACCGTTCTATCAGATCGTCATGCATGGTGTGATACCATATTCTTCTGAAGCCGTAAACGGCAGTGCAGACCCGGTGGATATGATACTTATGTCAGCCGCTTCAGGAAGCAGCCTGAGCTATGACATGATATACGAGGATACCAGCGAGCTGAAGGATACAGAGCTTGATGTGCTGTATTATGCGAATTACAGACATAATACCGAAAAAGCCGCAAAGGCGTATTCGCTGATAAAGCCTGTGCTCAGGAGGGTCTCCGACAGCTTTATCACGGATTACCGCAGGAACGGCGATGTTATAACAACGATTTATTCAAACGGAGTAAAGGTAGTGACAGACCTTGATAAAAAGATTGTCAGGTGGGAGGGCACAACTGCCTCATTTGACGGTATATCATAGAAAGGAGGAAAGAAAAGTGAGCGCAAAGCCGGAAAAAAGCAGCGGTGGACGCCGCATAATGTCGTATCAGCGCAGAAAATCAATGTACGGCTATGGTTTTATCGGACTGTGGCTCGTTGGTACGGTACTTTTCTTTCTTATACCTCTCGTAAAGTCACTGTGGTATTCTTTCTGCGACGTATCCGTTGATCCCGGAGCCCTGCGCACTGAGTTCAGCGGAATGCAGAACTACAGGACTGTACTCAATGAGGATCCTTATTACACAGAGTATCTCGGCAGCGTTCTGCTGGAGACATTATGGAAGACTCCGCTCATACTCATATTCTCACTCTTTATAGCTGTGATACTCAATCAGAAGTTCAAAGGGCGCACCCTTGCGAGGGCTGTATTTTTCCTGCCGGTAATTATCGCCACGGGTCCTGTTTTCAGGATAATAAGCGGGGATATGAATTCCACGGGAAACGCCGGTGCGGAGCAGTTCTCCACCATGTTCTCGGCTGACCTTGTGGGGCAGCTCATGCAGTTCCTGGGCATATACGGTCTTAGCGACAGCATGAGCACGTTCATACAGACCGTTGCGGACAATATCTTCGGAATTGTATGGAATTCAGGCATACAGATAATACTCTTCCTTGCTGCTCTGCAGAACATACCCGCTTCAGCAAGGGAAGCCGCAGAGCTGGAGGGAGCTACCTCATGGGAGTATTTCTGGAAGATAACCTTCCCCTATGTCAGTCCCTTCATACTTGCAAATCTTATATTTACGGTAATAGATTCCTTCACGAATCCGATGAACAGCGTAATGAACCGTATATCCGCCATGAGGAGCCAGTTCGACTTCGGAGAGGCTTCAGCAATGGCATGGATATACTTTGCTGTGGTGATAGCTGCTATAGGCATTGTTACAGCACTGATAAACAGGTTCATATACTATGAGAACGAATGAGGAGGTGCGGAAAATGACAGACGGAACAGCTGCACCTGAGAAAAGAAAAATGCGTGAGGCAAAGCGCAGGCGCATGGACAGGGCTTCCGCCGAGGACAGGGAATATCTCCGCCGCAGGGCTTTTGCCGGCAGGGTATGGCCGTTTTTCAGAGCGGTGATACTGCTCGGACTTGGCTTTGTCATCATGTATCCTCTTATTTACATGATAAGCTGCGCTTTCAGGGACAGGATGGATATGAGTGACCCTACGGTCATGTGGATACCTCGGCATTACACTTTCAGGGTGATAAAGGAGACCATGGACGCAATGGACTACTGGGAGACTCTCTGGAATACCCTTGTCCTGAATATAGGCTGCTCGCTGGTGCAGGTGTTTTCCTGTGCGCTGACGGGCTACGGCTTTGCAAGATTTAGATTCAGGGGCAGTAAGCTGCTTTTCGGCATAGTGATAATGATGATACTCGTGCCGGCTCAGGTCATATCACTGCCGCTGTATACCCAGTTCAGATATTTCGGCATAAAGGGACTGTTCTCCCTGAACCTCATCGACAGCAGGCTGACGATGTACCTGCCTGCCATGACCGCGAACGGCATACGCGCAGGTCTTATGATATATATTTTCAGGCAGTTCTTCAAGGGTATGCCGAGAGAGCTTGAGGACGCGGCATACATAGACGGCTGCGGACCATTCAGGACATTCGTGAAGGTAATGCTGCCCAATGCTTCCGCGGCTCTGCTGACGGTGTTCCTGTTTTCGGTAGTGTGGTACTGGAACGATTATTATGTCAGCAGTACCTTCTTTACGGACACAAAGACAATAGCGCTCATGCTGACAAATCTCGACAACGAGCTGAAGCTGAATCTCTTCAACGATCCGACGGTGCAGATAAGTCCCCGCGACCAGATAGTCTGGAAGGAAGCAGGCTGCCTGCTTTCCATAGCTCCTGTATTGCTTATGTATGTTTTCCTGCAGAAGCACTTCACGGAGGGGATAGAGCGTTCCGGAATCGTCGGCTGATACTGTCCGCCCTTGTTTTCAGGGGCGGATATTTTTTCTGAGAAAAGTGAAAATATTTTCAGCAAGCTTACGGGGCGATATTGACAACTGGCTGTAAATGGCGTATAATTTATGTATATTGATTGTCCGGAGAAAGAAAATGAAAAAAATATTTGGATCTGTATTGGTCTTTCTGAGATCAATGCCACATTTCCTTGTGTTTGAACTTATATTCAAACTTCTTCTGCTTGCGGTAGGCACTCCTGTACTCGCGCTGCTGCTCAAACTTACCATGAAGCTTTCGGGAGTGACCTATCTTAACGACGAGAACCTGCTTGTCTATTTAAGACATCCGTCAACTCTCATCGTTATAGTTATGATGCTTTTCTGCTATGCGTTTTTCTCCTTTGTGGAGCTCTCAGCGCTGATAGCCTGCTTCTCCTGCTTCAACCAAAAGCAGAGGATACACACAGGCGGAATGTTCAGGACCGGGCTGAAAGCCTTCAGAAAAGCCTTCAGGGGAGCGGGCATACCGTCGTTCCTCGCATATATGGCTATAATGCCTCTTGCGCAGTTCTCACTGTCGTCGGGTATGTTCATGGCGCCGCTGCTGCCGGTCCTCAGGAGGATATTCTCTGCCGTCAACAATGGCATAGTTGCCATTGTATGCTATGTACTTATACAGCTGCTGTTCATAATGCTCATCATAGGGGTCTGCTACAGTATACACTACCTGATACTCACTGACAGACCGTTCAGGGAGTGCATAAAAAAGAGCAAGGAAAAAATGCGTGGTCAGCGTATGAAGATGATACTGTCAGCGCTGCTGTGGAGCATTGGCATAATGGCGTTCATAGCTGTAGTCACATTCGGTGTGAGCTTCCTCATAGTGCTTGTTATCAAGGGCTTTTCAAAGCCTAATGCAGCTTTCGGCACGGCACTGAGGATACTGCGCTACACATGGAGCGTCTTTGTTGCTGTTTCCGCTTTCTTTTCGGCTCCCTCCATAGTATGGCTGCTGACGGAGAAATTTATGAAGGACGAAAATGAAGAAAAGCTTGTCCTTCCCAACAAGGGCTATGAAAAGTTCAGCAAGAAGAAGAGCGCCATTGTGATCGTCAGCATCATAGCGGTCAGCTCACTGATGAACATATCCTATATTTTAGCGCTTACAAGAGGAAATGTCAGCCTTAACGTAGGTATCATAAGCCGTACGCAGATCACGGCGCACAGAGGCTTTTCGAGGATAGCTCCGGAGAACACCATGCCTGCTTTCGAGGCGGCTATGGAATGCGGAGCGGACTATATAGAGCTTGATGTTCAGCTTACGGCTGACGGTCAGCTCGTTGTCATACACGATGAAAAGCTTGACCGTACCACAAACGGAAAGGGGCTTGTTTCAAAGCACACATACGAACAGCTTAAAGAGCTGTCCGCCGGTTCTTGGTTCGGCAGTGACGGAGAGTATGACGACGTTGAGATACCGCTGTTCAAAGACGTTCTTGAGCTTGTCGGAAAGGATATAATGCTCAATGTCGAGATAAAGAAATCCGGCGATCCGAAAAAGACTGCGGAAAAGACCGTTGAGCTAATAGAGGAGTACGGTATAGTGAATTCGTGCTATATAACATCATTTTCATATCCCGCGCTGAAGAAGGTAAAGCAGCTCAACTCAAAGATAAAAACGGCTTTTATCGCAAATCTCGCAACGGCTACTTCCTATGCTCAGCTGCCGTATATAGACGCTGTGAGCATGAATTACCTTTTCGTGAACCAGAGCGTGGTGAATTCGGCACATCATCACGGAAAGCGTATCTTTGTATGGACTGTTGACAGACAGAGTGAGATGCAGAAAATGATAGCGCTCGGCGTTGACAACATCATTACCGACCGTCCAGATAAAGCACTTGAGATAGTGGATTCAAGAAAGGTCGGTGATACGGTGCTGACTGTCCTTAAATATATTTTCGGAAGCTGACGGTCAGTATTCCCGGATTCAGAGCATATTAATTACCGGAGGTAAAATTCAATAATGGATCATGTAAAAAAATCCGCTGCTGCGGTCAAAAACAAAAAAACAGGAACAGCGGCGGGGGCGGTTACGGAAAAACCGTATTTTGCCGGCATAGACATAATAAAAATACTTGCTGTGCTTCTTGTGATATGTATACACTTCTATCTTTATAACGGATTCTATGCTTTTCCGCTGACGAATCCGTCAGCGATAGGTCCTATAGTATTCAGATGGGTGTCATACACCTGCGTGCCTCTGTTTATGATATCCACGGGATATCTTATGAAGAACAAGACCTTCAGCGCGAAGTTCTACACCGGTCTGATAAAGGTGATATTTATATACATCGTCATCAGCATTATCTGTATCAAATTCAAGGAGCATCACTTCCATGATGTGTTTACACCGTGGAAAATGCTGAAGGGCTATCTTGAGTACAGCAATGCGCAGTACGGCTGGTACATCAATTACTACATCGCGCTGTTCCTTATCATACCTTTCCTGAACCTTGCGGTAAACGGGTGTAAAACAGGTGTGCAGAAGTTCTTCCTGGTTGCGATGACCGTTATCGTTACTGTACTTGCGAAGTCACTTTATATCGGCTTTGAACAGTATGACCAGATAAAGCTGCTCCCTGATTATCTTGCGGAGGCATGGCCGATAGCCTATTACTTCACGGGAGCTTTCATACGCGACTGTCCGCCGAAGAGGAATTTACGCAATAAGCTGATAATACTTGCAGCCGGTGCCGTTTCACTGAGCTTTCTCACCTGCAGCAGCTACAAGCAGACTCTGGCTGATGAGTTCAATGACAATATCTTTATTTCATGGAACTTCAACAACTACGGAGCTTATCCGGTCTATGCGCTGTCAGTCTGCATATTCCTGCTTCTGTTTGATATCACCACAAAGAACAAAGGCGTGAAGTTCGTCCTCCGTCAGATATCCGGAGTTACTCTCGGAACATATCTTATCTCTTACGTGTTCGACAATATGTTTTACGGAGGCTGGAGACTGAATGACAGTTCTCCGAGACATACGGGTCTGAACGAGAAGTACGCGGAAGTAGGGGATCGTTTTGCCCACTGGTACGAGATAATACCTAAGATATTCATCTGCTCTCTCATATGCGGATTTGCTGTGCATAAGCTCTATGACCTCTGTGCCTTTTTGGTAAAGAAAGGGGCGGCGGCTATGAAAAGCCAAAAGGAGAGCGGAGCTCCCGCTGCGAGGAAATAGCCTGTTTTACGGCATAACGTCATTCCCTTCGACTCTTTGCCGGAGGGGATGCACATTTGGTTAAAACAAAATTATTGTTCATCAAAAATTTACAAATACAATTTCTGCAAATTGTTGATTTATCCCCATATATATGATATAATAGTCTACGTTGAGTGCGCCGTGAGCGCACTGACTGCAGAAGATATGCGTTGAAACGGAAGGTTGCTGCCGGTATGGCAGGTAATTTCCGTGGAGTATGTCCGATTTTAAACCGGGCGAATGGGATATCGAACACAGTTTGTGGTTATCATTCACGCAGCTTGCGTATGCGTGGATTATGCTCTTTTTGTGCTCATATTTAGCTAAGACCGCTCGGAAAACATCAGTTTTTCGAGTTTTTTTATGAGATGAAGCATGAAACACACGGAAACGTGTGATATTCCAATCTGCGTCCCCGTAACTAATTCCAAGGAGGCGAAAATAATGGCAGTCAACGAAAAGATCAGATTCAAGATCAAGGGCTACGATCACGCTACTGTTGATATTGCAGCAGCTAAGATCGTGGAGGCAGCTAAGAGAAGCGGTGCGAGAGTTTCGGGTCCTATCCCGCTCCCCACAGATAAGGAAGTTGTTACTATCCTTCGCGCAGTACACAAGTACAAGGACAGCCGTGAGCAGTTCGAGATGAGAACTCACAAGAGACTCGTAGACGTTATCCGTCCTACAGACAAGACAACTGCTGCTCTTGACAAGCTTGAGATCCCCGCAGGCGTAGACGTTGTTATGGAGGTTAAGTAATTAACCGCCGTTACGCTTGAAAATACCGCTTGGGAAGCGGAATGGCGGTGATCCGTCGGTCAAGTTGATGCGTAAATCATCAACCAATAACCTAACAGGAGGAAAAGAAAATGCAGAAAGGCATTATCGGTAAGAAGATCGGTATGACTCAGATCTTCGACGAAGCAGGAAAAGTTGTTCCTGTAACAGTAGTAGAAGCCGGCCCCTGCGTCGTTGTACAGAAGAAAACTGTTGAGAACGACGGCTATGCAGCACTTCAGCTGGGCTATGGCGACGTAAAGGTACAGAGAGTTAACAAGCCTATGAAGGGCCACTTCGACAAGGCTGACGTAGCTTGCAAGAAGGAACTCAAGGAGTTCAGACTTGACGACTGCGACACTCTTAACGTAGGCGACATCATCAAGGCTGATACATTTGCTGTGGGCGACTCTATCGACGTTGTCGGCACAAGCAAAGGTAAGGGATTCGCTGGTGCTATCAAGCGCCACAATCAGCACAGACTCAAGGAGACCCACGGTACAGGTCCTGTACACAGACAGGCTGGTTCAATGGGCGCCTGCTCATCCCCTTCAAGAATCTACAAGGGCAAGGGTATGGCTGGTCACATGGGTGCTGAGCAGGTAACAGTTCAGAATCTCGAGATCGTTAAAATAGACACTGAGAACAATCTCATCGCTATCAAGGGCGCTATCCCCGGTCCTAAGGGCGGTATCGTTTATATCGTTGACAGCGTTAAGGCTTAAGGAAGGAGGAAGCGTAAATGTCTACTATTTCAGTATTTGATATGACAGGTAAGCAGGTTTCCGAGACTGAGCTCAATGACGCAGTTTTCGGAATCACTCCCAACGAAGGCGTTATGCACGCTGCAGTTGTTAATTACCTCGCAAACCAGAGACAGGGCACACAGTCCACTCTTACAAGAACAGAAGTAAGCGGCGGCGGCAGAAAGCCCTGGAGACAGAAGGGTACAGGCCATGCAAGACAGGGTTCGACCCGTGCTCCTCAGTGGGTACACGGAGGAATCGCTCTTGGTCCCAAGCCCAGAGATTACAGATACGAGCTTAACAAGAAGGTAAAGAGACTTGCAATGAAGTCCGCGCTTTCTACTAAGGTCATCGACAACAACATGATCGTTCTTGACGCTCTTACACTTGAAGGCTTCAAGACAAAGACAGTTGTTGATATGCTCAAGGCTCTCGGCGTTGAGGGCAAGGCTCTCATCGTAACAGCAGAGGCTGATACAAAGGTAATCAAGAGCGCAGCTAACATCCCCGGTGTTAAGACTGCTGCTGTAAATACACTTAATGTATACGACATTCTCAACTATGACAAGTTCATCGTTGTAAAGAATGCTGTAGGAAAGATCGAGGAGGTGTACGCATAATGAAAACAGCTCAGGACATCATTCTGAAGCCCGTGATCACTGAAAAGTCCATGGACGACCTTCAGGCTGGAAAGTACACCTTTAAGGTAGCTAAGGACGCTAACAAGTCCGAGATCAAGAAGGCTGTTGAGCAGCTCTTCGGCGTTGAGGTTGCCAAGGTCAACACAATGAACTGCAACGGACGCGACAAGAGAGTCGGAAGATATGTCGGCAAGACACCCGACTGGAAGAAGGCTATCGTTACTCTTACTGCGGATTCAAAGGCTATCGAGTTCTTCGAGGGCATGGTTTGATCCCATTATTAAATAAGTAAGAGAGTTATGGGAGTAATGCTCCCGCAAAAAACGCATTAAAGGAGAAATTAAAAATGGCTATAAAGACTTATAAGCCTACGACACCTTCGAGACGTCAGATGACTGTAACTGACTACTCGGTTCTGTCAAAGGTTGAGCCGGAGAAGAGCCTTCTCGAACCCATGAAGAAGAAGTCGGGAAGAAACAGCTACGGCCGTATAACAGTTCGCCACAGAGGCGGCGGTAACAGAAGAAAGTACCGTGTAATCGACTTCAAGAGAGATAAGGACAACATGATCGCTGTCGTTAAGACTCTTGAGTACGATCCTAACAGAAGCGCATTCATCGCACTCGTTGAGTACGAGGACGGTGAGAAGAGATATATCCTCGCTCCCAACGGCTTAAAGGTCGGCGACAAGATCGAGTCAGGCGCAGAGGCTGATATCAAGCCCGGCAACGCTCTCAAGCTCGCTGATATCCCTGTTGGTACATTCATCCACGCTATCGAGCTTTATCCCGGCAAGGGCGCTCAGCTCGTAAGAAGCGCAGGAAACCAGGCTCAGCTCATGGGCAAGGAAGACACATACGCTCTCGTAAGACTTCCTTCCGGCGAGATGAGAAAGGTTCCGATCAATTGCAAGGCTGCTATCGGTCAGGTTTCAAATATCGACCACGAGAACGTAAACTACGGTAAGGCAGGTCGTGTAAGAAACATGGGCTGGAGACCTACAGTTCGTGGTTCAGTTATGAACCCCTGCGATCACCCTCACGGTGGTGGTGAAGGTAAGTCACCTGTCGGACGTCCCGGACCTGTTACTCCCTGGGGTAAACCGGCTCTCGGATACAAGACACGTAAGAAGCATCACAGAACTGACAAGTTCATCGTAAAGCGCCGCAACGGCAAGTAATCTGAAAGGAGGAACTGATTAAATGAGCAGAAGCATCAAAAAGGGACCTTATGTCCAGGAAGTTCTCCTGAAGAGGGTCGTTGCAATGAACGAAGCAGGCGAAAAGAAGGTTCTCAAGACATGGAGCCGTTCTTCAACAATATTCCCTGATTTCGTAGGTCACACATTCGCTGTACACGACGGACGCAAGCACGTTCCGGTATACGTTACAGAGGATATGGTAGGTCACAAGCTCGGCGAGTTTGCTCCTACAAGAACCTATAAGGGCCACGCAGGCTCTAAGACATCCAACAACGGTAAGAAATAAGCGGAAGGAGGAGTTCAGAGATGGAAGCAAGAGCTTATTTAAGAAATGCTCGTATATCACCCAGAAAGGTGCAGATTGTTCTGGATCTTATCAGAAACAAGCCTGTTGATCTCGCTTTAGCTACTTTAGATCTTACTCCTAAGGCTGCAAGCCCTATCGTTGCAAAGCTTGTCAAGTCCGCTCAGGCAAATGCTGAGAACAACTTCAGCATGGATAAGGATAATCTCGTGGTTTCCGAGTGCTTCGTAACACCCGGTCCGATAATGAAGAGAATCATGCCGAGAGCTCAGGGCAGAGCATATAGAATTTTAAAGAGAACATCACACATCACAGTAGTTCTCACAGAAAAAGAATAATCCCAAGGAGGTTTGAAGAATGGGCCAGAAAGTTAATCCGCACGGTCTTCGTGTCGGCGTTATTAAAGATTGGGATTCTCGTTGGTATGCAAACAAGTCCGATTTCGGCAACACTCTCGTTGAGGACTACAACGTTCGTAATTTCGTAAAGAAGAGCCTGTACGCTGCAGGTGTTCCGAGAATAGAGATCGAGCGTTTTGCCGATAAGGTAAGAATCCACATCCACTGCGCTAAGCCCGGTATCGTAATCGGAAGAGGCGGCGCAGAAATCGAGAAGCTCAGAGCACAGCTCGAAAAGATGATGAACAAGCAGGTTTTCATCAATATCATTGAAGTAAAGCAGCCCGATATGGACAGCCAGCTCGTAGCAGAGAAGATCGCTCTCGACCTTGAGAACAGAGTATCCTTCAGAAGAGCTATGAAGCAGTCAATCGGCAGAACAATGCGCCTTGGCGCAAAGGGTATAAAGGTCAAGGTTTCAGGCAGACTTGCCGGTGCCGAGATCGCAAGAAGCGAGAGCTACCACGAGGGTACAATCCCGCTCCAGACTATCCGTGCTGACATCGACTACGGCTTCGCTGAGGCTGATACAACATACGGAAAGCTTGGCGTAAAGGTTTGGATCTACAAGGGCGAGGTTCTCAAGGGCGACGCTGCAAAGGCTGCTGCTCAGAGAGAAAAGATCGAGCGCAAGGGAACAGATCAGAAAAAGTTCGACAAGCGCCGCAATGAGAGAGCAAAGGATACCCGCAGAGATTTCAGCAAGGCTCGCTCAATGAAAAGAGAAGGAGGTAATCAGTAATGCTGCTTCCAAAGAGAGTAAAATACCGCAGAGTCCACAGAGGACGTCTGAAGGGCAAGGCATACAGAGGAAATAAGGTAACTTACGGTGATTACGGTCTTCAGGCTCTTGAGCCTGCTTGGATCACATCCAACCAGATCGAGTCTGCCCGTATCGCTATGACCCGTTATATAAAGAGAGGCGGTCAGGTTTGGATCAAGATATTCCCTGACAAGCCTATCACAGAAAAGCCCGCTGAAACACGAATGGGTTCAGGTAAGGGCTCACCGGAATACTGGGTAGCAGTTGTAAAGCCCGGCAGAGTTCTCTTTGAGATCAAGGGCGTTGCTGAGGAAACTGCAAGAGAAGCTATGCGTCTCGCTATGCACAAGCTTCCTATCAAGTGTAAGTTCGTTAAAAAGGAAGAGCAGGAGGTTGAGCAGTAATGAAGGCATCGGAAATCAGAGAAATGTCAGTTGATGAGCTCAACGAGAAGCTCGCCAGCCTCAAGGAAGAGCTCTTTGCTCTCCGTTTCCAGCTGGCAATCAATCAGCTTGATAACACAGCAAGACTCAAGGCTGTAAAGAAGGATATTGCACGCATCAAGACTTCTCTGCGCGAGGCAGAGCTTGCTGCACAGCAGTAAGAAAGGGAGGATTTAGCTAATGTCTACTGAGAGAAACCTTAGAAAAACAAGAGTAGGTAAGGTTGTAAGCGATAAGATGGATAAAACCGTCGTAGTTGCT
>NZ_JAEFAJ010000031.1 GCF_016287535.1 Ruminococcus sp.
CCTGCTCGAAGCAATACTTTCCGTAGTCCATAACGCGGCATACGGGCGGTGTTGCCTGCGGAGCGATCTTAACGAGATCCAGATCCTGATCGAAGGCTATCTGCTGAGCCTCTTTGGCGGATAAAACGCCGAGCTTTTTACCGTCAGCGTCGATTACGAGTACTTCCTTGTCTCTTATCTCTTCGTTGATCTGCAGTTCCTGTTTGCTAATAGTCAAGCACCTCCAAGCAAAATAATTTAAAAACAAAAATGAGTGCAGAAATTATCCGCACTCACCAATACACACTGAATATACCACAGCTGCCGCAAGAACAGCCCGATAGCTCATTACATATTGACCGTTTCAGCAAAGCCCGACGGTGAGAACGCATAGTTCTGCTTTGTTTACTAAATAATTATATACTCATTTCCGTTAATTGTCAAGCAGCTTCTTTATTTTTGTCATTTTGCACAATATCATCCTTGACAAAACTCTTGATTTTATCCCATATTGCAAATCTGATCTTATATTTCTTAGGATGTTTAAGTATATCAAGTTCTTTTTTATCAAAATGCTTCTCTTCCGTGTTTGGGTCTGTTTCAGCGCTGTCCTTCTCAGCATTCGCTTCATCGGTATTTTCACAGGCAGCAGGCAGACAAAGCGGCGGATACATGACACACCACCAGTTATGCCCCTCTGCCTTTCCTATCATTATACGCAGAGCACGGTATCTGCCGGACGGCATGGTTATATCACCGTAAGTACGCTCATTGAACACAGCGTCCTCAAGCTCCGCAGTAACGCTGTCCTGACACCCCTGAGAACGCAGGACTCTCTCCGCCGTGTCTTCAATTATATTCAGATTCTCGGCAGCAACCGATTCCGCTTCCGCAAGATCAGCCGCTCCTCTGAAAATATTGCTCCTGAGCAGTTCGTCGCGGACCATCAGTTTCAGCCGCTGATCCCGCTCGCTGTCAGAGTTTGCGAGTATATGCAGTCTCAGGACGCTTCCGCGAAGCTCGTCCAGCTTCATGCCATCGCCTATAAAGCTCCCGATATTTGAAATCAGTACAGCAAGTACGAATCCTGCCGCCATAACAGCCAATGAAGGCTTTTTCATCAACATCACCTCGGTTACAGTATGGCAAAAACAGTAAATAATATTCAGCTTCCTGCAAAAATGTCTGTATTTTAAGATAATATATTGACTGTATCAATAAAAAATGTTATTATATAAAAAACAGAAAGGGGTATTTATGCAATGTCTGAAAAGAATAACCGGATCAAAAAGGAAAACAAGTCTGTATTAAAGAAAAAACACAATAAACGTGTCCGGATTACAAAATTCATACATGATAATATTGATACGCTGAAAAAATCCTGGTTTATCATATCTGTACTTTCAATACTCATCGCTCTGGTGATCATAGTATTCCTGTTCAATCAGTGGCCCGTTTTGCCTTTGAAGGTCACAGGTATCATACTGCTGATCGCTCTTATACTCATTTCTATTCCAGTCGCTCTGATCGAAGCCATACATAATCCGGCGCTTCTGATAATATCTATTGTTCTGTTAGGCTGCTACAGCCTCTTTGACTGCGGTGCCGCGGATCAGTCTGCATTCAATCTTATCATCTGCACTTTCATACTTGAATCTATAATCATCAAGCAAAAGCTCATTCCGCAAAAGGAACGCGAGCTCAGAAACGTAAAGTTCAAACTGAAAAAGGTAAACGCCAGGCTCAATTCCGATGCTGCTCCGGAAGATAAAGCAGAACGGCACTATATAGCCGATGAATTCCTGTGCAAAAGGCAGTCAGACCTTATAACCAACGTGCTTCGCTTATATGTGTTCAGCATAGTTATCCTGCCGGTAATTTCATACAATATCATCAGCAAGGTCTTCGCGCACTTCGCATTTGATTTTGTTTCATTCAGCGATCTTGTCCGACCGCTTGATTACTGCGTGACATCAATGTGCCTGTTCGCAGGAATTGCTTCAATAATACTGTACGCATCAAAGGAAAGCAGAATAACCTCCGAAATAATCGTCAGAAAGAGAAAAATGTTCACTGATGCCGATATCGAAAAACTGTCCTGCTTTGATAAAAACGACATTATATACGTTGATATTGAGGAAGAACAGATATTATACAAGATCCAGTCCGAAATCACCGAAAAAGAGGAAAAAGAGTTCGCAGACCATCTCTAATAGCATAACAAAAGCCAGA
Organism: Ruminococcus sp.; assembly: GCF_016287535.1. Taxonomy (GTDB): domain Bacteria; phylum Bacillota; class Clostridia; order Oscillospirales; family Ruminococcaceae; genus Ruminococcus. The sequence goes on from NZ_JAEFAJ010000031.1 coordinate 2,212, forward strand.
AGTATCCTTCGGGCTTTTGAATTATCAGGCATAAGCTTCCTCTGCCTGAAGTATCTTCATGAACTCCTCTCCCGTTATAGTCTCCCTGTCAAGCAGGAAACGGGCAAGCTCATGCAGCTTTTCACTGTTCTCGGAAAGTATCTTCAGCGCCTTTACATGAGCGCTCTTGACGATATTGTTTACTTCCTCGTCAACCTTCGCGGCAGTCTCTGGAGAACATACCAGAGAAGCGTCACCGCCGAGATACTTGTTGTTAACTGTCTCAAGGGCAACCATGTCGAAGCTGCTGCTCATACCATAGCGCGTTACCATGGCACGGGCTATCTGCGTAGCCTTTTCTATATCGTTTGAAGCGCCGGAAGTACAGGTATTGAAAACCAGCTCCTCTGCCGATCTTCCGCCTGTAAGCGTAGCTATCTTTGAAAGTGCCTCTTCCTTTGAAAGCAGGAACTTCTCGTCCTCGTCCACCTGCATGGTATATCCGAGAGCGCCTGACGTTCTTGGTATAATAGTGATCTTATGTACCGGCGCTGAATATTTCTGCTTTGCAGCAACAAGGGCATGACCTATCTCATGGTATGCGATTATTTCCTTTTCCTTCTGAGAAATGACCGCATTCTTGCGCTGGTAGCCAGCGATGACTACTTCAACGCTCTCCTCAAGGTCAGACTGGTCAACAGAGCTCCTGCCGCTTCGTACAGCTCTCAGAGCAGCCTCATTGATGATATTGGCAAGCTCAGCTCCTGATGCTCCCGCAGTTGCACGTGCTATTGCGTTGAAGTCAATGCCGTCGCTCAGTTTTATTTTCTTTGCATGAACTCTAAGCACAGCTTTACGTCCCGCAAGGTCAGGCAGCTCAACAGGAATACGCCTGTCAAAGCGTCCGGGACGAAGCAGCGCCGGATCCAGCGATTCGGGACGGTTTGTAGCAGCGAGGATCACTACACCCTTCTTTCCGTCAAAGCCGTCCATTTCCGTGAGCAGCTGATTCAGGGTCTGCTCGCGTTCGTCGTTGCCGCCCATCTGACCGTCGCGCTTTTTGCCTATAGTATCTATCTCGTCTATGAAAACTATACACGGAGCCTTGTCATTTGCCTGACTGAACAGGTCACGGACCTTTGCCGCACCCATACCTACGAACATCTCCACAAACTCAGAGCCGGAAATAGAGAAGAACGGTACCTCAGCCTCACCTGCCACAGCCTGTGCAAGCAGGGTCTTTCCGGTGCCTGGAGGACCTACAAGAAGAGCTCCCTTAGGAAGATCCGCACCTATTTCCGCATACTTTTCAGGATTGTGGAGGAAGTCAACTATCTCGGCAAGAGCCTCCTTAGCCTCGTCCTGTCCTGCAACATCGTCAAATGTCTTTCCTGTCTGCGCTTTTACATATATTTTAGCATTGCTTTTGCCGAATGACATTGCATTTCCGAGTCCGCCCATGCGCTTGCCTATGCTCTTGAACAGCAGGTTCCATACAACTACCATGAACAGTATCGGAAGTATCCAGCCGAAAAGGAAGTCCCTGAGAGGGCTCTGCTGCTGTATGCTGCCTGTGAACTCCACATTGTCATGCTCGTGAAGGCGTGATACAAGGTCAGGATCATAGATACGGACTGTGTTATATGCCTGCTCCCTGCCGTCAGCTTCATTCACAGTGAACTTTATCTCGCTCTCTTCTATCTGGACCTTTCCTACATTTTCCTCGTCAAGCTGGTCGAGGAAAAAGCTGTAATCAGCGTCCTTTATTGCAGCCCTGTTCATTGCGGGCACTATCACGGAATTGAAGACCATCAGCAACAGCAGACATACCGCTATGTATATGGCATACTGCTTCCACGGATTCTTTTCTTCATTCATTAAAAATCATCTCCTATATCAGGTATGATAAAATTATAACACATTCATTTTATAAAAACAACAGGTAAATTGTGAGAGAAATGAAAGTTATGTGAAAACGCACATAAAAAAGCTGCACATTCAGACAGCTTCCCTTAGCAGAAAAAGTGGGGTACCGAGCCCGAAAGTATGGGCTCGGTAATTTTATGCCACGATTCTGCCAGAGGGGGCTCCTCTTACGTGCAGCTTTAGTTTTTATCAGAGAGACTTGACCTTTCCGAGAAGGAACTCCTGTATCTTCAGAGCGTCATTTGAAGTAAGTCCAGCTACAGATGTATCAACATCGCCGTTTGCTGCGCCCTGCTCTGTCAGGCACTTGTCTGAAGTACCGCCAATGCCGTACTTGTTGGGGTTTGCAAGAGACTGCATGATAAGAACAGCGTCTGCCATATCTACAGTGCCGTCACAGTTTACGTCGCCTGCAAGTGTTACTCTGGTTGTATCATTCTTGTCTGTAGGATCACTGCTTGTAGTAACAGTAGTTGTGGTCGTTGTCTTGGTGTCGGATACAGTAGTAGTTGTTGTTGGCTTTGAAGTTGTGGAAGTTGTAGTAGTTGTTGTCGTAGTCTTTGAAGTTGTAGTAGTGGTTGTTTTTGATGTTGTGGTAGTAGTATCCTTTGTCTTTTCCTCAGCAGTCGTTCCGTCAGGCTCGATACCGCCTACGAGAACGCCGTCATCGTAGATACAGATATAATCTGTACGCTTCTCCGGCGGATCGTCAACTGCGAAGAAGTCCTCGCTCTTGCCTATCTTCAGATCCTGATAGCTCCAGTCATTTGTAGGATCCCATATATCACCGTAGTACATACCGAGATCGAACTGGTACTTCTTGCCTGAGTTTGCAATAACATAGCCGTCCCATGTGATCTCAACATAGTAGGTATCAGCTACCTTGTCATACTTGAAGGGACCTGTGAGCACACCGTCAGCGCCTACCTCACCGTCCTCCGTGCTTGACTGATCGTAAAGCTCGCGGACCTCTCCGAGACCGTCGATGCCCTTTGCCATTTCCTTGATATTGAAGAAGTAACGAACAGAGATCTTCTTGGAAGGATTGCTCTCGCCTGAGAGTACCTTGAAGGATACCTGTGTAGTACCTGAACCGTCACCATTAAGGTTGGGCTTGTCTACGCCGACAGCCTCTACCCAGTAACCGCTTCCGCCGCCGTCGCCGCTTCCGCTTCCGTAAACTCTCTTCTCGTCCTCAGGCGGGAAGTTGGGAGTTACAGCCATTTCAGGTGTGCCGTACAGTGCATAGAGACCAGCAGCTGCGCCGGGGAGACAAGCGTTATAGTCGATAGTAACCTCGTTCTCTACCCAGTCGTTTGTGCTGTCGCTGTGACCGTCACTTCCGTCAGGACCGCCTGCAAGAGCGCCCCAGAGGATATGCTTCTGCTCACGGGGATCCTCAGCCATGAGAAGTCCCGAAGCAGCACGGTGATGAGGATTCTTTACAGCTGTATCGTTATAGCCGACAATAAATGCTCTCGGACCGTGTGTGCCGTTTCTGCCGGCAAGAACTGTCTGCTTTGAGTTTTCCTTGTATGTTACATCGTTCTGACCGAGAACGTAGTCCATCTGCTTCTTAGCCCATTCGCTCCACTCGCTGGGCTTGCCGTCGTTCTTGTACTTATCGTAAACAAGGCATATCATCTGCATAGCTGTATTGTAACGGCAGCTTCCCCACTGGTTGAGGTATGCGAAGCCGCCCTTTGTCTCCAGCTGCTTCCATGTCTTCAGGCACTTGCCTACACAGTCATCGTCCCAGAAATCATCGAATACGTACTGGTTCTTGCCCTGAGCGTCCCTGATCTTCTGAACGAGGTCAAGCTCAGGGTGCTGCTGATTGATCGCAGCCCACATTACGCCTGCGCCGCTCCACATATCGTTCCAGCAGTAGCACCAGCCGGAAGGAGCATAGTAATCGAATATCTCCACAGCGTAATCAAATACGCTCTCATCGCCTGTTGCAAGGTACATCCATGCAGCAGCCCAGCAGTAATCGTCTTCCCACTTTGTAGAGCCGTAGAATGCTCCGGGACCGTCTGCGTTGTCTGAAAGCTCCTTTTCATTGTCGTTGGCGAAGTTCCAGAGAGCCTTTGCGTAGTCGAGAGACTTCTCAGCGTACTCTGTATCTGTGTCCTTGAAGTTAAGGTAATTGATAGCCAGTGAAGCGCAGGCAGAAACAACATAGTCTGTCTGAGGCTTTTCAGCTGTGAGGAAGAATGCCGGACGGGGCATAGTGTCTACCTCAGGGCTGTTCCATATAGCATGGTCGATGTTACCGTCGCCTACCTGATAGCAGTGAGCGATAACTGTACCGTCCTTATCGCGGAACGTACACTTCATGAGGTAATCGTTGAAGTGACGGAGGATAGTCTCCATATGGTCGTCCTGTCCGAGCTTCTTGAATACGTCGCGGAACTCATAGTAGTCCCAGCCGAGAGTAGCCGCAGAATAGTTTTCAGGCATACCGAACTCAACGTGGTCACCTGCGTCGTGGAAGCCGCCTGCAACGTCGATAGTGCCGTCGCCGTCAGGATCGAGGACGTCCTTGTATTTTGCCATGAATGACTCAGAAAGGTTAGTACCGCCCTTGCTGGTCTTGTTTGTCTGCTTGTCCCATGTTATCATAGGAACATGAGCGTCGTATGTGTGGCAGTTGCCGCGCCATGAAAGACGGCTGTCATTATCAACAGTATCGCCGCACATATTAGCGTCATAGAAATAAAGTGAATACTGGAGTGCGCGTGCGTAGTCGATATCCAGACCTGAATCCGTTACGACCTCACTTATAGGCGCGCAGAACTCCTGCACTGCTTCGTCATCTGCCGCCAGTGCAGGCGAAGCAGTGAAGCAGAATGATGTTGCCGCAGTAACTAAACTTGTTACCGCTGCGATCAGTTTTTTGTGATTCATCATGTTTTCCTCCCTTTAAAATAATGTGAATCAATTAGCTTTTATATCGTCCCACTTCACAAGGCCGAGAAGATATCTCTGTATCTCCAGTGCGTCATTTGAAGTAAGACCCTTACTGCCGTTGTCAACGTCGCCGTTTGACAGTCCCTGCGAAGTGATATGGTGCGAGTCAGTGCCATTCACGCCGTATTTGTCAGGATTTGCCAGCAACTGCATTATAAGTACGGCATCAGCCATATCAACATTGCCGTCGCAGTTAGCGTCGCCCTTTCTGTAGTCTGCAGAGGTCGTATCCGAAGTCTGAGAAACAGTGGTCGTCGTTGAAGCAGCAGTTTTTTCTGAAGTAGTTGAAACAGCGGAGGTCGAAGTCGTTGTGACCGGCTCTGACGTGACAGTAGTTACGGTAACTACAGTATCTCCGCCCCCATTAATTGGATAGCTTTTCAGGTCGGGCAGCTCGTCGAGAGTTATGCAGTAGTCACTGTTGTATATCTCAACGAGGTTATCCACGGGATTATTCTGCTCGCTTGTGAGGTAGTTCATATACCACGGGCAGAAATAAAGCCATGCCGCCTTGTCGTTTACAAGATTCTCAAGAGATGGTATCGAGTCGTTTTCCGACATTGTGACCATCTTCTGTCCGTCAGTGCTCTGCACCAGACTGTAGAATGTAGACGATATGGAGCTGAGATTGGCAACACCGTCGGCGCAGTTGTACTTGTCGCAGCCGATGATATCCACCACATCGTCTCCGGGATACCACTCGGCAGCCTCCGGAGATGTGGAACCCGTCCATATCCATATCAGATTGTCCAGACCGTACTCATTGGTGAGCTTATCATACAGCAGGCGGTAGAGCTTTTTGCAGGGCTCCGCGCCCTCTGCTCCCCACCAGAACCATGCGCCCTCGGCTTCATGGAGAGGTCTCCACAGCACAGGCACATCAGCGTCCTTCAGTTTTTTCAGCTCTCCGGCAATGAGTTCTATATCAGCCATAATGACCTTATTCTCCCATGTGCCTTCCTCAAGGGCTTTTGATATGCTGAAGGTGGTGAATTTGGGATTCGCCGACTCAACATAGAACGCTACGTCGGAGCTTCCCTCCTCACAGGGCACGTTCCAGTGCCATGAGACGGTAGCGATACCGTGATACTTGTTCACCCACTCGATAACACGTTCGGGAGCGTGGTCGCGCCAGTCCGAAGAAGTGTTGTAGGCGAGGAAGTCGATACCGCGTATGGCAGGCTGCTTGCCTGTCTTTTCCATAATATATTCAAATTCAGCCTCGTTGTCCTTGATAAAAACGTCGGGGCTGTTCCAGAGGTTGTAGTTGTGGTCGCCGCAATATTCCTGCTGACCGGCGATGATATGCTTTCCGTAAACATCGCAGAGGTAGCTGTAGAGCCTTTTTGCAGTATCGGAAGCTTTGGGATTTGAAAGCTCCCTTGTGGGCGACAGATTTGTAAGCTTTTCCGGGGCGGGCTTTAACGTGAGGTAATCGAAGAATGTATAGCCCCAGTATGCCTTGATCTCGATGGTATTCTTTCCTTTTTTCAGGTTCACCACACCGCCGGAGGTCTCGGCGAACTTGTTTGTGTACGGGCAGGTCAGCTCTCCCTGATTGACGCCGTTGACATTTAGATACTGCACCTTTTTGCGCGGATCGCTGGGCTCGCAGTAGCATATCGTCATCTCATACAGTCCCCCTTCGGGAACATCAGCTTCAATGGTAAGAGTCGTGCCCTTCTGGTCGAGGTAAGCAAATCCCTTTCCTGAAAAACCGCTGAGGTCGGTATCTTCCGGGAAATCCCCCATTTTGACATCAGAAGCTCCGTTTGCATGGATCTTGCCACCGCTGGTCTCACCGTCCTCGAACTCATACTTCAGGACGGTATCAGACGCCGCAGCCATATCGGCAGCTTCCGGCACAGAGGGAGAGCTCATCGCTGTCACAGCAATGAAAGCAGCCGCCACAGTGCCGGCAGACCGCTTCAATATCTCTTTCTTCAAAATGATCCCTCCAGATCGTATAATATTAAATTATATATACCCGATAATTTAAGTGCCTACCTTTAATTATCATGGTTAACGCATACCTACACAAGTATCATAGCACATTTTTAATGAAAATGCAAGAGTTTTCATAAAACATTCCTCAAAATGATGATTTTTTTCTGCAGGCGCAATAAACGGTCAGAGGAAACCCTTTTGCTCAATAATTTAAGCTTTTATACTTTCTTTTGTAAAAACAAACGCCGAAGAAGAGAAATGATGAGTACCGCGAATACAGCTGCTCCGGAAAAAGCAGCTATATCAGCTTTTTTCAAAGCTTTCGGCGCTGAGAGCAATCCGGCAGCGGTATGATCCTCTCCGTTATAACATGAGAAAGCAACACCGTTCGTGAAAGCATATCTTTCCGCAGCGGAATCCTCCGCTCCAAGAATGACCAGGTGCTCATTTGTTATAAGCTGATTGCCGTTACAGTCAAATCCTAATGCCTGATCGCCGATATAAGTGCAGACAGGCGGTATATAGATACGTTCCAGCTTTGGACACATATAAAAAGCTCCGCTGCCGATGCTGCTGAGCTCATTGCCTGTACTTATACTTTCAAGTCCTTCGCAGTCGGAAAAGCATAATTCACCTATACTTTTCAGTCCCTGCGGCAGCTTCACATCAGAAAGACTGACACAGGCGCGGAAGCATGAATCAGGCAGTTTATCCAAAGACGCCGGGAGAGTGATATCCGAAAGCCTGACGCAGCCGCAGAAGCAGCCCTCTCCTATTTCCTCCAGTCCGTCCGGAAGTCTTACTGCTTCAAGCTTGTCACAGGCATAGAAACAATGATGTCCTATCCGTGCAACAGTATCAGGCAGGTCTATCCCTCTCAGCGTCTCACATTTATAGAATGCGTTGTCGCGGAGCTCAGTAACGGGGTAACAGCTGAAAAAATCCGGTATATCTATATATTCCGGTCTGCCGGTGAACCCGGTTACAACAGCTTCACCATCATGTACAGAATAAAGCAGTCCCTCTGTTTCAGCTCCGCTTATATATGTTTCATCTGAAAAAAGCTTATCAAGCATTACAGCCGCCTCCTTTATAACAGTATAACAGCTGCCGGCAGCACCGGAAAGAATTATTTCACAACAATGTACGGCATCAATACCGATTTTCCTGCTTTTTCCGTGCCGGATACATCTGCTGCGTCAGAATGTTCTGACGCAAGCGCTCATTTTGCGTCGTATTATTTATGCGGATAAAAAAGAAAACGGGAGCTTTTCAGCTCCCGCAGTCAAAAGCAGCCGACACTTAACGTGTCGGCTGCTTATCCAACCCCCTTCGAGTCCATGTCTGATCAATTATGTATCCAGGTCTCTTTACGGACCCTCCCCTTCTATGATTAAAGTATAGCATATTACTCTCTGTATGTCAATACAAATCAGTAATTATGAACGAATTTTCGTTGTTCAGCACAGTAAAAGCTTCTCCCGTTTAGACGTTCTGACGATTCAAAATTCGCATTATTATACAATGTGTAAACCGCTTTCCCGGTAATACAAAAGGCAAAAGGACGGCTCCCTTCCGGGAGCCGCAATGTTCACTTTTTCTTGCCGCATTTCTTGTCAAAAGCAGGGTTGCAGGCATAGAAATTCTTTGAATCCAGTTTATCCTGTGCAAGACGGAGCGCTTCACCGCTGAGCACGAAATGAAACAGAAACAAAAAAGCTTCACGCTCTCCATCTGATAACTATCCGCCCCTTGCAGGCATAAATCGTTTCAGCAAGCATATCAGTCAGCTGACGCTTTTCATCAAAGCTCATATTGTTCCATACAGCCGAAAGATCAGTTCCCAAGGCTGACGCCTTCCTTTTCATCTCTGAGCAAACAGCCTCCTCCGCTTCGTCTGCATAGATTGTTTCTGCCGAACACTCCCCGTTTCTCAGTCTTTCACTGCACATAAGATATCTTATATCTCTTCCTCCGCCACGCTTTACCACAAGGGCATATCCGCAGCAGAGACATTTTATCTTTCCGCACAGCCACGAATTCCTGGCTTTTCTGACAGGTGAAGCTTTTTTGTCAGCAATACACTTTTTGCGGCATTTCAGCCATAGCGCTGAATCGACTATGCCCTCTCCCGGCGCAGGTACGATATGACAGCCTTCAAAAGAATTTCCCTTTCTTTTTCTGACAGTGCCTTCCTTATAGCAGTAGCAGCCGTTTACTCCGCTGAATCCGTTTTCATTCTCCTCGACCGCCGCACCCTCCGACCTGAAAAGCTCAAGTACAGCTTTGTCCGCTCTTACATACAACGGATTAAGTATCATTTCCCTGATCCTTGAACGCTCCCATTTCCTTCCCCGTCTCTGTATGCCAAGTTCATCAAGCTTTCGTACAATATCGCCGTATGCGGTCTTATACTCCGCATACATACCGAATATCAGACGGACCGCCTTTGCCTCTTCTTCATCAGGCTCAAACATCGACGTATTCACTCCGTCTATCATAACAGGGACTCTTCTGAAGCCATAGGGCACAGGTCCGCCCATAAAAAAGCCCTTACGGCTACGTGAAAAATATGCGTCCGCAACTCTCTTCTGGATAGTCTCTCTTTCAAGCTGCGCAAAGACAATACAGATATTCAGCATCGCATTCCCTATCGGCGAAGAGGTGTCGAATTTTTCTGTGGCGGATATAAACTTCACACCATGATTCCCGAATACTGTCATCATGTTTGAAAAATCCACTATGGAACGGCTTATGCGGTCAAGTCTATAAACTACCACCGTGTCTATCAGTCCGTTCCCGATATCCTTCATCATCTGTGAAAACTGAGGACGATTCATATTCTTTCCGCTGTATCCCCTGTCAGCATATACCCTGCACTCCTCTCCCCGTGCTTCATAACGGCACATTTCAGTCTGCTGCTCGATGGATATACTGTCAGACCTTTCAACAGACTGTCTTGCATATATGGCAGTCATTTCAGACGCACTCCGAATATTTTGCCGCAAGCTCATGCAGCAGCTCCTCAGCATTTCTCTTTGCCTCCGGGTCAATAATTACGGGAGTAAGCGTTTCTGTAACAAGTAGTCCGTTCCCCGTAATAATACTTCTTTCTGAAGCGATGTAATCAGTTCTGTCGATATCTGTCATAATCAACACCTCCGATTTGATTTTACTACACGTCAGTATGTCCTTATTCCAAAAAGCAGGCTCATTTCACAGAGGCAGAGCTTATATTCAAGCATTTGTGCAATTAATTATTTAGCAACAGTTTGTTATCATTACTGAAACAACATTTGTGCAGCGAAAACAGGGTTATCATATACTAATGTCAACCTTCGCCTATTAATGTCATGACATATGAATACTAATTTCTACATGGAAACATCGTATTCAGGGGAATACAAAAATTCCAGACCTGTATGAACACCTCATCGTGGACTGTGTTTTATCGGTCAATACCTTATACTTATCCCATATGTTTTTCTCTTGTTTATATATACGCAATGTTCAAATATATTTTTTACATATCTATATTTCGTTAACATATTACGTCAGTATGCACATCTGCTCAACCAATTATCTGTGCATTATATACAATGAGAATTTACGCTGATTAGTTTATATTCTGAAAATTCCGCTCAGCTATTGCAATTTCAAAAACAAATGATATAATATTCTTAAACTTAATGAAATCAACGTATTTACGATGATATATGACAAAAAGCGGATAAGCTGCCGTAAAGATGCTTATCCGCTTAATATTTTTTATTGTTCCTCCGACACCGCCGCATTGCAGTGAGGACAGCGCCCTGAAAGTGGGATCTTATATTTTCCGCCGCAGTACGGACAGATATTCTGCTCCGTTTCTTCCGGTCTGTTTGCCTTGAATGCAATCTGTTCATCAACCGGATCGTATACATAGGGTGACATATCATCTATCCCCTCTTCAGGAGCCGGAAATGCTTTCCTGTACTTGATCTCGTTCAGCCCAAGCATATAATACGCATGGAAAAGAATAAAACCAAGCATAAAAGCAGTCAGTACAAGTACCGCCATATCAGGCATAAAAGATATTTTATCAGAGAAAAAACTGAAAGCTGCAGCAATAGCTGTACCGACGTCAGCATCGCCCCTTTCGAGCTGGCTCTGGAGTTCTTTATTGAATTTATTGAGCTCACGGGTCTTCAGCACAGGATCGGTATCGTTCCCCTGCATACCTTCCCACTGCCATTCGTAATCCCCACCGGAAGTATACACCTTTGATTTTGAATAAACTATGAGCCAGTGCATTTCATCATCGAATTCCGAACGGTACCTGTCATAAGCATACTTTTCAAGAGTAGCATATTTTCCGAGCCAGTCATCAACATAAAGCGTAACGACCGACGGAGTAATACCCGTCTTATTCATAAAGACCTCAAGGCTGTCACGTAGAGCCCACTCGTTCTCGATAACATCCGCGTCATCCCTTATGATGATATTATGGTTGTAATCCTTCGGAACGATGGGCATTGCTTTTCTGAAGCCGAGAAAAACAAAAAGCAGAAACGGCAGGTACATTATACCTAAGAGCAGCCTTTTCTTATTGTATTTCGGCTCATAATCACTGCTGGCGTAAAAATAGCGCATTGAGCCATGACGGTATGTAGCATATCTTCTTGACCCTGGAAAGCGCCGGCTGCTTACGGTAGGTCCGCTTCGGCCGCCGCTGCGCGAACCGCTGTGTCCGCTCCGAGAGCCGCCGCCATGCGAACCGCCCCCTGATGAATGTGGCATAATGTCCCCCCTGTAACATTGATTTTAACTATTATATATCATTCTTACCCTGTTGTCAATAAAAAAATTGCTATATTTCCCTGCTTTTTGCCGGAATAATGCCATACTTCACATTGTGCAGGACGCTTCACCGAAGCGCTGGTAATGAACTATCTCACGCTCGCGCAGGAAACGGATCGGATCTCTTACATCTGGATCGTCAGCCAGTCTGAGGATATTGTCGTAAGTTGTGCGTGCTTTCTGTTCGGCAGCCATATCCTCGCTAAGATCTGTTATCACATCACCCTTTGACTGAAAATAAGCTGCTGTGAAAGGAGTTCCGGAAGCCGCAACAGGATAGATGCCGGTAGTATGATCTACAAAATAAGTGTCAAATCCGCTTTCCTTTATCTCATCAACAGAAAGATTTTTTGTAAGCTGATAGAGTATTGCCGAAATTATCTCAAGGTGGGCCAGCTCCTCAGTTCCAATATCAGTCAGCAGTCCCTTTACTTCACCGTAGGGCATTGCATATCGCTGATTAAGGTAGCGGAGCGAAGCTGCGAGTTCGCCGTCAGGACCTCCCAAAGCCATAAAGATATAGTTTTGAGGAAAAGTTTTTTCTGGCAACTGAATAAAAAACGCCCCGGAACATTGTCCCGGAGCAAAAAAATATATGTGTATACCGCCATTGCGTGGCAGTTATTTTAGTAATTCAGTTTTTCTGCTGTATATCCGTCAAGCACAGTGAGCATATCCTTTGCGACCGCCTTTGCGCCTTCAAGATCGTGGAGCAGATAGTTGCCGCACTCCTTTCGCTCGGAGCCTGGTATCTTTCCGCTGAAATCCGCCACAAAACGGAAACTGTCCTGAACCAGTCCTATCGCCTGTTCATATGAGACTTTATCCCGGAGTATCAGATAAAAACCTGTCAGGCAGCCCATAGGTCCAACATAGATAACACTGTCAGAATATTCACTGTTTCGTGCGTAGGTAGCAAATAAATGCTCGAAGGTGTGCAGTGCGCCGTTGGTGAGATAATCACCGCCATTTGGCTTTTTCATGCGTATGTCGTAGGTCACGGCATCGCCGTCGATACGGGAGATATACATTCCCTTTTCCAGCTTGTCGTGGTCAACGGTAAAACTTGCGATCGTCTTCATATTCTCACTCCTTCGGCATTTTCTTCCGGATATCATTCAGACGCTCCAGCGCGTTTTCAAGTGTTTCGTTTTTCTTTGCATAGTGGAATCTTATGTAGCGGTTCTCAGGCTCCTTGAAGAAGCTGGATCCCGGAACTGCTCCCACTCCGACATATTCAGCCAGCTTTTCGCAGAACACAAGGTCGCTCTTGTAGCCGAACTCAGAGATATCAAGGAGTATATAGTAAGCACCCTGAGGAACAGTATGCTGTATGCCTATGCGGTCGAGACCATTGAGGAAGAGATCACGCTTTTCGGTGTATTTGTCCTGAAGCCATTTGTAGTAGTCATCTCCGAAGCGAAGTCCCGTAACTGCTGCTTCCTGCAAAGGCGCGGCAGCTCCTACTGTGAGGAAGTCGTGTACTTTCTTCACAGTGTCAATGATCTCAGGCGGAGCAATGACGTAGCCAAGTCTCCAGCCTGTTATAGAGTATGTCTTTGAAAGCGACGAACAGGAAATAGTTCTCTCCCACATATCAGGAAGCGATGCAAAATAAACGTGCTTGTGGGGGGCGTAAACTATGTGCTCATAGACCTCGTCGGTTATAACAAAGGTGTCGTACTTCTTTGCAAAGTCAGCGATTATTTTTAGCTCATCAACAGTGAACACCTTTCCGCAGGGGTTGGACGGATTACAGAGTATCAGTGCCTTGGGGTGCTGTTTAAAAGCGGCTTCGAGAACATCTGCATCGAAACTGAACTCAGGCGGTATAAGCGGAACATATATAGGCTCTGCTCCCGAAAGTATGGTATCTGCGCCGTAGTTCTCATAGAAGGGTGAGAACACAATTACCTTGTCACCGGGATTCGTAACTGACATCATTGCAGCCATCATAGCCTCGGTGCTTCCGCAGGTGACGACTATCTCGCCGTTGGGATCGATGTTTCTTCCCATGAGACGAGACTGCTTTTCTGCAAGAGCTTCACGGAAATTCTGTGCGCCCCATGTTATTGAATACTGGTGAAAGTCCTCTCGTGTGACTTCGGCAAGCCGGTCGAGTATCTCTTTCGGGGGCTCAAAGTCGGGAAAACCCTGTGAAAGATTTACTGCGCCGTATTTATTTGAAATTCTCGTCATACGCCTTATGACGGAATCGGTAAAGGTGGCTGTGCGGTTTGAAAGCTGTGGCATAAAAAAACCTCCGGTTTTAAAAAATCAGGAATTCGGAATGCGGAATGCGGAATTAATGGAATTCGCCTTGCGGCGTAAGGATCTGAATTTTTTGATCCTTTGGCGAAGCCAACTCCATAATTCCGAACTCCTAATTCCGAATTCCGAATTACATGAACATATTTAATTACAGTAATATTATATCACGATCAGATGCTGTAGTCAATATTTCTCTCGTCAATAACACGTCTTGACTTGTGCTCGGAACGTGTATTCAGTCCGCCGTCGGGATGAACGACAACTCTTGCTGGCTTAACGCCAGTACGTGCCTTGAGTGCTGCACTTACCTGCTCTGCAACTTCGTCGTCGGTCTTGGTATTGTCAGCCTTCTTCTCTATCTCAACTGCGTACTTGCTGGTGAAGTCCTTCTCAAAGATACGGATGAGGTACTCGCCTGTGATGCCGCTCTGCTCACGGATAACAGCTTCGATATCGCTTGGGAATACGTTAACAGCGGAAACAATGAACATATCGTCCTTTCTGCCGAGTATATGTATTCTGCCGTGTGTACGTCCGCATTTGCAGGGAGTGATGTCGATACGTCCGATATCACCTGTCTTGAATCTGATAAGGGGACGGGCGTGCTTGCGGAGAGTTGTGAATACAAGCTCACCTGTCTGACCGGGTTCAAGGACCTCGCCTGTATGGATATCGATTGTCTCAACGAGAATGTGGTTCTCGGCAATGTGGAGACCGTCGTGGTATTCGCACTGTGCAGCGCAGGCACCGAAAATATCTGACAGACCATAGAAGTCATATACCTCAGCGCCCCAGAGGTCTTCGATAGCCTTTCTGGTAGCGTCGATAGAACCGCCAAGCTCGCCTGCAACGATTATCTTCTTGATGTTGAAGTCCTTTTTCGGATCATAACCTGCCTTTACAGCCTTTTCACCCAACTGCCATGCGTAGGAAGGTGAAGTCCAGATGATAGTAGGCTTGTAGGTCTTCAGAATGAAGAGAAGTCTCTCACTTGGAAGAGTACCGCCCCAGATACATAAAGCACCAAGGTTCTGGGCACCGATTACGTCAGGGCCGCCCACATAGAGTGAGAAGTTGAGTGCGTGTACATAACGGTCGTTTGGTCTCATTCCAATCTGCCAGAACCAGCGGCTCTCAGTATCCTGAAACTCGTCAAAGTCCTTCTTTGTGAAGGGACTCATGGTAGGTACGCCTGTTGAACCTGACGAAGTTGAGATGAACACTACGTCCTCCTCCGGGACTGCTGCCAGCTCGCCAAGGAAAGAGCCTACGCCCTGAGTGTCACGCTGTGTTTTCTTGTTGATGAACGGGAACTTTTCAATATCTTTGAGAGTCTTGATATCCTCCGGCTTTACGCCTGCTTCATCGAATGAACGCCTATAGTAAGGAGCGTTGTCGTATGCGAACTTAACGATCTCCTTCAAGTCTTCAAGCTGTCTCTTCTGAAGTTCCTCACGGGGAAGAGTTTCAAGCTCTTCGTCCCAGAATTTGTTGTTATTATCTCTGCTCATTGTATTTATCCTCCATATTCATATATTTCATATCTGTTTGGTATGATTATATTATACAGCACATTTCTGCATTTGTCCAATACCATACTTTTATGATGAGCTATAACCAATTCTTATAACTATAATTATATTGTTCAGGGACGCCCTCTCTTGCAGGGCGCCTTCGTTTAGTTTCGCTGTTCTTTTAAAGCTGGGAACAGCGACCAGAGGCTCTGCCTTTGGGATCCCGTTCATACGCTAAGCAAATTATTTCGCTGAATTCCTAAACTTCTATATAAGCACACTGCTTACATCGCCCCGTAAATTACAACTCAAAATTCTTGTTAATATACTCCCACTTCTTGTCACGGGAAGCTGCAATTATCTGTATATCCTCATCTGTAAGGTGCTTGAAGCGTCCCTGCTTTTTGAGGTAAGCCGAAACGTCTGTAAATTCCTTGGGCTTATGATTGAGCCTGAATGAACCGTTTTCGTACTCCGCAAGATACCAGAGTCCGCAGTCAACTACCTCTTTTGCTATATCCACTGTCTCGTCGGGAGCAACTCCCCAGCCTGTTGGACATGGCGCGATGACGTGGATATACTTTGTCCCCTGTATCTGTGAAGCCTTCTGCACCTTCTGTATGAAGTCGTAGATGTAACCCACGCTCGCAGTTGCCGCATACGGGATATCGTGCGCCGCAGCTATCTCGAACATATTCTTCTTGGGCCGGATATTACCATGGATATTCTTTCCTGCAGGAGTAGTGGTGGTCTTGGCGCCGAAAGGCGTGAGACCGCTCTTCTGTATGCCAGTATTCATATAGGCTTCGTTGTCGTAGCAGATGTATATGATGTTGTCGTTGCGGTCGATAGCTCCCGAAAGAGCCTGTATACCGATATCCGCTGTACCGCCGTCACCTGCAAAGCCCACTGCCGTGAAGTTCTTGTACCCTCTTGCGCGTAGACCTGCCTCAACTCCCGTAAGCATGGAAGCTGTTCCTGCGAAGGTGGAGATTATGGAATTGTTTGAGAAGCAAAGCTGTGGAAAATTAAAACCTACCGCCGACATACAGCCTGCGGGGAGCACCGATACAGCATTTGGTCCGAGGACTTTCAGTGCAGCTCTTACAGCAAGGCTTCCGCCGCAGCCCGCACACGCCTTGTGTCCGTAAAAAAACTCTTCACGTGAGATACTGTCTGCAACCTTATTTGCCATTGTCCTCGCCTCCTATGCCTATAAAATTCACACTTTCCGTGCCATTTGCGATGCTTGTATAAATGTTTTCAATATCGTCGGCGGAGATATTTCTTCCGCCGAGACCGCCGACGAAATTGTATCCCTTTACTTCTGCTCCTGCCTTTTTCAGTGCGGAGTTCACATTGGTAAAAACTGTGCCTTCGTTGCCGAAGCTGATGTCCTTTTCAAGAACTGCATATGCCCTGACATTTCGCAGAACATCGGCAATTTCCTTATTCGGGAACGGTCTCATGTAGCGTATGCGGACAACCCCTGCCTTTACGCCGTTTTCACGGAGCTTATCCGCAGTTTCGCGGCACAGCCCTGCGATACTTCCGAGAGTAACGATGATGTAGTCAGCGTCATCGGTACGGTAATTCTCCGTCAGACCTGTGTAACGCCTGCCGAATATCTCAGCGAATTCCTTTTCGGTCTCCCTGATGACATCAGCCGCCGCAAGCAGTCCTTTGTGCTCCTTGTACTTGAAGATATAGTTTGTATCTGGACCTGCCGAGAACGCCATATTCTTAGGGTTATCAAAATCTATACGGTTGTCGGTCTCGTAGGGCGGCAGGAACTTGTCTGCCTGTTCATGAGTGGGGATATCTACTGTTTCATAAGTATGAGTGAGGACGAAACCGTCAAGATTTGCCATATAGGGAGTCTGTACCCGCTTATCTTCGGCAATTTTATAGCTCATCAGCGCAAGGTCAAGAGCTTCCTGTGCGTTTTCCGCATAAGCCTGTATCCAGCCGCTGTCAAGCTGTGAAAGGCTGTCTCGCTGGTCGCCGTAGATATTCCACGGAAGAGCTGTGGAACGGTCGGCGTTCATCATTACTATCGGGAAACGTCCGCCTGCTGCGTAGTAGAGACATTCTGCCATGTAAAGAAGTCCCTGCGAGGAGGTCGCCGTGAAGGCTCTCGCACCTGCGGCACTTGCACCGATAGCGCATGACAACGCGGAATGCTCTGACTCAACGTGTACGTACTCGGCATTAAGGCTGCCGTCCTCCACCATTTCCGAAAGCCGCTCAACGACAATGGTCTGCGGGGTTATGGGGTAAGCCGAAATGACCTGCGGACGCGCAAGGCGTATACCCTCGGCAAATGCCTCGTTGCCTGATAAGAATTTCCTGCTCATTTGCGCTCCGCCTCCATTTCTATTGCCTTTATCTTACAAATTTTCGCGCATATTCCGCAGCCCTTGCAGAAGTCGTAATCAATTGCTGCCTTGCCGTCATTGATTGCAATAACTCCGTCAGGACAGTAGAGGTAACACTGTTCGCAGCCAACGCATTTCGCGGTATCAATAACAGGTCTGATGCTTCTCCAGCCGCTGTTGACCGTGGTGAGGTAGCCTGCTTCAAAGGACGTATTCTCAGGAACTTCACTGAACTTGAAGTCCTTTTTTTCTCTGATGTAAGGTCTCATTCCGCCACCTCCTGCACAGCTTTAAGAAGTGCGTTTATGTTGCGCTCCTGTATTTTTGCCGGCATATAGTCTTTAATAGCCTCAACTGCTTCATCTGATGAAACTATTCCCGAAAGTCCCACAAGAATTCCGAACATTACTGTGTTTGCAGTGGGAAGTCTGAATCCGGCTGCTATGCTGTCAGCGTCGTAAGTAAGAGCTCCGCTGATATCCTTTTTAGAGTTCACGATCATCTTTCCTGTAGGTTTCAGAAGTTCCCGCAGCTGAGGGCTGTATAGAGTATCGTCGATTATAACGATATAGTCTGCCTTTTCGGTCTGGCTCCTGTCAACTACAGGCTTTGTATCCAGCTTAGTGAAGGCTCTTACAGGTGCTCCGCGGCGTTCCGGACCGAACGACGGAAAAGCGAGTGCGTACTTGTTATCATCATCTATGGTATATGCTGCTCCGAGCAGCTTTGCAGCAGTGAATGCACCTTGTCCGCCGCGTCCGAGCCATAATACTTCTGTCATAACAGTTCTCCTATCATTTTAGTATGTATTGATTATACACCTATCCGCATATTCTGTCCAATACAGGACTTTTATGCGGAGCTATAGGCTCAATCTATATGAAGATATGCTTTTATCTCACGGATATATATTTCCGCCATTTCACTCAGAATGACATTTTTCAGTGTAATATAGCCTATTTCCATTACCTCGTCGGACTCGTCCTCAAAAGGCACAGCAATATAATCATCGCCGTTGAGTTCCTCGCATATGATTCCAGAACAAAGAGTGTAGCCGTTCAGACCGATCATCAGATTGAGCATGGTCGCACGGTCGTTTGCCTTGATTGTGCGCTGATAGTCGGCTGTACTGAGCAGCTCCTCGGCAAGATAGAAGGTGCTGTTGTCACCCTGCTCAAAGGAAAGGCAGGGATAGTCTGCAAGCTGCCCGAAGGTTATCTTCTTCTCATTTGCAAGGGGATGACCTTTCCAGAGGTAAACATAAGGGCTGCACTTTGTCAGCGTATGGAACTCAAGACCGTTTGAGTGGAGCAGCTTTGTTATGGACTTGCGGTTGAAGTCGTTAAGGTAGATAATTCCTATCTCACTCCTCATAGTCGCAACATCGCTGATGACCTCCGCCGTCTTTGTCTCACGAACTGCAAACTCGTACTCAGCAGTATCGAACTCCTTGACCATTTCCACGAATGCCTTTACAGCAAAGGAATAATGCTGTGTGGATACTCCGAACTTCTTCTTGACATTGCCCTTGCCGCTGTATTTCTCTGAAAGCACGTCAAACTGTCCCACAACCTGACGGGCATACTGAACGAACTCCGCACCGTCGTTTGTAAGGGTAACACCGCGTCCGCTGCGGTTGAATATCTTTATGCCTATCTCCTTTTCAAGCTCCTGCACCGATGATGTAAGGGAAGGCTGGGACACGTAAAGCTGCTCCGCCGCCTTGTTCATTGAGCCTGTTGAAGATATTGCGAGTATGTATTTAAGCTGCTGTAAAGTCATTGTTTACCTCCGTTTTATTCTCTCTCGTTTGAGGATATGCCGGCGGATGTGGGCATCCGCCCCTACTAATCGAATAATCCTGTACTGAAATAGCGGTCGCCGCGGTCGGGAAATACCGTTACGATATTGCCCTTTGCGCCGCTTTTTACAAGCTTCAGCACCGCTGCCATAGCTGCTCCAGAAGACGAGCCTGCGATAATACCCTCAGTTTTGGCAAGCAGTCTCGCAGTCGAAAACGCCTCGTCGTCGTTCATCTTTATAACATCATCTACAAGTGACATATCCATAGTCTCTGCGACGAAGTCATTGCCGATACCTTCAATGTTATAGTCGGCGTGCTCTCCGCCGCCCATAGTCGAACCAACGGGATCTGCAAGTATGCCCTTTGTCTGTGGGTTCCTCTCCTTGATATAGCGGAGTATACCCGTGTAAGTGCCGCCGCTTCCTGCGCCTGCCACAACATAGTCTATCCTGCCGTCGAGAGCTTCGTATATCTCTCGTCCTGTTGTTTCGTAGTGAGCAAGCGGATTGCTCTGATTTTTGAACTGCTCCAGCGATATGGAATCCGGTATCTGAGCCTTTATCTCCTCTGCCTTTGCGACTGCACCGAGCATACCGAGCTCACGGGGAGTATTGACTACCTCCGCACCAAGCGCCCTGAGGAGAGACTGCTTCTCAGCCGAAAACTTTGTGGGTACTACAAAAATGATTTTGTAGCCGCGGTTGAGTGCCGCAAAAGCTATTCCAAGTCCTGTATTGCCTGCGGTAGCTTCAACGATAGTGCCGCACTTTTTCAGAATCCCCTTTTTCTCAGCGTCGTTTATCATGTACAGACCCGTGCGGTCCTTGACGCTTCCGGATGGATTCCAGAGCTCAAGCTTTGCGAACACGTTCACGCCCTCCGCTCTGACTATATTTCCAAGTCTTACCAGCGGAGTGTTTCCGATGAGCGCCTGCATTGAATCATAGTATCTCATATCTATTATCTCACTTTCTCTCGGATTTTGCAATAGCCTGTTCGATATCCGCAAGAATATCTTCAATATACTCAATACCGACTGAAAGGCGGATAAGTCCGTCCGTGATACCTACTTTTTTGCGTACATCGGCAGGAATGGAAGCGTGTGTCATGGTTGCGGGGTGGCATACGAGGGACTCTACGCCGCCGAGGCTTTCAGCAAGAGAAACAAGTTCAAGGCTCTCGAAGAAAGTATTTATATCGTAGTTCTCGTGAAGCTCGAAAGAGATCATAGCACCGCCGTTTTTAGCCTGTCTGCGGTTTGTCTCATAGCCCTTGTCGCTTTTGAGTCCGGGGTAGTAGACGTTCTTCACAGCCTTGTGCGCGGAGAGATATTCCGCAGCTTTTTCAGCGTTCTCAACGTGTCTGTCCATGCGGACCGCAAGAGTTTTTATTCCGCGGATAAGTAGGAATGAGTCAAAGGGTCCGAGAACTCCGCCTGTTGAATTCTGAATGAAAGCTATCTTCTCTGCAAGCTCCTTTGAGTTCACAACTGCAAGTCCTGATACAACGTCGCTGTGGCCGCCGAGGTACTTTGTAGCGCTGTGAACGACGATATCTGCGCCCAGTTCAAGGGGCTTCTGCAAATACGGCGTCATGAAGGTGTTGTCCACGATAACGAGAAGTCCGTGTCTGTGTGATACCTCCGCGATCGCCCTGATATCGGTAATTGTCATCAGAGGATTTGCAGGGCTCTCAATGATCACTGCCTTTACATCGTCAGTGATCTGGTTCTCAAAAACCTCCGGGTGCTCAGTGTCCGCAATGGTATAGGTGAAGTCAAAATGGTCAAAGACCTTGCTCAGCAGTCGGAATGTACCGCCGTAAACATTGCTTGATATCAGCACTCTGTCGCCGCTGTGAAGCAGACTGAGAACTGCTGTGAGAGCTGCCATTCCCGAACCGAAAGCGAAACCTGCATAGCCGCCTTCAAGATCTCTGATAAGAGCTTCGAGAGCCTCACGGGTAGGATTGCCCGTGCGTGAATATTCGTATCCGCGCATTTTTCCGAGACCGTCCTGCTTGTATGTGGAAGTCTGATAGATCGGCACATTTACTGCGCCTGTGCGCTCGTCAATGGATATGCCTCCGTGAATAAGTGCTGTTTCTGTATTTTTAAAATTACTCATAATTATTCTCCTTATCATTGCGGGACGTCGAGGACGCCGTTCCCTACAAGTTTCCTTTGTAGGGGCTGATGCCTAACAGGCACCCGTACCCTCTGTCCTGCGGACATCTCCCTGCACAGCAGGGAGTCACCCACATCAGCCCGCTGGTATTACATTTTATTTGACGGGGCGATGTAGGTATCGCCCCCCTACACGCCGAATCTGTCAACGATACTATAATTCCGAATTCCGCATTAAGAATTCCGAATTATTCATAATCGTAGCCTGCGGTGTAGGTAGCCGATATCAGGCTCACGTTTTCAAATGCTTTCAGCCCGTCATGTCGTCCGTCGAAGTACTCTCTCTGCACCTTTTCGGGCGGCATATATGTGTCTATCTGGAAGCCGAGTCCGTAGAGTGCGCGTGAGACCTCACTGTAATCATAGCCGCCGCGCATGACCTCTCCGAGTGCTTCTGTAATAAGTTCAAGTCTTTCGACTCTCCGTGGAAATTCTCCGGTTTTTATAGGATAATCAAACACAAGCTCGCTGCCGAGAGCCGAAAGCTCAGCCATTTGTTTCAGCGTGTCTGTAAATACATCAAGAGTCAGATAATAGGTAACTCCCAGTATACTGAAAAATGTCTTCTTCGCCGGATCGAATCCAGCTTCAAGGAGCTTGTCGCACATTCGCTCTTTCTCAAAATCAACAGGTACATAATGTACGTTGGAGCGGATATTCCATTCAAGCTCCCGTATCTTTTCAAGCTTGTAGCGCTGAGTATCGGGATGATCTGTCTCGAATATCTCGATGTCCTCGTTTTCATTGCGGAACGCAAATGTGTCCGAGCCCGCACCGCAGATAACGTACTGGACTTTCCCGTTTTCCTTTGCGAAGTCCGCAAGCCTGCTCTCGTTGAAGTGTATCCTCGACAGCGGTATCGGAGCGAAATATTCGCTGATTATCTGTTCCGTGTCCTCACGGGAAAACTGCTGCGAGCCGTCAAGTCCGCTGCTGATGAGCTCGTATATGCTGTCGTATTCATCCTTACCCAGCATATCATAGGCAAGGTAGTCATCGTATATCTTATGGCGCGAACGGTTGGAATGCCATGCTCTCACGAACGCGCATATCTTAGCTGTAACGCTCTCTCTTTCATTGACCATAAAATCCTCCGAAACATAAAAATGCGCAGAATGACATTCGCATTCTGCGCGTAACTATTTACTCGCTTAAAGTCAGGAGATGACGCAACATCGCTGAGCATAAGTATGCAGAATACGGATATCGTCTGATATGTTCATACAACAATACTGCATACAGCACATCATATTAGTTCTCATGTTCAGCACTCCTTTTTATCAAATCTCTGTATTCCTATCGGAACTATATGTATTATAGCACCTATCCCCTTCAATGTCAATAGTCTCAGACTATATTCGGCGATAGTTATAGTTTTATCCTATTATTCTTATAGTCTTTGTAGATTTTGCAGATACAGCCGTTAGTCATTAGCCATTAGCTTGTAGGGGACGCCGCCCTCGGCGTCCCGTTCTGGCATCGATGCATTTGGTGGACAAGGGGGACTCCTAACACACATTCCCTCTTTCTCTCTTGCACTCTTGAATGGTTTAAATCGCTAAAGCACATTGCATAGTATATAAAGCAAGAGGGAAAGGGAGAAAGAGTGCAAGAGGTAAAGAGGTAAAGAGGTATAGAGTACCACAAACAAAAAAGCCAAAGAACGAACAATCATCGCTCTTCGGCTTTAACATCTTATATTTCATATTTACCTCTTCCACCTTAAAAGACGATTCTGGAGCTTGTTGAACAGGAATGTAACTGCGATTACCACGAAACCGATAACAAGAAGTCCTGTGATAGTACGTGTGTAGTCTCCGAAGTCGGAGTAATACTTTACATAATAGCCCATTCCGTCACGTGCTCCTATCATCTCCGCAGATGTGAGAAGTATGAATGATACGCTCAGACCCTGATTGCAGCCCAAGAATATCTGCTGCAGTGACGCAGGAAGTATAACTCTGAACAGCATTTCCGGCTTGCTCACATTCAGTACCTTTGCCGAGTCGATTATCTTCTTGTCTACGCCGAGAACTCCGCTCATCGTTCCTGCGAATACAGGCCAGAATGTAGCAAGGAATATAACGAATACGGAAACCGACTTGAATGTCGGGAGAAGTGCGATTCCGTAGGGAATGTAAACTATTGGCGGTATTGAGCTGAAAAACTTTGTGATATATGTGGCAGCTCCGCCCACTCGCGCGCTCCAGCCTATGAAAAGTCCCAGCGGTATCGCAACGGCAGCTGCAAGCAGAAATCCCTTTATTGTCGTTCCAAGAGAGCTTACTATATTTGTGAATATAGCCGACCTGTCCTCGGTGAACTGGTGTATCACCTTACCGGGTGCAGGGAAAAGCAGGTCGTTGAGGATATTGTATTTCGCCGTAGCCAGTGACCATACTCCTAAAAGCACGAATACAAATCCTGTAATATCAAGAAGAAGAGAAAGCGCTTCTTCTTTTTTGATGAATGATGAGGCTGCAAGTACGATGACTTCAAGTCCCACAGCAAATGTAACGAGAGAGCCTGTGAATACTTCCTTTGTTGACCTGTCGGGAAGCAGCTGTATGAGCAGTAGCGCTATGAACAGCAGATGCGTGATGCGGAGGTAGCGTTTTTTCAGCGTCATAGTACCACCTCATCTCCGCCGATACGCTCGGCAATATCATTGTATAGAAGTGAGAGCAGTCTGTTTCGGAACTTTCCGTATTCTTCGGTCTTTACAAGATCCTCACGTCTGCGTGGACGGTCAAAGGGAACATTCACAACTTCATTTACTGTACCCGGATGAGCTGTGAGAACTACTATCTTATCCGAGAGCAGTATTGCCTCGTCTATGTCGTGAGTCACGAACACAACTGTCTTGCGGGGCTCTGAGCCGTCGCCCTCCCAGAGCTTGAGAAGAAGCTCCTGAAGGATAACACGATTCTTTGCGTCGATAGCGCTGAAGGGTTCGTCCATGAGAAGTATCTCGGTATCCATTGCAAGGGCTCTTGCGATAGCCGCACGCTGCTGCATACCGCCTGAAAGCTGTGATGGGAACTTATTGCCGAAGCCTGTAAGTCCCACCTTTGTGAGAAATTCGTCAGCTATCTTAGCGCGTTCGCTGCGCTTGACATCGTGACGGGACTGCTTGATGCCGAACTCGATGTTCTTCCTTGTGGTCATCCACGGAAAAAGTGAATAATGCTGAAATACTACTCCCCTTTCTGTACCTGTACCGTGAAGTTCCTTGCCGTCTATCTGAACCGTGCCGCCGGCAGGGGCATAAAGCCCCTCCAGGACACTGAGCAGAGTTGACTTACCGCAGCCGCTTGCACCGATAACGCTTACGAATTCGCCGTCAGCAACGCCGAACGAAACGTCATGGAGTGCGTTGAAGCTGCGCTTGTTCTCTATGTAATTTACAGTAAGATCTTTTATCTCTATCTTATTCGTAGTCATTGAAATGCTCCTCTAACGATTTATAGATATCATCGGAGTTCTCAGTCAGGATACTGTCAAGAGCCTTTTTGTAGATGTCTGTGTTGTAGTAGGGCTCAATGTCGTAATCGTTCGTATATCCGAGTTCTATAATAGTATCCTTGAGTGTGAGAGTACCCTGCTTGTCAGGATCGGGGCTTGATACGCTGTATCCGCCGTATACCTCTGTGTCTATGAACTCCTCGTCAATGTCGATGTACTTCTTGACGTCCTTTATGGTCTTGTCATGATCGGACTGTGTGAAGTGATAAGCCTTGATGAATGCCCTCTCGACAGCAGTAAATGTATTTGGATTGCTGCTCAGAGCCGATGTCTTGGCAACCTGACGGCAGCATGGCTGGTTTTCAAGTGCCTTTTCATGTGCGCAGTAGTAAACTACCTTGTAGCCCTGAGACTTTGCGAGGGAAGCATAGGGCGAGTATACGGAAGCAGCGTCGATAGAGCTGTTAAGAAGTGCAGCATAAGCGTCCTTCTGGCTGTCGAAGTAAACGATATTTACCTTGTCATCACCCTCGCCTATCTCTATATGTGCATTTTTCAGAAGTATCTGAAGTTCCGCGTCCTGAACGCTGTTCTTTACAGAAGCGACATTTCTGCCCTTGAGTATCTCAACGCCAAGCTCGTCCTTGTCTGCGAACTCGGACTTGATAACGTAGCCGTGACCGTTTGTCATTGCGCCGCCGAAAATTGAAACATCGTGTCCCTGGCTCTGGAATGTGAGTGTTGGTACAGAACCGATGAACGCAACGTCAAGCTTGTCGGACTCCAGTCCGTTTACAAGCTCAGCAGCGCTGGAGAACTGCGTAAGTGTTACTTTAAGTCCCTCTTCCTTGAAGTAGCCCTCCTCCTGTGCAACAAACGCGAGGAGATGCGCCGTTGAGTTGAGGTAGCCGATGTTTATATCTGTTTTTTCGGGAGCTCCGAGTACAGCTTCCGCACTGTCGCCGCAGCAGTCAGCCACGCCGTCCTTGCAGCATTCCTTGTCTCCGTCCTTGCAGCAGTCCTTTTCCTCCGACGCTTTCTCGGCAGTCTCATTGAAGGTAGGGACATCTGTAGATTCCGTTTTATTGTTTGAGGCATTGTTGAAGGCTCCGCAGCCTGTGAGCAGCGATAAAGCCGCAGCTATAGAAACAAATTTTATTTTATTATTCATATTTATCACCTTTCATATTTAAAAACTTATCATTTCTTCGGACAGATCAGCTGAAACATCGCATTCGCTCCGAGTTGGTGATATGTCTGTAATTTTTCATGTTCTTCTCACTCCTTGGTTTTTCTCTGTGAATTAATCATACCATACCCATAGGTTTTTGTCCAATACGAAAGGATTATTATTCTGTATAGATTATCTCTATAACCGAAAAACATTCACAGATGCTGCTTCAAATAAAAAAGGACGATACCGCTTTACGAAACAGTACCGTCTCCTGAAAATTATGATGTCATTTTTTCTGCAAATATGTTCCATTCCTGTATACAGCCGGCATACTGCTCTCTTATGGCATTTCCTATCCGCTGACATACCTCAGAATCCCAGATCTCACGCTGTTCATCAGATAATGAATCCAGTTCTTTTTCGCTGCTGTCAGGCATAACGATTACAGACGGCAGCGCTTTGATCTTTCCGGCCATTAAATCACCCCGCATACAAACCTATGCCGAATTGCCTGTCCGTTATACTAATTTTCTGTTTTCTACAGGATTCATAAAAAGGAGGAAAGCCCATGCCGAAAAAAAACGCAGCTGCATATATCAGGGTCTCAACTGATGACCAGCTTGAATTCTCCCCTGACAGCCAGATCAGAAAAATAAAAGAATACGCCCGGCAAAACTGTATACACATCTGTGACGATTTCATTTTTATTGACGAGGGTATCAGCGGCCGCAAGGCAGAAAAACGTCCGGCATTCATGAAAATGACTGCGCTTGCCAAAACAAAGCCCAAGCCTTTTGATATGATACTGGTCTGGAAATTCTCCCGATTTGCGCGTAACCGTGAGGACAGTATCGTATATAAGTCCATGCTACGCAAACAATGCGGAATAGATGTGATCTCCGTTTCGGAGAATATCGGCGGGGATAAGACTTCTGTACTCATAGAGGCTTTGCTTGAAGCTATGGACGAATATTACTCCATAAACCTTGCCGAAGAAGTAAAACGAGGCATGAATGAGAAATTCTCACGGGGAGGAGTGGTTTCCAGACCGCCTTTCGGATATAAAATGAGCAACGGTGTATTTGTTCCGAATGACGAAACTGCTCCTATCGTAAGAATGATCTTTGAAGATTATGCTTCAGGAACAGGAATACGCAGAATCGCAATGAAGCTTAATGAAATGGGGATACGTTCCGCAAAGGGAAATCTATTTGAAAACAGAACAATAGAGTATATCCTTACCAATCCGGCTTATCTCGGAAAGCTTCGCCGGAACCCAAACGGACGTGACAGCGCCGATCGTTTTCATCAATCTGAGGATATTGTTATTGTCAAAGGAAAGCATGAAGCGATTATAAGTGAAAAGCTCTATAAAGAAGCAAATGATCGTCTGAAAGAACAGAGGAAAAAATATGTACGCCGCGCACAGCAGAAACCGGCAGACTTTATGCTGCGGGGATTATGCCGCTGTTCAGACTGCGGCTCAACTCTTGTACAGGCAGTTAAAGGAACTTCCCTGCAATGTCACAAATACGCAAGAGGTCAGTGCAGTACCTCTCACAGTATTACGATTGCAAAAATGAATGAAGCTGTTATTGAACGGCTGAAAGCTGATATCGGCGATTCCGATATTACATTCGCTGCACCTAAGGAGTCCGCGGCTCAGGCCGGCAATATCAATGCTGTTCTGCTTGAAAAGGAATACAAAAAGCTTGAACGCATAAAAGCAGCTTTTGAATCAGGCATTGATACTATCGGAGAATACGGCACGAAAAAGCTGCGTATTCAGAGCCGTATCTCAGAGCTTGAATCTGCTGTTCCGCAGCCGGCTCAGGAAGCAGCGGCGGCAGACTTTAAAATGAAAGCGGCTGAAGTTATGGATAAGATCATGTCAGATGATATCTCTGCGAATGACAAGAATACAATGCTTCGAGGAATCATTTCTCATATTACATTTGACAGAAAGGCTATGACTATCAGGATCGTCTATTTACCGCCATTTTAATTCTCTGAATTCAAACTGTATCTTTATGGTGTATAGACCTCCGAGCTGCGATATAATAACCTTTGCCATTCTGGGATCCGGATTTTTTATATTTACCGGATATTGTAATTTGATACAGTATCCATGATGTACATAATGCTCAAATGAATTCCGCGGTCAGTTCAAGATCTGAATAAGGTCTGTTCCTGTACGTCCTTTTGTTCTTGCTGTAATATATCTTCCTGAAGACTGCGCGAAGCAGTCTGTTTTTTTCTTCAGGTCCCGCATCACTGAACCTTTCTAAAATACTCTCAATGCTTTGAACAGCTTCACCTGACTGCGGCTTCTCAGGCTCCCGAACAGATTCAAGCTCTTTTAAAGCCGTTTCCGCTTTCTTTATCTTTTCAGTGATGATCTCTGAACGCTCACGAAACAGGTTTATATCGTAAACCTCCTGCTCCAGCAGA
The DNA here is from genome assembly GCF_016287535.1 of Ruminococcus sp. Taxonomy (GTDB): domain Bacteria; phylum Bacillota; class Clostridia; order Oscillospirales; family Ruminococcaceae; genus Ruminococcus. The sequence goes on from NZ_JAEFAJ010000031.1 coordinate 31,118, forward strand.
TCATACAGCCTTTCCTTCTGCCTTCTCGCTCTTTCAAGCTCCGCGTTCAGAAGCGCTTTTTCGTCAGGCTCGTCTGAGCTTTTTTCATTGCCTTCCCATTTTAGTCTTTCAAGCAGCTTTACGCGATATCTCAAAGCCGCTATGACCGCCTCGTCCACAGCTTCAAAAGCAGAGCTTACGGTTTTCCCTCTGCACTCATTGTATACGCACAGAATATGCTCACTGCCGCTTTTCGCTGTAAATCGTCTCTTCATCTGATGTCCGCAGTTCTTACAAAAAAGTACATTGTGGTAATAGTTGAGAAGCCTGTCATTAGTGCGAAGCTGAACGGCAGGACAGGACCTTTTCTTTTCCTGCACTGACCGGAATATCTCTTCGCTTATGACAGGCTCATGTATCCCGTTATACAGCGTATCACCGTTGGATCTTGTCTTCCAGCCGACTTTGCCGCAGTATACAGGATTTGACAGTATTTTCTTTATGCTGGGAGATTCCCAGAGACGTTTTTTCTGAGGACTGATACCAATACGGTTAAGCTCATCCGCAATGGATTTAGTTCCCATGCCGTCAAGGTAAAGCTTGTATATAAGCTTTACTGTCTCTGATTCTGATGGGATCATTTCAAGAGTATGCACCTTGGGCTCAGGATTTGTCTTCCTGTACCCGTATGGCGCTGCGGAGCCAATATAATTTCCTTCCTTGACAGAAGCCAGTCTGCCGTTCTGCATACGCCGCTTTATAGTCTTATATTCACGCCGGCTCATGAACAATGAGAACTCAAAGTATTCCTCATCAAATTCATTATCAGGGTCATATGTTTTTGACGGAGTTATTATCTTTGTAGACGATTCCCTGAACGCCTGCGCAACTATTCCCTGATCTATGGTATCTCCCCTTGCAAGACGTTCTATCTCTACTACAAGAACACCTGCATATCTTCCGTCTGAAACGTCTGCAAGTAGAGCCTGCATCTGCGGTCTCGCAGCAATACTGTCTCCGCTTACGATCTCCTTATATATCTGTTCTATATTCAGTTCCTGACGTTCCGCAAGCTCTGCAAGCATTGCATGATGGCGGGAGAGTGTTTCGCCTTCTCCGCGTGATTCAGCTTCAATATCGGCTCTCGACTTTCGCAGGTACATACAGTATCCTCTCATATTGTTCCCTCCGGTATCATTTAAGCAGCTCTTATTTTTTCTTTTTTCTTCCGAGATACTTGAATTCCTTCATAAAACTCTTCCGGCTCACTGTAATTCCTCTAAGCAGTCTGTAAACATAAGCAAAAGGAATAAGCAGCTTGCTTTTCCTTACCCACGGAACCGAGCCTTCAAGATATCTGACCGGCGGAAAAAAACGGTAAATAAAATACTTCGCCCTTGACCCTCCGCCTTCGGATTTCATCGCATTTACAACAAAGTTTTCCTGTGTTCCGTAAGTGCCGGACATAACATAATAATCAAGATTTTTTTTATCCTCTGCGGTCAGCTCCTCCATTGAAAAAACTTTCAGTGAAAGCTCCCTGTTGCTTCGCTCAAAATCAGCAATGCCCATTTTTTCCAGCTCGGCATTCAGGTAATCCCAGTCAAGGGAATCACCGAACTTCCGGAGGAAAATATACGTATCCGCAAGGGAACGCACTCCTGTACCGCCTCTCGTAAAATGCTTGTATTCATGTGCGAGCATAAACAGGTAGAACTCTTCATTGCTGAAATGATATCCGTATTCATTGTCATCATCCTTGATCATTCTTTCCTTGATACTGCTGTAATAATCCGCCATAGCCCCGACCTGATACTCCATAAACAACTCGCCATGCATCTCAAAATTAAACATGGGTGCTTTCACATATTCGTCAACAGCTACCCGTTCAGCTTTAAGGCTGAATCCGAACTCTTTCATGATGCTCCGCACATCACTGCGTCTGCTTATATCAAACAGTATATCATTATCCGACATCTGCCGCATACCGAGCTTGGGATACCATTTTTTCAATATGCAGCCTTTGAGCGGCATATACCATATCTTTTCTGTTTCCAGACGATCAAGTATCTTTTTCCTTTCCGCATCAAGAAGAATATTCTTTCTTACCGCCTTCTCCTTCGCCTGTGTAAACTCATTGTCCTTTATACCAACAGATTCAAGAACATACGCTGTGCAGGCAGTAAGTATATGTTCCTGACAAACCTCAAAGAGCTTTTGCAGGTCAAGATCGGCGATACGCTCCTGAGACGGTTTTCTGTTATTTACAGCACAGGCGGTCAGATATATCATATCCTCTGCATTTTTTCTGAATTCACTCTTTTCCATTATTTATCACTCCGTTTTGACAAATACAGTATCACACCATAAATCTATGCATAAAAATGATATTTATTGCCATTCAGTTTATGTTTAGTATATCACACCGGACAGTAAAAATCAAGCAAAAGAAAACTCGGACGATCGTCCGAGTCAAGTATCACTTTTTATATCCGTCAGGATTATTCTTCTGCCAGTTCCATGAATCGCGGCACATATCCTCAAGAGTTTTTTCAGTCTTCCAGCCAAGCACCTTCCATGCCTTATCGGCATTTGCATAGCACTCGGCAAGATCGCCCTCACGTCTTGCACCGTATACATGATTGACCTTTATATTATTGACCTTCTCGAAGGTGTCAACTATCTCAGTTACGCTGTACGGAGTGCCGGTGCCGAGATTGAATATCTCAACACAGTTATGTCCGAGTATATAGTCGATAGCCTTTACGTGTCCCTTGGCAAGATCCACCACATGGATATAGTCACGGGTGCAGGTACCGTCATGAGTAGGATAATCATTGCCGAAAATTGTAAGGCATTCACGCTTTCCTACTGCGACCTGAGACACATAAGGCATAAGGTTGTTAGGAATACCCTGCGGGTCCTCTCCTATCATACCGGATTCATGGGCACCGATAGGATTGAAATATCTAAGCAGTATAACAGAAAGCTCCCTGTCAGCCTTTGCGGCGTCCTCAAAGATCTGCTCCATCATTGACTTTGTCCAGCCATAAGGATTAGTGCAGGCACCGCGGGGCATTGTTTCCAGATACGGCACAGGATTCGCCTCACCGTAAACAGTTGCGCTTGAGGAGAATATAATGTTCTTTACGCCGTATTTCTCCATATTTTCAAGGAGAGAAAGAGTAGTGTCGATATTGTTGCGATAATACATAACAGGCTTCTGAACAGACTCACCAACAGCCTTGAGACCTGCAAAATGGATGACCGCATCTATCCTGTTCTCTTTGAAAACTTCTGCAAGTTTTGCGGTATCCTTGATATCAAGCTCATATAACTTAACATTTCTGCCTGTTATTTTTTCAACACGCCTTATAGCTTCCGGCGAACTGTTTGAGTAATTGTCCGCAACTATAACATCATAGCCCGCGTTCAAGAGCTCAACTGCTGTGTGTGAACCGATATATCCGGCTCCGCCTGCCAAAAGAATTGATGCCATATTATGTACCTCTTTTTCTGTTATTCTTAAAGCACTTGTCAGTGCTTTTTCTTCTGTTTTTTGGAAGCTGCTGTTTTTACGCCTTCAGGTTCTTCAAGCTCCTGCCTGTACTTCTTTGCATCCTTCATAAAGCTCCATATCATAACTATCATGATTATACCGATCGGGAACGCGGAAATAATGCTTACTGACTGGATATTGTTCATTGAGCTTTCCGAGAATACAAGAGCTATCGGAAGAACGATAAGCAGTATGCACCATAAAAGCTCTATGAACTTATTTGGGTGCTCGTCTTCGCCAAGATTCTTATAGCTGTAGCATGAAGCGGTATATGCGATCGAATCAAATGATGTTGAATAGAACGCTATCATAGTCAGCACCACTACTACCAGTATGAACTTGCCGCACGGCATTGTATCTATTATATTGAGTATAAGCTCATACAGATCGCCGCTGTCATTATACTGCTGTATAAAGTCTGCTTTTTCTGCAGCCTGTAAACCAAGTGAATAGTTTCCGAGAACGATGAAGCTTACGATAGTTGAACCTACACCGAAAATATAGCCTCCGAGAAGTGTCTGCTTTACCGTTCTGCCTCTTGAGATATTGCCTATAAAGAAAGGCGCGGCAATACACCATACCATCCAGTATGCCCAGTAATAGATAGTCCAGTCCTGCGGGAAATTGTTTTCACGCACAGGATCACAGTATGTGGACAGCTCAATAAAATTCTGGAACATTTTACCGAGTGACTGGAATCCGTTTTCTATAATGAATCTTCCCTGACCGCCGATCAGAAGTATGAAGATCAGCAATCCGAAGAACATGAATATACACGTCTTCGCAAGTATGCTTATTCCCTTGAAACCATGAAGGACAGCATACGTATATACCGCACAGGTTATGAGCAGTATGATGATCGTAACAGCGGTACGGCTTATCGTGATACCGAACAGCTTGACTATTATACTTGCCATAAGGGGCGTTGCAACACTGAAAGTAGTAGCTGTTCCGGCAAGCAGCGCAAAAAGTGCAAAGAGATCAATAACTCTGCCGAGAAGTCCGTCAGCGTGTTTTCCGATAACAGGACGACAGGCTTCCGAATATCTCTGACGGCTTCTCTTTCTTACATGAAGCATAAATCCGAACGCAACAGCAAGTACAAGATAAAAAGCCCATGGGATAAAACTCCAGTGGAACAGAGGAAATACACCTGCCCACTCAGTTATGGGACCGAGATCAGCAACATGAGGATTAGTTGCATACATTACCCATTCCGCGAATGAATAGAAAAGGATGTCTGCGGCAAGTCCGCAGGTAAACATCATGCTTCCCCACGCAAAAAAAGAATACTTAGGCTTTTCATGCGGCTCACCGAGAACGATGTCGCCGTACTTTGAGAATGAAAGGTAAATGGATATTACCAGGACTCCGACGCCCATTGCAAGATAGTACAATCCAAGCGTATCTCCGAAGAAATAACGCACATCGCTGATAACTTCATTTGATTTTTCTGGAAATGCAAAAAGGATTCCGGCTAATGTCATAATAATGATAAATGGTGCGAGTGTGATCAGCCAGTCAATCTTTCCTTTAGATGATGACTTCATTTTTCAATACTCCTTTGTAACTTTTATCGATATCTATCAGTTCCTCAATGCTGTCCACTTCAATAATATCGCCTTTTTTCATCGGCATGATCCCAAGCTCATACTCTTCGGGATAAACGAACATGGCAATGTCGTCCCAGTAGAGCTGTCTTTTACTCTCGTCGGCAAACGCCTCTTCCAGATGCTTTCTGAGCCTTTTACCATCAGCCCTGCTCCAGCGGGAAATACTGTAGAGCTGCCATCCGTGCTTTCCGCCGCAGCGGCTGCAGCCAGTGACAATACCGTCCCTGACCGTCATGAGCCACTCATCTGTTTCATCGTCAGTCCACACTGCGTTATACCCTGACCTTTCAAATTCAGGTCTGAGTATCTCATCATTGTAGATTATCTGATCGCCGTCAAGTATTATCGAATTCTCTATGTGTTCCCTTGCCACATAAAGAGACGATATATTATTGCAGACATCATAGTAAGGATTCTCTATAAGTTTAAGTCCCTCATATTCTCTTTCGAGGTCTTTAAACTGTTCTTTAAGATATCCAACTACCACAAATATCTCCTTTATCCCATTATGATGAAGCCCTTGTATCACAGTATCTATCATCCTTACGCCATTGACACTTACAAGAGGCTTAGGCGTTTTATACGTGATGGGTCTCATTCTGTTTCCGAGACCTGCTGCCATGATCACAGCGCGTTCAACATAGTTCATTTTCTATTTCTCCTTTTCAGGATTATTCCTCTGATGCGATCCTGAAATACTCCTTCGCGTATCGGTATTGACAAAGTGAATATTCGCCGAATTCCACACCGAGATCCAGCTTGTATTCGCACCAGTTGCTCCAAAGCAGTCCACAAGCAGCGATATAGCAGTATATCTTTTTCCTTACCGCGCCGCTGCAGTTGTTTTCAAAATAAATATCTATAAGACGGTCTACCTGTTCCCTGTCATAAAGGGCATAAATACAGAACATCGCAATATCCACATGAGAATCCTGCATCGCGGAGTATTCCCAGTCTATCAGACGCACATCATCGCCTGTAAAAAGGAAATTGTCAGGTACGGCATCTATATGCGTCAGACACTCATCTTTGGGCTGAGAATCAATATATTTCTTCAGGAGCAATACTCCTTCCTTGGTTTTTTCATAATCCTTATATATAGATCTGTCATGTTTCCAAAGTGATTCATAGAAATCTATTTTCTCAAAGATATCAAATCTGTGTCCAACTGAAAGTTTTAAATTATGGAAAGCTCTCAGCTTCTCCATGCATTTTACAAGATCGTCATAATTATCAGGATCACATACTCTTGCGTCTTCAATGAACTTGGTTATTTTATATCCGTTTGAAGGGTCTATATATGTGATCTCATCACATATTCCGGTCCCGTTTATAAGATTGTATACCTCTGCTTCTTCTTTACGGTTAATGAGCCTGTCAGTTCCTTCACCGGGAATACGCATTATATACCTGCTTCCATTGCAGTTAAACAGAAACGACCTGTTGGTCATTCCTTTTTTCAGAACGGTTATATCAGTTATTTCAGCCTGCTCGGCATCAAGCACCTTGCAGATTGTCAGGATCGCATCTGATTTGAGCTGATCGGAATGCTCGTCAAGCTCCCTCAGCTGTTCATAGGTATTAATCTCAACATACTGTGCCGAATGGACAACTTTTGCTTTGATTCTCATCCTGTCATTCTCTATAAGAGCCTGTTCCCAAAAGCTGTCATCATATACAGGATCGCTGCAAAGCTGTTCTATTTCCCCGACCAGCCACTTTGCATCTTCTTCAGCTATATATGATATTCCGATCATACCGTTTCCTGCGGAATTTTTACCAATAACATTAAGGTGATTTTTTCTGTTAAGTCTCAGGATACTGTCATCATCCACAAGATCATTCACCATGTACCATGACTCGTTATATTCCTCAATAAACGGGTTTTCGCCGCACCAGACATCACATGGAATGATGAAGCTGTTTCCTAAATGCTTTTCCGCGAGTCTCAGGCTGTGAAGATTGTTTTTTTCCATATAATGCCTGTTAACGATGAGCTTGACATTGTATTTGTCAACGAGATATTCATATTCCTCTTTCATAAAGCCGACAACTATGTATATCTCCCTTATATCTGCTTCATGCAGCTGACAGATAAGTCTTTCTACAAGCGGTTCATCATTGACCCTGAGCATTCCTTTTGTATACATGGTATTGATAGGGACCATTCTCATTCCGAATCCTGCTGCAAGTATTATTGCATTTTTTCCGACATTCACTGGCATTCCTTCTTTTCGTTTTATTATTCAGAAAGTAGCATAAACAAGTATTAGATATTTATAAATAAAGCCTCTTCAAGAGGCTTTATTTTCAGAACCTGAAAGTATTACCAAGGGTATCCCACTTCTTGTCCTTATCGGAAAGATTGAGCTTTGTTCCATCCGCGAGAGAATATCCCTCACTGTCAGCGCTGCCTTTATATTCACCTGTGAGCTCAGGCCACTCTATCCCTATTGACGGATCGTTCCATGCAAGTCCGCCCTCGTCGTTGGCATGATAGAAATCATCACACTTGTAGCAGAACTCTGCCACATCAGTGAGCACGAGGAAACCGTGTGCAAATCCCTTTGGTATCAGGAACTGCTTCTTGTTTTCCTCGGTGAGTTCAACTCCGTACCACTTTCCGTAGGTCGCGCTTCCGCTTCTGAGGTCGACCGCTACGTCGAACACTCTTCCCTTTATAACACGCACCAGCTTTGTCTGAGGGTACTGCTTCTGGAAGTGCAGTCCTCTCAGCACTCCCTTTGTGGAGCAGCTCTGGTTGTCCTGCACAAATACGATATCAATGCCGGCTTCTTCCATATCTCTCTGGCTGTAGGTCTCCATGAAATAGCCTCGGCTGTCTCCATGTACAGCAGGAGTTATTACACAAAGGCCTTCGATCCCGCCGACATTTTTCTCAACTGTTATCTGTCCCATTACCGTATCTCCTTTAAATATCTTGCAAGTGCGTCCTGCCATGCAGCACAGCGTATGACAATATCAGATTTTATCTCTGATATCGCCTTATCAACTGCTTTCACGTCTGTTATATCAAGCTTAACATAGAGATATTTTGTATCACAGACTCGCTGTCCGCCCACGCCTGTGAGGAATGCTTTCATTCCTCACACCTCTGCACGGTTTCCGTACATTTTCTCATAGTAGTTCTGATACTCGCCGCTGATGATAGTCTCCCACCACTCGCGGTTCTCAAGGTACCACTTGATAGTCTTCTTTATGCCGTCCTCGAACTTTGTCTCAGGCAGCCAGCCAAGCTCGTTGTGTATCTTTGTAGGGTCTATTGCGTAGCGCATAT
>NZ_JAEFAJ010000047.1 GCF_016287535.1 Ruminococcus sp.
TGCTCACGTGTTACTCACCCGTCCGCCACTAAGGTATCTCAGTAAACCAAAATACCTCCGTTCGACTTGCATGTGTTAAGCGTGCCGCCAGCGTTCGTCCTGAGCCAGGATCAAACTCTTTATTAAAATTGTATATATCAGTACCTCAGTACCAAAATATCTTTAATCCTGCTTCATAACGCTTGCGTTATTACTTTTGCGTAATTTTTTAGTCTTTTCTTGACCTTTCTTCTATCCACTGATCTCTCAGCTTCAAAAAGGAATCTCAAGGGTCGTTACTTTTTTTCCTTCGCATTGTTCAATTTTCAAGATGCTGTTCCTTGCTATCCCTTCCGGGACAGCTTTAATATTATATCACAGAAACTTTTCATTGTCAATAGCTTTTTGAAAATTTTCTGAGATTTTTTGTTGCCGCTTTCATGAACTTACTCCACGCTGCACCAGCAGACTCACTGTTTTCCGCTCTCTTGCGGCGACTTAATTATTATACCACGCAGATATACCAAAGTCAACACGGAATAATCAACAAGCTTGCTTATTATTTCAAATCGAATTGTGTCTAATTTTACGACCCGCTGAATTTTACAGTAAGCCGCAGCTCTTCATGGTTCTCTTTGCATGATACAGTCACTGTACCGCCAAACGAGGCTCCGGATGCTTCAATAAGGTTGAGCACTCTGTCTTCATTGCCTATCAGGAGCTGGAATTGTTCATAAATTCCGGCGTTTGAGAACTTTATTTCGATAGTGTCCTTTCCTGCTGCGAGCTCACGCTTGACTATATTTTCAGCCTCCGTCAGACTTGACGCATACAGACCGTTCTTCTTAAAGTAGTTCCAGTCGTCCTTATAGCATACATGAGGCGTAAACAGCTCCTTATCCGGATTGTGTGACTGGTAAAAATCATTGTCGGGACGCAGGATGTACTCTTTCCTTATTTCGCCGTATACATCGGTATCAGCCCATGTAACGTCAATATTGTACCAGTCGGCGCCTATACATACCTGATTCCACGCATGGTTCTCGCCGCTTTCCGAAGTTCCTGTTATAAGGACGCTCTGCAGACCAAGTTCCGCAGCAAGCAGGTTGAACGCCTTTGAGTATCCCTCGCAATTAGCCTTGCCATCAACAAGGCAGCCGTATGCCGTAGATGTATATCCGTCGCCGATCTTGTCGGTATATTCGCAGTTGTTGATTATATACCTGCTTATATAGTCTACTATATAATATCCGCCCCGAAGCTCAGCTGCGCCCTCAACGGCGTCCTGCACCGCTTCTTCCAGCTCTTCTTTTTTTCTTTCGTTGTCATTGGCTTCCTTGTAAGCTATCTTTGCGTCGCGCACACGCTTTGCGACATAGTATACAGAATCCAGATAGAAGAATCTGCCCTCCTGTTTTTCGAGTATCCTGTACACCTTCGCATATTCGTCGCCCTTGACCTCAACAGGAAGCGCTATAATATCCTGCTCCTGTTCTATGCCGCGCAGAAGGGCGGTATATACCGCCCGCTCCTTCATATCAAGGGAACTGTACACCGGTCTCACCGAAGATTCCTGATAATCCAGGTATTCCGCGTCGGGCATTTTTTCAAACAAACCGTTGTCCTTGGCATACATGAGCGCCGCTCCCGCGAGTACCCCGCAGGCAGCTATTATCAGTACGACCGCATTTTTTTTACTCAAAATCAATTCTCCGATATCATAACTGTGTTGTTCTTTATCTTGAACGCCGGCAGATTCTCCACAAACTTGCTGAACTTGGAGTAGCCGTAGGTCTTTACGTCAAATTCCGGTATCTTCGCACAGAGCTGCTTTTTCAGCTCACCGAGATTATACCCCTTTGTTCCGTTTGTACGGACTATAGCCGCAAGAGCCGTCTCAATGCGTTCAAGGTCCGTCATGCTTGACTTCTGTGAGACAAGGATACTGCTTCCCACCTGTCTGAAGCTGAGACCGTCGAATTCCTTCAGGAACTGTGAAAACTTTGAATAGCCGTAATTTCTGACATCAAAATCAGGATAGCGGTTGAGAAGCCGGCTTCCAAGCTCTCCGATATTTATCTCATCCTGCAGATTGGCATTTTCGGTAATTATACGGACGATAGCTGTCTCAAGCGTCTTGAGCTCAAGCTTTTCAGTCTCGCCCGTGCCCTGTATCTCTTCATCAGCCAGTATCTCAAGGTATTTGAAGGCGTTGCAGGCTGTGCTGAAAGGTTTCGGAGTTTTCTGCTCGCCCATGCCTATAACGTGCATACCGGATTCACGGAGACGTATGGCAAGCCTCGTGAAATCGCTGTCACTTGAAACTATGCAGAAGCCGTCGATATTATGCGAATAGAGAATATCCATAGCGTCGATTATCATAGCCGAGTCAGTGGCGTTCTTGCCGGTGGTATAGCTGTACTGCTGTACGGGTGTGATAGCGTTGTCAAGAGCCATGCTCTTCCAGCCGGCAAGGTTCGGCCTTGTCCAGTCGCCGTAAACGCGCTTGTAGGTAACTACACCGTAGTTTGAAACTTCATCAAGGATGTATTTCGTATACTTCGCCGCAACATTATCCGCGTCGATAAGAACAGCGTATCGCATTTCCTTTTCCATTCTCTCACTCCTGTAGCGTACTTGCCGTCAAAGCGGCAGATAGTACATTTATTATATCATTTTTATTATTATTTGTATATAGTAATTCCGCACAAAGACCTTTGAGCGCCTTTGTGCGGAATTATGAGAATATAGTTATTATTCGCTGTACGACGAGTAAGGATACTCGTTCTCTCCGTCGGAAAAGCTTTCTTTTCCCCACTTGTAGGACGGGAAGTAATCCTCGCTCTTGCCTGCCGTATCGAAAGATGTGGTCTTTTCGTATGTGTATTTTCCTGTTCTACGGAATATAACGCGCTCGCGTTCACTTTTTGACTCGACATAGTAAAGGGTATGCTGATCGTCGGGAGTATTGAACTCGTTCATATACAGCATCTCAACTGCATTCTTGCTGCTTAAAGCAACATAAGCCACCCCGCCTGCGCAAAGAAGCACAACTAATGTGGTGACAGCCACGATAGCCATTCCTCTTCCGCCCTTTGCTATCTTTTCGCCAAGGAAAAGCAGTGCGCTGATGCACACCACAGGCACAAGAGTGAACAAAGCGATATTTGCGATGATTACCTGTGTCACTCTTCCAAAGGAAATGAAAGTACCGGGACGATTGTACCAGTAGAATAAACGTATAAGGACGCAGCATATAACTGCGATTGCAACAAACACCCATTTGGTTATGCCCACAGCCCTCAGTATCTTCATATTCCTGAATTCCTTTTTGACAGTGGACTTTTTCTCATTATATCTTCGGCTCATAACTATCTCCGATCACTGCTGAAACTTGTTTTTATACCATGAATCTTAAATAAAAAATCCCGAAACTATTGCTTCGGGATTCATGTAATGACGAGAGTATTCCCCCGCCACTATGGAGCGGATTACGAGGCTCGAACTCGCTACCTCCACCTTGGCAAGGTGGCGCTCTACCAGATGAGCTAAATCCGCATTATATATAGAACGCGGAAGCGTTCTATATGGTGCTTCCGGTCGGAATCGAACCAACGACACGGGGATTTTCAGTCCCCTGCTCTACCGACTGAGCTACAGAAGCGCATGGCGACCCCGAACAGATTCGAACTGTCGACCTCCTGCGTGACAGGCAGGCGTTCTAACCAACTGAACTACGAGGCCATGTGGTGGGGACTACAGGGCTCGAACCTGTGACCCTCTGCTTGTAAGGCAGATGCTCTCCCAGCTGAGCTAAACCCCCACTTCGCAGACGCCGTATCCTCGGCGACGAAAATAATTATATCACAGTATCTCAGGTTTGTCAAGCGTTTTTTTGAATTTTTTTCAAGATTTTTTTGCTTTTTCTAAGAAACCGCAGAAATTAGCCGCAAATAAGCACAAAAATTTTTGAAGCGAATTCAAATGCGCCGTCATCGGCGGCGCATTTGATCACAACAAAAAATATTTACCCCATTAATTATCAAACCGTTTTTTCCTGTTTATTTTTCCTGCAAAGCAGGATCATGCAGACGCTTCCGCTTACGATTATCATCGGGAACAGCGCAAGTATCTTCGCCCAGAACTCCGGAACAGCGAACTCAAAGAGCTCCCCTTCAGCATTATATGCAAAGAGCAGGAATACCGCGACAGTATCAATCAGCATATGGCACAGCGCCGCGGGATATACCGAGCCCGTCCGCTTTGTGAGCCATGTCAGAAGCGCCGACCAGAATATGCACATAACTATCATGGCGATAAAGCCGCCGTAGGGGAAAAAGTCATAGTCCCTGCCGAAGTTGTAGCCGTAAGCAAGGAGAGGACCGTGCCACAGCGCCCAGATGATACCTGTGACAACTACAGCCGCAGGTGTTGGCATGAGCTGTTCAAGTTTCGGCGTAAGATATCCTCTCCAGCCAAGCTCCTCGCCGAGACCATGGAACAGCGTTGCAATGCCTGAGACAAGGCCTATCAGCAGTGAAGCGACCCCCATTACAACATCGCTGCCGAAAGCGCTGTCGGAGACACTTCCGTTCTTCACGATGAACAGGTGAAGTATCGCTGCCCCCACGAAAGGAAGCACCAGCGGATAAAGAACAGCCACCGCATAGTACTTTGCGCTGCCTCTTCTACCGAAGCCCAGCATTGCGTCGCGGAATCCCTCTTTCGTCACAAGCCGCGTTATGATCGAAGCTATGGCAGGATAGAACATTAATGTAGCTCCCCAGAATGCGTTGGTCACGCCGCCCTGCTTGTCCGGGAATATCAGCTCTATTGCAAAAGCAGGAGCGAAAGCCAGTACAAGGTATATAAGTATACGAAGGATGGTTTTCTTCTTACTTGGCATAGTTCTCAGCTCCTTTCAGGTACAGCATCACGGATATCCTGTAGGAAATGTAGTACAGCGGCAGCACTGCCAGCGCTCCTATGCCTGTCCACAGCAGCAGTTTTTTCAGCTTGTCAGGATTTCCCACAAAGGCAAACATTCTTTCCCAGAAGGTATCCATGCTTGCAAAAACGGATGTATCGCCGAAAAGCGCATAGATTATGACGCCAAGTATGATAACGCATACCGCCGTTATCTTCACCATGCTTCCCATCTTCGCCCCGAAGCGCACTATCAGCGGATACTCCACGGCTCTCATAAACAGCTGCACATAAAACATCGCCGCAATAAGCACGGAAAGTCCGCTCGTCTGTCCGGTGATCTCCTCGGCAAGTGCCAATTTCAGCGTTTCAAGGGTTACGACAAACATGACAAACAGCATAGTGAACAGGTACTTTGCGCCTATCTGTCCCTTTATCCCCGATGGGGTCGAAGTAACGAAGTAAACCCACTTCTTTCTGTCATCGCCGTTGAAAACTCCGCTCTGTATGCATCCCGCAGAGATAAATGTGAAAATGCAGAACACTCCCAGTATCATTGTCAATGCTTGTCCTATAGTATCATCGTCTTTTGATTCAGATACCGCAAAGATCGGGCATGCGGAAAAGAACAGGTATGTCAGCAGAAAAATAAGCACAAGGCGGATATTGAGTTTGAATTCCTTATAAAGATATCCCGTCATCAGTAACGCCTCCTTCTGTACTCCTTAAGCGACCACACATAGAACAGCGCCACTGCGCCGACCACAAAGAAAGGAGCGACGATAAATCCTATATTCCGTGCCTTTTCAAAATAGGGCGCAAATACCTTCGCCATAGTCTCGTCTGTCGCCTCTCCGTAAAGTCTTGTTGCTTCAGCCATGCAGAACTTCACGAATTTCCAGCCGAAATAAAATACAGCCGCCAGAATCGGCGCACACGCGAGCAGTGTGATAGTCACTGCCTTGTTCTGATTCTTAAAGCGGAGCATAAGAGGTATCTCTGAAAAGCCTACTGTCATAACAGCTCCGAGAATGAGGATATTCTTGATATGTGAAGAACTTACGGGCATTTTCGCCGCAGCAGCTATTATCACCTCTGCTATCAGGGCGAGCACAAGACCTGCAAGCAGCAGTATTCCGCGCACTGTGAACTTTGAAGCGATTATCTTCCTGTCGCTTACAGGAAAAGTATAGGAATAGAGCTGCCAGCGGGACTGATAGTCCTTCTGGATTATATCGTTATGTCCGTAGCCCATACCGGCCAGGGCGATACACGCCGCATAGAAGTATGCCTGTGGATAGAAGGCTTCTATAACCCCCTTCTCGTCTCTGAGGTTGCCTGCATAGGTGCTTATGCAAACAAGGGACATCATGGCAACAAAAACGAAATAAACAAGCAGCGTAAGCACTATGGTTTTGCGGATAAGATAAAATTCACGATAGATAAGACCTTTCATTCATCTCCACTCCCTTTTGCTGCGGTTTACATAGTAAAGCATTATGTCCTCAAGGGACACATTATCTATTACCGCACCAGAGTATTTGCGGCTGCAAGCCGCCTTGTCGGACACCATTACCTCTGCGCCGAAGTCGGAAAGGCGGGCGCTCACGATATCCCCGGGATCTATGTCCTTATAGTCGTCCTTAGTGCATTTGAGTATTCCGTGGCTGTCAAGGATATCGTCCTTGAAGCCGCTTACAAGCACCTTTCCCTTATCGATAAAGGTAACGCAGTCGGCAATTTTGTCAAGGTCAGAGGTGATATGCGAGGACATGAGTATGGAATGCTCCTCGTTTTGGAGATACTCAAGGAATATATCCAGTATCTCGTTACGCACAACGGGATCGAGACCAGTTGTTGCCTCGTCCATTATGAGAAGCTTCGCATTGTGTGAAAGTGCGGAGGCTATCTGCAATTTCATCTTCATGCCCTTGGAGAACTTGCCGAATTTCTTCTTCCTCGGCAGTGCAAAGCGGTCAAGATAGCCGAAAAAGGTATCCGTGCTCCACTCCTCGAATATCTCGCGGAGTATCTTGTCTAAAGCTATGGCATTGAGTCTGTCGTCAAAGGGCAGCTCGTCAAATACCGCAGCTATCTGCTTTTTTGCCTCGTATTCGTCCTTTTCGCTGTCAAGACCGAGGAGACGGATCTCGCCCTCGTCCTTTTTCACGATATTGAGCAGGGCGTTGATAGTAGTGGTCTTTCCTGCGCCGTTCTGACCAATAAATCCCATAATACTGCCCTTCGGCACATTAAAGCTGACTTTGTCGAGAGTAAAGCCATCGTACCTTTTGGTCAGTTCCTTAATTTCAATAGCATTTTCATATTCATTCATTTTTCTTCCCCTCCGTAAATGAGATCAAGCATTTCTTTCAGCTCGTCGAGACTGAGCTCGCACTGTCTTGCCTTGTCGCAGACCTGAGCGAGGAGAGCCTCTGTCTGGCGCAGGTACTCCTCGCGAAGAAGCTCGGTGTTCTGCCCCTTGACAAAGCTGCCCTTGCCTGTATAAGACTCGATGAAGCCGTCGCGTTCCAGATCCTCATAAGCGCGTTTGGTAGTGATAACGCTTATGCGGAGCTGCTGTGCAAGTGTGCGCATTGAAGGCAGAGCGTCCCCTGCTTTCAGCGCGCCGTTCAGGATAAGCGCCTTTATCTGAGAAGATACCTGCTGATAGATAGGCTCACCCGATGAGTTGCTGATAATAATATCCATAGTCCACCTCATAATGTATATATACGTTATACACATTATAGCATTTATACACACGCTTGTCAAGTGTTTTTTTTATTTCCCAAGCATTTTTTCAGAAATTGAGATTTGAGAGTTGAAAGTTGCATTCAAACTAATGTGTGCAAAGCGTCCGCCTGAACTCTCAGCTTTTCAGGCTCAGCGGCAAACCAGTTAATTTTGAATATGTGTATATGATAGACAATTAAAAACAGCCTTTTTTAGTCAAAATCGCCTATTTTAAAGAAATAATATAGACAAGTCCGCAAAAATAATATATAATATAGTGTATATAATTCGGTATCCGTATACCGTAAATGCGGAAACCGCAGTAAACTCTGCGGCTTCGGAGCACTAAAACATGAGAGTTATCACAGGCATTGCAAGAGGCCGCAAGCTTGTCGCGCCCGAAGGTCTCGATGTAAGGCCTACAGCCGATAAAGTCAAGGAAGGCATCTTTTCAGCCGTTCAGTTCGAGCTCGAGGGAGCAAGAGTCCTCGACCTCTTCGCAGGAAGCGGTCAGATGGGCATAGAAGCCCTCAGCAGAGGCGCACAGCACGCTGTTTTTATAGACAGCTCCCTGCGCTCAATAAGATGCGTGAACGAAAACCTGCGCAATACAGGCTTTGAACGACAGTCTGAGGTCATAAACCGTGACAGCTACGATTATATCGAGCTCACCGCTCAGACCTTCGATATCATTATCCTCGACCCCCCCTACCGCCACA
>NZ_JAEFAJ010000032.1 GCF_016287535.1 Ruminococcus sp.
GATAAGATATCCCTTCGTAAGAGTAAGACCTCTCATAGACTATGAGTTTGATAGGCTCAAAGTGTAAGCGTGGTGACACGTTCAGCTTGCGAGTACTAATCGGTCGAGGGCTTTTCCTTTTTACTTCATTCAGTTCACGCCTCGCATTACGCTTTATTCCTTCAAAACTTCATTTTAGTCGGTGCTTATGGCAATGAGGTCACACCCGTTCCCATTCCGAACACGGAAGTTAAGCTCATTCGCGTTGACGATACTTGGCTGGTGACGGCCTGGGAAACTAAATCAGTGCCGACATTTAACAAAGGACTGCAATAGCGGTCCTTTTTATTTTGTAAGAAAAGAGCCTTGCCCATCGGACAAGGCTCTTTTGTTATTACCAGCGGGTAAAAGATATCCCGCCAGCGGAGACAGAACTATCATTATCAGCGAAAAGCTCAGGGATTCCACAGAAGTGAGAGTTGCCCGCTGCCCGGAGGGGAACATCTTTTGCAGCTTTGCATTTGTCCTTACTTGCAGCGCATCGTCACCGACTGCTGCAATGAATCCTCCCATTGCCATTATCAGGCAGCTTTCGGCGTGTTCCAGACCTATACCGGCAAGAACAAGAGCTGCTGTAAATGCGAAAACTGTCTTATAGCTAAGCTTAGGCAATTTGAGTATCAGCTTTGAGCCCACGACTCCTCCGAGTTCCATAAACAGCAGTGCAGGACCCAGCCACCGGTTCGGTATGCCTTTTTCCGTCAGCTTCGCCTGCAGGAAGAAGAGCAGCAGTATATCCACAGCTCCCACAAAGGAATTGCAGAGCATTAGTCCCATTGCCTTTCGCGCGTCTTTCAGGAACAGGAAGCTTTCCCTGAAGCAGTCGCGTATCTTTGCGAGGGTGCTTTTGTTATGGCGTGTCTCTTTCAGGTTCACTTCCGTAAGCGTCGAAAGAATGAAGAACTGCGCGGCGCAGGCGATAAGGTCTGTTGCGTATGCGAGCCTGTAGCCGATAGCAAGGGCAAAGCCTGCGCACAGGGTGGATATTCCGCTGAATACCCTGTATATTATCAGCTGATTGGACTCGTATTTCTCAAATTTTCCCGCGATTCGTCCCTTTTTCATTGAGTCGTAGGCAAGAGCGTCGCCTGTGCCGGAAGAGAAATTATAGGACAGGGCGTTGAACGAAATTGACAGGCAGACCATGAAAAAGCTGTTGGACATTATCATTGTGACAGTTGATATAGTGAGCATGATATTGCTGACTATAAGCATTTTCTTTCTGCCGAAGACGTCTGCCATAACTCCTGAGGGTATCTCGAAAATAATACTGACTATATGGAATATGGTCTCGGTAATACCTATTTCCACAAGGCTGAATCCCCGTGAGGCAAGTATTGCGAGCCATGCTCCGGTAATAGTTAAGTTGCTGATTATTGATGATAAATACAGCCTTGAAAGCTGTTTTCTGATATTTAACATAAAAAATCTCCTTAAACTGAATTTTAAAGCAGTTAAGGAGATAATGCGCGGTAAATCGTTATTTTTACAGACTGAAGAAGCAGTTACGCTTTAACTGACTAAAGCTGCAAAAGGGCGCACTATCCCCGTATCCGGGAAAACATCGCCTTTTTGAAGTTGTATGTTTGTATTTTTCCAGAACATACTATCAGCCTTTCGTGTGTAAAAATGGTTTGTACTTTTTATACATTATAGCATGGGAATAGCCTTTCGTCAAGTTAAAGCCCCTGAGTCCTGAATGGGGCCCAGGGGCTGAACTTATTGAAATACAGTCATATTATCCCGAACCGAGGTCTGTGAAATTTATGCGTCCGAACTGGGATTCGGGATCCTTGTTCAGCATAGCCTTCAGAACGGTTATGACAGAAGTATTTATAGGGCCTATTTTCTTTGCCACAGCTGCTCTGTATCCGAAGTTTACCTTTCCCATTGAAGGAGTCTGCTGAGGAGAGGTAAGTCTCTCGTAAGCGTCCTGAGCGTCTTCGATGACAGCAGCTGTCTGCTTTTCAGCGCTGTTCACCTGTGTCGTTACTACAAATTCATCAGCTCCGGTACGGTATATCCTGCTGTTCTTGAATACCTGTCTGAGTATATCCACAGTTCTTACAAGCAGCCAGTCGCCGGTATCGTTTCCGTAGCGGGAATTGATGTCGCTGAAGTTTGAGATATTGAACATGATGAAGTAGTACGGGAATTCTTCCGTGGATTTGGCTTCATCGAAGTCAATAGAGAAGGCAACGCGGTTTCTCACGTCTGTAAGGACGTCCCTGAACATTGCGGCATAGAGGGATTCCTTTGTCTTGTTGCTCTTTACTATTGTGGAAGCGAGTTTCTGGTTCATCTTTTCCTGTTTCTTGTTTATGAAGCTGAAGAGTATGATGAGACCGAGTATCGCGATTCCGAATATTGCCATGTAGAGGCGCATTAGGTTTGTGAGGGAGTATATCTCCTTCTTGGTGTCGTCAAGCATCAGAAGCCAGTTATACTTAGGCATATAGGCATAGGTCGAAATGTATGACTTGCCGTTTACCTTGTAATCAAAGCTGCCCTCCTGGCTGCCTTTGCCGTTGCTGAGCATTTTACATATCTGTCTGATAGTTGCGTTTTCGGTAGCTTGCCCGATCAGTTCGGGTTTGTTGTTGAAGATATACTTTGTGTCATTGACGTTGACCATTGTGTAAAAGTCGTCTTCAATGCCGTTGATGCTGAGGTCGTTGAGTGTGTTTACAAGCTTGTCTGTGTATATTCCGAGCCCCACAAGTCCTATAGGCTCGCCGGCTTCGTTATAAACTGCCTTGTACATCGAAACGATCTGATTTCCGCTGGCAGGAGACATGATTATACCTGTGTTGTATACACCGCTGCCCGCTTCAAGCATGGCGTCCTGGAGCTGTTTCAGCGGCTCGGCGTCCTTACGTGTCACAAGTCCGACTACATCGGCGTCTGTATGCGCAAGAACGTGAGTATTCCACTCGCTGACATATAAGCCTTCGAGATTAGATATATCCTTTGAGTAGCTTTCGGTATAAGCCTGAGCCTTAGCCTGAAGATCTCTGTCAGTGGGATCGTTAAGAAGATTGGTGATCTGTTCCGCTTTGCTGTAATATAGCAGGATATTTTCCGAATTTTCAACGTAGGTCTGGATTATATGAGCGCGTTCTTTGGTTATTGTCTGCATATTATCCATTGAGCTTTTCCGGGTAGTGGAGCTTATGGTCTTTGTTACAACAAGAGAAAGCATTATCATAATAATAAGCTCGATTATAAGAACGATACTTACAGTCGATATCTTTTTTGAATCATTCATAATGACGTAATACCTCCCTTATCCTAAGCTTATTTTCTGAAAAAGCCGAATTTTTTTTTCGTCGTCTGCGGAAGACTGTTCAGGAAATCGTCCGTATCGTCGTCAGCTGCTTTAAGAAAGTCCTTTACCTTGTCTTTCAGGATACTGCCGTTGGAGCTCTGGTTGTTTGCCTCGACTTCTGCCGAGACTTCGAGTATTTCTGCGGTGCTCACGGAATTCAGAGGCTTTTTTGCGGCTTCTTCTTGTTCCGCAGAGGCAGCAGTTTTTATAGGTGCTGCCGAAGCGTTGGAAATATACTGCAAGTACTGTGACTGCGAAAGAGTACCAAGATTCTGAGGTTCGGGACCGGCTTCTATTGGTGCGGCAAATATACCGACTTCGTTTATGCTTATCGGTCTGTCCTGCATAAGTATCATACAGTTCACATTTGCCGGATCGAGTGAAAGGATATAGCCTATGCAGCTGTTGCAAGGAAGCAGAGGCGATCTGCTCTGCGTGCTTATGAGGAGCAAGGCGCTGATGATATTCTCACCTGCAGCCTGCATATTCCTTACTGCGTCAATTTCTGCGTGTATAATACCGGTTATGTCGGCGCGGCTTATGCCGGTGTAGATCCTGCCGGAAGCAGATTCGATGGAGCAAACAGTATCATCGGAAGATACGAACGCACCTGATTCGAGTATTCTTATGGCTGTTGAATGAGCGGCACTGAAAATAGCTTCTGAATTCATTTTTGAATCACCTCGGATCGCATTGAGCATTGATGTCCTGATACTTCCGAAAAAGGCACGGAGTGATATCTCTGACCTTCCCCTGATATCGAAAGCAGGATTTTTGAACTTAAAGCTAAAATAATTCCTCTTTGTTATATAAAAATTATACACCTTTTAGGTATATTTTTTCAACCGAAAAAACGAATAAAAGGTGGATTATTTTGTTAACATTACGTTAACATTTACGAATGAGCAGTAAAAGTACAGCAAATCAGAAATATAAATTGCTATATTATGGGAACTACAGATTTTATTATTATAATGATATTATTATTATATGGTTCATATTCTTAAAGGATTAATGATATATGTTTTTACGGCAAGTATATTGATGTTAAATATGTATAAAAAATATGTGATTTTTTGTTCAATCGGGCAGAACAGAAAGTGTCGCTTGAAAAAGAAGCGAGGGAACACTCCTGCGCCTTCTGCATATAAAAAAAGTACCTCTGCATAGCAAAGGTACTTGATATTTTGGATAAACTCCCAATAGGGATAAAATTATCTCTTGCTGAACTGAGGAGCGCGACGTGCAGCCTTGAGACCGTACTTCTTTCTCTCTTTCATTCTTGGGTCACGAGTGAGGAATCCAGCCTTCTTGAGTGTAGGACGGAGCTCAGGATCGAATTCGAGAAGAGCTCTTGAAACACCGTGTCTGATAGCGCCAGCCTGACCTGTAACGCCGCCGCCTGCAACAGTGCAGATGATATCGAACTTCTCGATATTGTCAGTAAGAGCGAGGGGCTGACGAACGATGAGCTTGAGAGTCTCAAGACCGAAGTAATCGTCGATGCCTCTGCCGTTGATAGTAACATTGCCTGAACCGGGATAGATTCTTACTCTTGCTACGGAGTGCTTTCTTCTGCCTGTGCCGTAGTAGTATTTAACCTTTGATTCGTACATTTAAAAGCACCTCCTATTAAAGCTCGTAAGCAACAGGCTTCTGAGCCTCCTGCTTGTGATTAGCGTCCTTGTAAGTCCTGAGTCTCTTGAGCTGAGCTCTGCCGAGGCTGTTGTTGGGGAGCATACCGTTGACAGCGATCATCATAGCTCTGTCAGCCTGCTGAGCCATCATATCCTTATAGGAAATGGACTTGAGACCGCCGATCCAGCCTGTGTGCCAGTAATACTTCTTCTGCTCAAGCTTTCTGCCTGTGAGAACAGCCTTAGCGCAGTTGATAACGATAACGTGATCTCCGCAGTCTACGTTGGGAGTGAAAGTGGGCTTGTGTTTACCTCTGAGAATGTGAGCAGCCTTAGCAGCAACACGACCGAGAGACTGTCCCTCAGCGTCGAGGATATACCAAGTACGGCTTACTTCTGCGGGTTTTGCCAGTGTAGTTGACATAATATTTTCCTCCTGTAATAAATTTCGGACGGAAAGCGAAGCCGGAAACAAGAGGCAGAGCCTCTGTCAGAAGCGAAAGGACCTGCCTCTTGCTTCCCGAAAAAATCGCCTGTTCCGCCGCAGTGCAAGAATTATTATACACTATGGGAGTCTGTCTGTCAAGAGGTTTTTGCGGATTTTTTTAATATATACTCTGTTTTCTCTTTAAATCTCTCACTTGTACTCTTGTTCTCTCTCTTTCTCATGTTTCGTTTCAGTTTTGTAAAGTAGAAAAAAGCGGCGATGTTTAATGAAATTGTGTGCATTTTGTTAGCCTGTAGGGGCTGGCGTTTTCGACAGCCCGTGTATGCCATTTTATAAAAACATGATGTATCAATTAAATCGTGTAAGGGCTGATGTTTGCATCAGTACGTCAAACAACAATAAAATTTGAGGGACTTGTGGTCCAGTGCTGCGAATACGCCCTTGAAAACATGAGCCCCGAAGCTCCGGAAAACAAATGACCGTTTTTGTTTAAACTGACCATTTTTTCGCAAATAATATGTTGAAGCTAACCATTTATTGCTGTATGGGGGCTGTCCGCATTGACATATATGCATAATCGTGTTACAATATAAACACAAAAATTTATTTTTTTGGAGGAATTAACTATGAGAGGAAAAAACTTCAAGAAGCTCGTAGCAGGCGTTATGGGTGCAGCAATGACGCTTTCAGCTCCAGCTTCGGCTGTTAATGCGGTAGCACCCGCAGGCTTACAGCTTACAAACAACAAAACTGCTGCATCATCAGAGGGCAAGGTAGTTTACGAATGCGGATTCGAGAGCGAGGCTGATCTCGAACACTGGTCAAACAGAGGCGGCGATGACAAGACAGTTCTCTCCATCTCTGCGGACGCTGCAAAGAGCGGCGACAGCGGACTTGCCGCTACAGAGAGAGGCGACACATGGCACGGACCTGCATTCCGCATGGACGGCTTCCTCGAACCCGATACACAGTACTACTTCTCCTGCTCGGTAAGAGGACAGTGGTACACAAATACTACCCTCAGCTTCCAGTTCAGCGTTGACGGAGATACCTCTTACTCCAACCTCAGGCAGAACATTCAGGCTACCAGCGGCGGCGGAAACAGCTGGGCAGAGGTAAAGAATGTTCCCATAAGCTATTCTGAGGGTATGGAAGGAGTATACGTATACTTCGAGGGCGGACAGGAGTCTATTTACATCGACGATGTAAAGATCACAGAGGCTCCCCGTGTTGAGATCGAGAGCGATCTTCCCTCACTCAGCGAGATATACAAGGACAAGTTCAAGATAGGTACTGCCCTTTCTCCTGAGGATATGTCCTCACAGCCCTTTATGGACCTTCTCCAGAAGCACTTCGGCGAGAGCATCACAGTCGGCAACCAGATGAAGCCCGACTACGTCCTCAACAAGACCAAGACCCTTGAATACTTTGAGGAGACAGGGGACGACGTGACTCCGCAGATAAGCTTCTCACAGGCAAAGCCTGTTCTCAACTACGCAAGAAAGTACGGTATCCCCGTAAGAGTTCATACACTTGTATGGCACAGCCAGACACCTGAGTGGTTCTTCAAGGAGGACTACGACGAGAAGAAGGATTACGTTTCTCCCGACAAGATGAAGAAGCGTATGGAAAACTATATCAAGAGCTACTTCACTACACTTAAAGAGCTCTATCCCGATGTAAACTTCTATGCCTGCGACGTTGTTAACGAGGCATGGACAGATGACGGAAAGCCCCGTGAGGCAGGTCACTGCGGTCAGTCAAACAACTACGCCGCTTCTGACTGGGTAGCTGTATTCGGCGACAACTCCTTCATCGACTACGCATTTGAGTACGCAAGGAAGTATGCTCCTGAGGGCTGCAAGCTCTACTACAACGACTATAACGAGTATATGACAGGCAAGCTCAGCGCTGTATGCGAAATGGCTGAGAGGATCAAGGAAGCAGGCAATATCGACGGTATCGGTATGCAGTCTCACCTTGATGTAAGACAGAGCCTTGACGCAGCATTCCCGTCACTCAGTATGTACGAGAGCGCACTCAAGAAGTACACAAGCCTCGGTCTCGATGTTCAGATCACAGAGCTCGACGCTACAGTACAGGAGCACTCTGACGACAAGTATTACGATGTACAGGCTAAGTACTACAAGGGACTTTTTGACCTTTACGAGAAGTACAGCGATAAGATCTCCGCAGTAGTATTCTGGGGAATCACAGACCACAAGAGCTGGAGAGCTTCACAGAACCCCCTCATATTCGACAAGGAATATATGGCTAAGCCTGCGTTCAAGTCCATTGTTGACGGCAAGACAGCTTCCGACCCTGTAAGAACTACTATAGCAGGCGGCAGCACAGCAGCTACAACTACCACAACGACTGTAACAACTACCTCCGAGACAACAACAACTACTACCTCGGAGACCACAACTTCAACTACCACATCAACTGATACAAATACTACCACGACCACTACAGTAACAGGCGAGCTTCCGGTAACACTGGCAGGCGACGCAAATGTTGACGGTCAGGTAGATATGGGCGACGCAGTTCTCATCATGCAGTGCCTTGCAAACCCCAACAAGTACGATGTCAACGGTACAGACGAGCACCACATCACAGTACAGGGCAAGGTGAACGCTGACGTTGACAAGGAGAGCGAGGGACTTACAACAAACGACGCTCTCTGCATACAGGAATATCTCCTCGGCAAGATAAAGAGTTTTTTCTGATCGAGCCCGACACATTTCTTTTGAGTCCTTCAAAGGAGAATGTGCTGCTTTTCCTCAACAAGTTCGGAGGCAACAGTGATGATGAAGATTGCGTCTATAATGTAATGCCGTCCGAAATAACGGAAAAATACGGATTTGAGGTATTCAAGCAGAGCAGTGATTATACCGGTGAGACCTATCTTGTATACAACGACAGGCTGTACGTGCTTGGCGATCACGGCGGAGGTTTAGGAGTGACAGCATTTGCTGTTGCGGATATTAACGGCGACGGTGCGGCAGAGCTTTACTTTACGTATTCACGCGGCCCCGGAGCAAACCGTTCCACACCGGATCGCTCCAAAGCAGGGTATTTTGATCCCGCTGCGGAAAGTATCACATACTTTGATTTTTTCAATACGGAAAGTGAAATGGTATTCGGTACAGATGACGGAAAGCTGGGATTATACATTGCTGCGGCAGTTCCGGGATCAGCGTTTACATTTGTGTTCATGGATCTGGAACCGTGTGAAAAGCTCGGCGAGATAGTATGCGAATCAGGAGAAATAACCCTTAAAACCGTGGAATAAGTATATTCCCATACAATGAAAGATAAAGAGCTGCACATAAATGTGCAGCTCTTTCTTTTGCAGAAAGCACAAAAAAGCTGCCTTACTTGACAAAAATATAATAATACGCTATAATAAAAATACTATACCAAAAAGGAGATGAAAAACACAATGGACGGTGCCCCTGACGGCAGTAATCCTGATAATACAAGGTTCTTCGTTGAATATAAGATATCAAGGCATGGTCTGCATTATCGCTTGTGTTAGGCTGTGCCTTTAATGAGGTTTAACAGACAAAAAGAAATAATTATATTTTTACGGAGGATATGAATAATGATAGGGCAGATAATTCTGCAGATTATACTTATAGCGCTGAATGCGCTCTTTGCGTGTACCGAGGTGGCAGTCATTTCCACAAGTGACGTCCGCCTTGAAAAGCTTGCTGCAAGCGGCAACAAAAAAGCCGTAAGGCTCAAAAAGCTCACCGACAAGCCTACACGCTTCCTTGCCACCATACAGGTGGCTATCACACTGGCAGGCTTTATAGGAGCCGCCTTTGCAGCCGACAGCTTTTCGGAATTGCTCACATCTGCGCTTGTGAAAACAGGCACAGGCATACCGGCGGCAGCGATAAAGAAGGTATCGGTAGTTCTCATAACACTGGTGCTTTCCTTCTTTACTCTTGTGTTCGGCGAGCTCGTACCAAAGCGCCTTGCAATGAAGGATCCCGAAAAGATAGCTCTTGCGACGAGCGGCATGATAACCTTTGTGTCAAGGCTCTTTGCGCCTATGGTATGGCTTCTCAATATCTCCTCAAACGGCATACTCAGGCTTATGGGCATAGACCCTGACAGCGAGGACGATACCGTTACAGAGGAAGAGATACTCATGATGTCCGACGCAGGTGCCGAAAAGGGTACCATCGACGAGGACGAGAACCGCATAATAAAGAACGTGTTTGCGTTTGACGATACCACAGTGGAGCAGGTCTGCACTCACAGGACTGACGTTGACGTGCTGTGGAGCGATGATGATACAAGCGTGTGGGAGGAGACAATCCACCGCACAAGGCACTCCTCCTTCCCTATATGCGGAGAGAGCGTGGACAACGTCATCGGTGTCCTGAACGCCAAGGACTACTTCCGCCTTGACGACAAGAGCCGTGATAATATCATGGCTTCAGCAGTACATGAGCCCTGTTTCGTACACGAGAATATGAAGGCTGACCGCCTTTTTGACCAGATGAAGCAGCGCGGAGCCGACCATTTCGCTATCGTAGTTGACGAATACGGCGGAATGAGCGGTATCATCACTATTACCGATCTCGTTGAGGAGCTTGTGGGCGACTTTGCCGACGATCCTGAGGACGAGCCTGCGGTAAGACTTGAAAAGACAGGGGACAACACATGGACAGTTCCCGGTATCTGCTCTCTCAGTGATGTCTGCGAGGAGCTTGACGTGGTTCTTCCTGCCGATAAGTACGAGACCTTCGGCGGATATGTCATAGCGGAGCTGGGAGAGATACCAAAGGACGGTTCACAGCTTTCCCTTGACGCCGGAGGGCTTCATATAGACATAACCGAGGTGAAGCATCACCGTATAGAGGTCTGTCGCGTGACAAAGCCGGCAGTTGAAAAAGCAGAGGAAACTGAAGAATAACTTTTAGGAGAGGTTTATATGAATCAAAGAAAAGTATCACCCGTCTGGGGTATTTTAATATTTGTAATTCTTACGCTGTTCTGTATAGGATACGGTATATCCGGCCTTACAGGAGAGAAAGTGACACTTGACGAGGCGTTCACCTCCGGGCTGGACGGCGGAGAGATGGTAAGCGGCATACCGCCTTACGGCAGCAATCACTATAACCTGAGGATAGAGAACAGGGTCAATTTTATACCTATGGGAAGCGATTATTATTTTATGATCCTTTCAGAAGACGAGGAAAGGGCGCTTATTGTACGCGCTCCCAAGGATTTCGGAGACAACTTCGACGGTGAGTACAAGAATTTCAAAAATAAGACGATAAGGGGCAAGGTAAAGAAATCAAACAGCAAGGTGGAGAACAACTTCCGTCTTGACAATCCCATGGCAATGAACAAGTTCCAGACAAGTATGTACATAGACCTGACAAGCACACGCCTCAGCATCATGTGGCTTGCGGTGGGCATATTCAACATACTTCTTATCATTGTTCTTATAATGCGCCTGAAGAACAGCCAGTATGACGAGTATGTGAGCACTGGCAAAAAGGTAGGATTAGCCGCGTTCCTGATCATTGGTATGATCGTTGCGGCAGTAGTTCTCATATATCTTTTCATGCGTATATGACGCATTGACAACACAGCGGGGAAATGATATAATTATAATACCTATTTAAATATTTCAGAAAGAGGTCATAACCTATGGCAAAAGATAAAAAGCTGGTATCCGAGATAACCTCGATGGACGAGGATTTTGCTCAGTGGTATACCGACATCTGCAAAAAGGCAGAGCTTATAGAATATACAAGCGTAAAGGGCTGTATGGTAATACGTCCCTACGGCTATGCGATATGGGAAAATATGCAGCATATCCTTGATACCGAATTCAAGAGACTGGGGCATGAGAATGTTTGTATGCCGATGTTTATCCCGGAGAGCCTTCTCCAGAAGGAAAAGGATCACGTTGAGGGCTTTGCGCCTGAGGTGGCATGGGTAACTCACGGCGGAAACGAGAAGCTGGAGGACAGGCTCTGTGTACGTCCTACATCTGAGACTCTTTTCTGCGAGCACTACGCTAATATAGTTCATTCCTACCGCGACCTGCCCAAGCTCTACAATCAGTGGGTAAGCGTTGTTCGCTGGGAAAAGACCACACGTCCTTTCCTCCGTTCAAGAGAGTTTCTCTGGCAGGAAGGTCATACAATACACGCAACAGCTGAGGAGGCTATAGAGGAAACAGAGCGTATGCTCAATGTATATGCTGATTTCTGCGAGAAGTCCCTTGCTATGCCTGTTATCAAGGGCAAGAAGACAGAGAGCGACAAGTTCGCCGGAGCTGTCTCTACCTACGCTATCGAGGCTCTCATGCACGACGGCAAGGCTTTGCAGGCAGGTACCTCACATTATTTCGGCGACGGCTTTGCAAAGGCATTCGGCATTGAGTATACCGACAAGGAAAACAAGAGAGTTAATCCCCACCAGACAAGCTGGGGCGTTACTACCCGTCTTATCGGCGCAGTCATCATGACTCACGGCGACAACAGCGGACTTGTTCTTCCCCCTGCCGTAGCTCCGATACAGGCAGTTATCGTGCCTATCGCACAGCACAAGGAGGGCGTTCTCGACAAGGCAAACGAGCTTCTCAACGAGCTGAAAGCCGCAGGCATAAGAGTAAAGCTTGACGACAGCGAGAACTCACCGGGCTGGAAGTTCTCGGAATACGAAATGAAGGGCGTACCTGTACGTATCGAGATAGGTCCCCGTGATATAGAGGAAAATCAGTGCATAGTCGCAATACGCTACAGCGGCGATAAGAAGACCGTGGCACTTGGCGATCTTGCGTTATACGTAAAGGCTCTTCTCGAAAGGGAGATACCGGAGGGTATGTTCGCAAAGGCTGCCGAGAACCGCGCAAACAGGACATACTCCTGCACAACTATCGAGGAGATAAACAAGGCTCTCGAAAAGGGCGATGGCTTCATCAAGGCAATGTGGTGCGGCGAGGAAGCCTGCGAGGACGAGGTCAAGGAAAAGACCGGTGTGGGCTCAAGATGTATCCCCTTCGATCAGGAGCAGCTCAGCGACAAGTGCGTATGCTGCGGCAAGCCAGCAAAGTGCATGGTATACTGGGGCAAGGCTTATTAATTCGTAATGTATAATGCGTATTTAAAATTGCTGTAAGTAGGGGCGAGTTCCGTTCGCCCGTGAAAACACATAAATTACCCATTGTAGGGACGCTCTCACTTGCAGGGCGTCCCTCTTTCAAAAACAGTCCACTGGACTATTTTGAAATTCACCCTTGCGGTGCGCTTTGTAACTGTGGGGCTTTGCCCCACGCCCCACAAGGGCTGTCAGCACTTGACCTGACCAAAGGAACACAGTCCCTTTGGAATTCCGTTCATGGGTTCGGCTAAAGGCTATTTTAAGAGGTGATGACTATCAAAACAGTTGAAATATTCACAGACGGCGCCTGCAGCGGCAATCCGGGTCCCGGCGGCTACGGAGTGGTGCTCCGATTCGGCAGTATAGAAAAGGAACTTTCCGGCGGCGACAGCGCCACCACCAACAACAGAATGGAGCTCCTCGGCGTTATAACGGGACTTTCCGCCCTGAAAGAGCCATGTAAGGTGATACTCACCACCGACAGCAAGTACGTGGTAGACAGTATCACCAAGGGCTGGGTATACGGCTGGAAGAAAAAGGGCTGGATAAAGTCCGACAAGAAGCCTGCCCTCAATGTTGACCTGTGGGAGCGGCTCCTGCCCCTGCTGGAAAAGCACGACGTTACCTTCAACTGGGTCAAGGGACACGCCGGGCACCCCGAAAACGAGCGCTGCGACCGCCTTGCGGTAGAGCAGAGGGATATCCATTCAAAGTAAAGCGATAACTGTATCAGAAAGAGGTGTACATTATGGGATTACTGGACAAGATAAAGGGAAAGCTGCTGAACCGGAAGTCGGCAGATACAGGTTTTATGACCGACGACGAAAAGGAGCTCCGGGAGTATGAGGAATACTATACTCCACAGTCAGGAGTAGCTGACGGTACCTACGCAGAATTTGTAGTAAGCGAAGTTTTTACTATCACCGGCAGGGGAACAGTCGTTGTCGGAACAGTTACAGGCGGTGTATTCAGTACAGGTGACGATGTCGTAATAGTACACGGAAATTCCGAGCCTGTTCCGACGACAATAGTCAGTATCGAGCAGTTCCGTAAGTTGCGCAGTTCCGTATCAGAGGGCGCAAATGCCGGATTTTTCCTGAAGGATATCGACAGGAAGCAGATCAGCAGGAACGATATAATAAAAAAGCAGTGAGAACTGCTTTACAGTAAAAAGAGCCTGTATCGCTGATTATCAGCAATACAGGCTCATATTTTTTTTATACTTTACGCTTCGCTGTTTTCTTCGGTATCTTCTTCGGAGCCCTCTTCGGTCTCCTCAGGCGTGTCGTCCATTATCTTTTTGTACTTCCTTTCCTCTTCCTGTTCATGGGCTTTTTTTGCAGCCTTACGCGCACCGGCTGAAGAAGTCTTTTTGCCGCGCTTCATCAGAACGGCTGAGAAAACTGCCGCGGCGGCAAGAAGTCCCACCATAAAGATTATGAAAGCGAACTTCTTGATATTGAAGTCGATGTAGGAATAGTCGATTTTTTCGGACTTAGCGTATTTTGCTCCTGCCGAGCCTGAGAAAACGCTGAGTCTGAAGCCTTCGAGCTTCTGGCGGTCAGGTTTTTCGTAAGTGATGCCGAAAGCGTCGTCGCCTATCTCTGTTACGCTTTTTGGTATGCTGACCTGTTTCAGTTCGTCGCACACAAAGAAAGCGTCCTCGCCTATACTGAGTATACCCTCAGGGAGTATCACCTTATTGAGCTTCATGCAGTACGCAAAGGCGTTCTTGTCGATCTTTTCCACAGTAGTGGGTATAGACAGTGAAATGATATTCTGATCGAACATGAAAGCGCCGAGGCCTATGCTTTTAAGTCCCTCTGAAAAGTCCACGCTTTTTATGCCGGAGCAGTAGCTGAAAGCCTCGTCGCCGACAGTTTCGACAGATGATGGGATATGGAGCGATGTGAGCTGTGCGCAGGTCGAGAAAGCGCCGGCGCGTATATTCACAGTGCCTTCCGGGATAATAAGCTCTCCGCTCTTATCCACGGAAGCGCGGATAATATCGTTCTTTTTGCTGTCCATGAGCATTTCGTCCTCATAGACGAAGAAAGTGTTTGCGGAAACGTCGATATCCTTTATTGAGAACCAGCAGCCCATAGCATTGTCGCCGATGGACTGCAGTGACGCAGGCAGCCTGAATTCGCTTATAGCTGCGCACTGATAGAATGCAGAGTCGCCGATCTCGGTAACATTATTGCCAAGCTTTACCTCCCCAAGATTACTGCAGAGCGCAAAGGTAAAGGGCTCTATTTTTGTAAGGGTATCGGGGAGCTCAACGCTTTCAAGTGAAACGCAGCCAAAGAAGGCATGGTCTCCCAGTGCTGTGAGCTTTTTCGGAAGAGTTACCGATCTGAGGGAAGCGCAGTCGTAGAAAGCGTTTGGAGCGATGGCAGTTACCGAATCCGGTATTTTAAGTGAAGATATTCCTGTACAGCCCTGAAAAGCGCCGTCGCCTATAGCTGTTATGGCAGTACCGTTTCGGATTGACGGGACCTCCGTGACTATGGTAGCGGAGCATCTTGTGATAGTATAGGTCATATCCTCGTTCAGTTCATAGTAGAATGAGCCGTCATAGAGGGTAGTCTCCGCTCCCTGGAGCTCGTCTGCGGAAGCGCTGAAGGGCGTACAGCATATAACGGTCACAGCCGCCGCTGAGATTGCGGCGAGCCTGTTCAATATCTTATTCAATGTTGTCGTCCTCCTTGGTTTCATCGGCTGCGGTTTCCTCGCTGCGTTGTCTGCGGAGTTCGGCAGACTTTGCCTTTCTTTCGGCGGCAGCCTTTTCAGCTTTGCCTTTTTTAACCGCTTTTCCCGTAAATATGCCTATTACCGCAAGAAGAGCAGCTCCGAGTATACCTGCCATGGTATAAACAAAGGAAGAGGACATATTCTTTCCGAGGACCATAGTAGTGCCTGTCACTACATTGATCCCTGCGGACTTTGCGTAATCATATGCCTGAGAGTTCTCCGGCGCATACAGAGTGAAGCCGTCGATCAGGGCGTCTGAGGCAGAGCTTTCCTGATCCTCGGCGCTCTCGTCGTGATAGTAACCGAAGGCGCATGGACCTATATCTGTAAGTGAAGCCGGCAGACGAAGGCTTTTCAGAGCCTTGCAGTCGTATAATGCGTCCGGACCGAGAGATATCAGCTTATCCGAGAATTCTATATGCGAGAGCTTTTCACACGCCTCGAATGCGTAGGTGCTGACAGTTTCCACATCAGGGAGCTTTATGTTTTCAAGGTTCTTGTTGTTCGCAAATGCTGACTGGCATATCACCTTCACGCCTGACGGAGCTTTGAAGCTGCTGCCCGACTTGGCTGCGGGATAGGCTACCAGTGAGGTTTTGTCCTTGCTGTACATTACGCCGTTTTCTGATATATATATGCCGTCATTTCCGGTTATATCTATCTCCTCAAGGGCAGGGCAGAAGAAGAAGGGTTCATCGTCGTTCCATTCCTGTATCGTACCTGCCGCCTTGAAGGTCTTTAGTGCTGAGCACTCGTGGAACACCATACTGCCGATCTTTTCAGCGCCGCAGAATTCAGCGTACTCAAGTGAAGTGCATGAATCGAAGGCGTTGTCACCTATTGTCTTTACACTTGCCGGAAGTGTTATTTTTTTCAGGCTCTGACAGTTATAGAATGACATTTCCCTTATTTCTTCAATGGTATCCGGGAGTATTATCTCCGAAGCCTGAGTTGCGCTGAAGCAGCTGGGATATATCTTTGTTATCTTTTTTCCGTCTATCTCTGCGGGAACATTTATTACGTCCTCAGACGAGTAGCAGCAGGTGAGGACGGTCTCGGTATCGGTCACGCCGTACTCAAAGTCGCCGGATTTTATTCTTTTGACGTTGAGATAATCCTGTTCCTGCTGGTATTCCTCAGGAGTGAGGAAGATGAAGCTGTTCTTGTAGTCGTATTCCGAATCAGAGTCTACAGCATATTTCTGTGCTGCCGAATTGAGATTTCCGACTAAGGTGAAGCTGTCGTCAGCAACGATATTGCCGCTTGCGCTGGTATAATATCCGAAAGCGCAGTAGCCTATCTCGGATACGGAATCAGGTATCACAGCGGCAGTAAGTCCGGTATCCACAAATGCGTACTGACCTATTCCGACGAGAGTTGACGGGAATGCTATATTTTTCAGGAGCTTGCAGCCTGAAAAGGAGCCGCCGCCGATGAGGGTAAGTCCCTCAGGGAGCTTTACGTCGCTCAGGGTCGAGCAGCCTGAAAATGCGTAGGGGCGTATCTCAGTGACCTTTGTACCGCTGAGGTCAAGGGAGGTCATCTTTATCAGATCTCCAAAAGAGAAGGCGCCTATCTTTTCAAGTCCTGAGGGAAACTTTACCTCCTCAAGTCCTGTATCATAGAGTGCGGAGGTGCCAAGCTCCTTTACGCTGTCAGGTACTGTAAAGGAAGTACCGCCTTTACGGCTCGGATAGCATATGAGCATGTCCTTGTTTTTTGTGTAAAGTATTCCGTCCTCTGAGCAGAAATCCTTGCTGTCCGCTGCTACGTTTATCTTCTTCAGCATAGTGCAGTATACGAAGGGATTGTTGTCGGAGATATAGTTTATCGAAGCCGGGAGCGATATCTCAGTGAAAGTATTGTTGACCGGGTCGCTGCCGAAAGCTTTGCTTCCAAGCTCTGTAACGGCGATGCCGTCGAGCTTTTCCGGGATACTGATGACAGTGCCTGTTGCCTGGCAGTCCTCTATGCAGACAGTTCCGTCATGAGTCATGGAGTATAGGAAGTCGCCGCTTTTTATATATGTATCGTCTTTTACTGTTTCCTCAGGCTCTGTTGCCGTTTCTTCCGAAACGGTCGCCTGTGTGGTCTCGGCTGTTTCATCTGCAAAGGCATTCATTGCCGGAGCTGCCGTACAGGCGCAGACAAGCAGACCTGCTATAAAGGCTGCGGTTTTCTTGCGTTCAAACATAATTATTACCCTCTCGCGTTTTTACGGCATAAAAAGCCGTTAATTCTTATACATTATAGCACAATGGGCGTGATATTGCAATGAATTTCACTTATTTTTCGTATTTCAGGCGTTTTTTTCAGATATTGTCCACATTTTCTCCGAATGAGTCCGCAATGAGGAGCTTCAGCGTACTTATATCAAAAACAGTCCCTGTTTCCGACAGCCTGAGGAGCTTTTCCATATTTTCCTCGCAGTATTCCGTTTCTTTTGAGTAGTTTTTTGCGATGACCGCGCATTCCTCAAAGCCGCAGGGCTTTTCCTCTGTGGAGCCGCAGCGGTACAGCCAGCTTATGAAAACAGTGCTGACTGCGGCAAAAGCCGCATATCCGAGGACATTTCCGTCGTAGACGCTCTTCATCACGTAGCGGAATATGAAATAAGCGGCGATACGGCGAAGATATGGGGTATGCTCTTCGCTGTGAAGAGGAGCTGAGGGAAGCTTCTCCTCACAGCTTTTTATATAGGGGAGCCATTCCCTGTCTATGGGTTCGAGCTCCGAAAAGCAGCGGAATATCTCTTTTTCGGCTTCGCTGATGTCCGTACAGGCGCCGTGCGGAGCGTCCGGGATATCTATGTACTGCTGTGCTTCTTCCGCGATATCAAGCACCTGTGCGAGAGCTCTGCCTATCGGAAGTTCTTCAGCGTTCACGGCGTCGAGCATGGCTGTCCGCGCTTCAAGGAGCAGGCTGAAAAGCTCCCCGTCGTATTCGCCGGCTGCTTCTTCGTCGGAGACCTCCACCTCGCAGAGCGTGAAAGGCTGTGAGAGTATCAGCTTCGCGGAGGCTTCGCAGCAAAGCCCTGTGCCCCCTTCCTTGACGCTGCCGAACCACTCATAATACCGCGGATGCTCGGAGCATATATGGCAGAGGCTCTCCCTGCCGAGGTTTATGTAGATATCGCACAGCCCCCCGTCATTGAGGAAGGGGCAGCGCTCGTCCTCTGTGAGTACGAAGGAGCCGTTTTCTATATTCCGGCGGAGCCTTTCTCCGAATTCTCCGGCTGCCGCGGCGTATCTCGCGGCAGCCTCGTCGTCTATGTCTATTTCCCAGCCTTTGCAGCAGCTGTCCCTGCAGTCTCCGGCGATGCAGCGGAAATCCCGGCAGTATCCGGGGGTACGGTATATCATATTCTTCCTCCCTGAAATAATAAAGGGACTGAATATCAGTCCCTTTACATATAAAAGATTTCTGAAATGCCGGCAGAGGAATCCTGCGGGCTTTATTACGCAGTTCAGTTCCTTGTCATAGCTCTCGGATTCTTGTGCTCCTTGATAAGCTCCGCTCTGTTGAACTCCTCTGGAGTAGTAAATGTCGGAACTATCTCGTGCAGCGCTTCAACAGCCTCGGCGTTGAGGTTGAGCTCCGCAGCGTTTCTGAGCCTGCGCAGCTTCTTTATGAATTTATCGCCGTTGAGCTCTATCTGCTTTCCGATGAATATGAGCTTGTTGGAGGTCTGCTTCAGTCCTTCCTCGCTCATAAGGAGCTCCTCACGGAGTTTTTCGCCGGGACGGAGACCTGTGAACTTGATCTCAACATCTTTGTAGGGGACCTTTCCGTACATACGGATAAGGTTCTCTGCAAGCTTTACGATATGTACAGGCTGTCCCATATCAAGGACGAATATCTCGCCGCCGTGAGCTATCGCAGCGGCTTCCATAACAAGGCTTACAGCCTCCGGGATAGTCATAAAATATCTTATAACGTCCCTGTGGGTAACGGTCACGGGCTTGCCGCTCTCTATCTGTCTGCGGAAGAGAGGTATTACAGAGCCGTTTGAGCCGAGGACGTTTCCGAAACGAGTTGTCACGAATTCGGTGCAGCTGTCTGCCTGCTGTGAGAAATACTGTACTATCATTTCGCAGCAGCGCTTTGAAGCTCCCATAACATTGGTGGGATTTACCGCCTTGTCGGTGGATATCATAACGAACTTCTTTACCTTGTGGAAATGAGCCAGTGAAGCCACATTGAAGGTTCCGAGGACGTTGTTCTTGATAGCCTCCATGGGAGAGTTTTCCATAAGGGGAACGTGCTTGTGAGCAGCCGCGTGGAAGAGTATATCGGGCTTGTAGTTGTCAAGTATGGAGTTCATGCGGTAGTAGTCCCTTACGGAAGCTATGAGCACCGTGAGCTTCAGGCTGTCGCCGTATTCCATTACAAGCTCCTGCTGTATATCGTAGGCATTGTTCTCGTAGATATCGACTATTATGATATGCTTGGGGTCGTATTTGGCTATCTGACGGACAAGCTCAGAGCCTATGCTTCCGCCGCCGCCTGTTACCATACAAACCTTGCCGCTGATGAAGTTGCGGATATCCTCGTTGTCGAACTTTATGGGAGCACGTCCGAGAAGATCCTCCACTCTGATGTCATGCATCTGTGAGAGGAGAGGAGTATTGCAGTCGTTGAATATAAGGTTGCCTATAAAGGGTACCACCTTTATGGGAAGATTCGTTCCGGAGCATATGTCGAGGATACGCTTTCTCTCTTCCTCAAGGCAGGAGGGGATAGCGAAGATTATCTGCTCGATATGCTGCTGATCCACGAATTTGATTATCTCGCCGGTGGTTCCCATAACGGTAACGCCGTCTATTTCCGAACCGATCTTGCTTCTGTCGTCGTCTATGATACATACGGGATCGTAGGCTGCCGAGATCTTGTCCTCATCAAATGGAGACTTCTGAGCGTTCCTGATCTCCGTGAGTATCATGCGGCAGGTCTGACCGCCGCCGACTATCATGGTACGTTTCCTGTTTTCTATTGTGCCTATGCTCTTGATAGTGACAAAGGTCTTCTTGAACATCAGTCTGAAAAGACATACGCCTGTCAGTGTAATGAGCGCGTGGAGACCTATAAAAGTCAGGGGCACTTCCCTGCGGATCACATATACTATGGCGAGTGAAGCGGCGAATCCGAAGAATACGCCGTAAAAGCAGGACAAATAGTCACGCCTGTTGAAGAAACGCCACAGCTTGCTGTACGCTCCGAATATGAACAGGCAGCCGCAGCAGGTACAAATGCCTACCATAAAGCTGATTATCAATCCGGAATTGCTTATGCTCCTGCCTGAAAATGACAGGACGAAATTTGTGATAAGAGATGCGGTTACAACGATGAACGCATCTGCAAGAGCGAGTATCGCTCTGCGAAAGCTGAATTTCTCTAATACTTTTCTCAATTTTGACCCCCCATACCGGCTATCATATACCGGTATTATTTTCCCTTATTTCCGTTGCTGCTGTGCATACGGAGTTGATCTTCGGTTCGAGCAGTTCGTCCGAGGCTTTCAGTATTTCCGGGCTGCATTTTTCTTTGAGCATATCCCAGTTCGGACGTCTGCCGTCTGTATTGTGTGCGTCGCTTCCAAAGATGACTTTACCGCCGCTTTTTATTATTCTTTTCAGAAGCTTTTCCTCACGGGGCACAAGAAATGCGTCGTTGTTGAACTGGAATATCGCGTCTGTCCTGAGCAGCTTTTCAAAATTCTCAGGCGAATAATACTGAAGATAGCGGTGAACGTGTGCAAGTATGACTTTCAGTCCGTGTTCTGAGGAGAGCGCGTTTATCTCCTCTGACATCCAGTCTTCATAGTCACGGAAAGGCATTTCGAGGAGTATCATATCCGAATCCTCTATTGCGAGCTGTTCAATTCCGTGTATCATGGATATGCCGTGTTCTACGGCAACTTCTGCGCCGGGCACGATATACTGTATGGCAGCGAGGTCTGCGATGCTTTCCAGAGCGTCCTCGCGCCGAAGCAGATAATCCGTCAGCGAACGCTCCTCGTGGGCATAGAAATGGGGAGTAGCTATTATGCGCTCCACTCCCTGCTCTTTCATTATTTCTATCATTTCCAGAGCTGTTTCCACGTCCTGTGCGCCGTCATCCATGCCGGGCAGAATATGGCAATGGTAATCAGTAAGCATATTCAGTTGTCGTCCTTTTCCATTTAGATCTGCGGTTTGTTTGTTAAAGCATTATATTTATCTACGCTTTTTTTTAAATCGAAAAATGGTCATTCAGGTATCAAAAAAGCGATACCGCTATAATTATATATAATTAATGTGGATTTGTCAATAGAAAATAATAGTTAATAATATTTTATAATAAACAAATGCGTATCCGGCACCCGCCGTCAGACGGTTATTGCCCTGAACTGCGTTCAGGGAGCGCGGATCCTCTGCGAAGCAGGGCTCAAACACGGATAAAAAATGCAGCTGCTTATCAAGCAGCTGCATCAGAGGTATATGGATAAGTTTTAGCAACTTAGCTGTTATCAGTCTTCTACAACTGAGCCTGCGGGTGCAGGGAGCTGAGAGATCCTGTTAAGGAGATAAAGCTGTATTGTAAGTGCGTCCTGAACAGTTACGCCGTCGTTTCCGTAAACGTCAGCGGAGAGTGATGCTCTTTCATCAAGGGCATACTTATTGGGGTTAGCGAGGGACTGCATGATCCTTACAGCGTCGCTGAGGTCTACCTGACCGTCGAGGTTTGCGTCGCCTGCGAGGAAGCCTGTAGGTGGCTCAACAGTAGATGTTGTGGTAGTTGTTGTGATCTCGCTTGTTGTAGAAGTTGTGGAAGTGGTTGTGGTAGTTGTCTCACTTGTAGTTGTAGTAGTGGTCGTTGTTGTTGTGGTAGTAGTTGTTGTCTCAACTTCAGCAGCGCCGAAGTTGTAGTTTGTCAGATCAACGAGTTCGGGCTGATACCAGATCTGGCACTCAGCAGAAGCAAGACCTGCAGGGAACTTGTCCATAGCGATCCTTACTGTGAGGTCGCCGTTGGCGTCTGTTGTGCCCTTCCACTCTACCTGCTCCCAGCCGTCGCCGTTGAAGCCTACGCAGCCGTTGGTGATTGTATTCTTTTCGCCCTTGAATGTAAGGATAAGGTCGTCGCCAGCCTGAGCGTTGGCAAATTCGATCTTGTACTTCTTAGTCTTGTCGACCTCAACTTCGATCTCCACCTCAGGAGCGTTGAGTATAACGATCTGCTCGACATTTGTGACCTTGTCAGTTCTTGCCTGCATATGGTTTACTGTTGAGAGGTCATCCCATGCAGCGGGGAGCTGCTTGCTTACGAGGTAGTAAGCTATGCCGTTTGCCTCGTCAACTACATAAGGCTTGAACTCTGTCCAGTTGCCGTATGCTGAGTCTGAGAAAGCGAGGATAGGAGTTGCGCCTGTGTACTTGATAGCAACTTCCTTGCCTTCGAGCTCTGCCCATGAGATCTCCTGACCGGGAGTTGTGTTCTCGTAGGTCTTTGACTTGGAAGCGTCGATCTCTACAGCTTCGCTTCTGAATACTGTACCCTCTGAGAGAGCCTGATGTGAATATGTCGGGATCTTTCTTTCGCTGCCCCACTTGATGGAGTCATCGTTCATGATATCCATCATCTTGTTGATGATAGGGAGGCTTGCGTCGTGCCACTGTCCTGACTCACGGTCGATATAGCCGTGGCACTCGCCGGGATCCTTGGGGTTTGAAACTGTATTGTTGTCCCAGAGACAGCAGGGGATACCGTACTTCTTGGCTGTTGTGAAGTAAAGGTTTGTCCACTCTACTCTGGCTTCTGTATTTCCGAAGTTTGATGTGCCCATTTCGCCGATAACTACCGGGATATCTTTATCGAGGAAGATATCGCGCATACCCTGAAGGGTATCGGCAAGGTTCTGGGCGTAAGCACCTGTGAATACCGAGTGATCCTTTACGGCGGTATTCATTGTGAAGTCATAAGGTGTATAAGCGTGGATCGAAACAGCTACATAGGGGTCGCTGGGAATGTCGATCGCCTTGAGGAATGTCTGTTCAGCGCTTGCGCAGTAGCCGGGAAGCATAAGAAGACGGGTCTTTGCGTAAGGACCGTCAGTGCTTCTGATAAGCTTTACGAAGTCAGCTTCGAGCTTGTTGATGACCTCGCACTCCGGAACTGCCTCTGCAGCCCACCACTCGTGGTCTGTGCCAACGGCACGGGGCTCATTCATGCACTCGAAGATGAGGTGCTGGTCGTAATCCTTGAAAGCTTCTGCGATCTGAGTCCAGATCTTCATGAGCTTGGGCTGGATGTCGTTGTATGCGTTGAGGAGATCGCTTCTGTTGATCCAGTTCTCATGGTGAACATTGAGTATGATATACATATCGTTCTTGATACCGTAGTCAACAACTTCCTTTACACGAGCCATCCATGCGGGGTCGATATTGTTGTCGGAGTCGAGGTGCTGGAACCATGTTGTAGGAACGCGGACTGTATTGAAGCCCTTAGCCTTGAGCGCATCGAACAGAGTCTGATTTGCCTTGGGGCAGCCCCATGCTGTTTCAGTCTCAACACCTGCTGTAGCGTAATCGCCTGTTGCGTCGCCGGCCTTTGCGTCGAGTGTATTACCGAGGTTCCAACCGATCTTCATGTTTTCTGTTATTTCAAAAGCTGTCATTGTGTTGTCCGCTGCGATTACAAAATTTTCATCGAGCGGAGCGATGTGAAGTGATGAGAGCAGGCATACTGCGGCAGCAGAAATGCTTACAAAGCGCTTCACATTCTTAGAAGAATTGAACATAATATTTTCCTCCCTAAAATATTGTTAGTTTGGTTTTCTTCTTTAAGGTCCAGTGCAGTAACCCTAAAGCATTTGACACCTTTAGTTTAGCATATTTGTAGAAAAAAGTCAATACGGTTTGTGCAAAATGCAACAAATGTTGCATAGAAATATTGGTAGGATAATTAGTACAAATGCCAATTAAATCGGCATATAACGGGCAGTTATGTTTTTTTTGTGTTATTATTTTATAATATTTTTCAGAATTAGCTTAAAATATTACGATTTAGAGCAAAATAATTGCCTCAGAAATAATTTGTTAATAAATAGGTTCTTCATTTTGTTATTTTTTATGCACCTTTTTTCATAGTCCAGCCTGTGGGTGCTGTCGTAAAATTTAATGTGGGATACAAAAAAGCCCCTGCGATGCAGGGGCTGTAGAGTTTATTTTTTCTTCTTTTTTGCTTCTTCAAGCACGCTTTCGACTGCGCTTTCCGTTGATTCCGCAACAGTCTCGGCGGCTTCTTCAGCTTGTTCCTTTACGTCTTCGGCAATGTCTTCAGCCTTTTCCTTGATGTCTTCGGCTGTATCTTCCGCCTTTTCGACAGCGTCCTCAACTTTTTCAGCAGC
The DNA here is from genome assembly GCF_016287535.1 of Ruminococcus sp. Classification (GTDB taxonomy): domain Bacteria; phylum Bacillota; class Clostridia; order Oscillospirales; family Ruminococcaceae; genus Ruminococcus. The sequence goes on from NZ_JAEFAJ010000032.1 coordinate 24,732, forward strand.
TTCGCCGATAAGCTCTTCAGCTTCTTCCGCTGCTTCTTCGGCTTTGTTCTTTGCCTTTTTCAGAGGCTCTTCGGCGATAGCTCCCTTTGACTTGATTATATCGACTTTTTTCTTTGGAGTGTCCTTCTTCTTTTCAGCTTCCGCTGCTATCTTTTCAGCCTCGCCGCTCTTTATGAGCTCTGTAGCCTTTTTCTTTGCGGCGATAGCTTTGTTGTGCTTCCTGTCATACATATAGAAGAGCACAAGAAGTATTATGCCGAGTATGAGCGTTAATACTCCGAGATTGAAGCCGGGAGGGGTATACTTCATAGAAACTGTGTGATGACCTGCGGGAACGTGGATACCGATGAGAGTTCCGAGAACGATAACAGCTCCGTCATTAAAGCTGCCGTTTCTGACATTTACCTTTTTGCCGTCCTTTTCCTCTACGATATTGCTCGGTACTGTCTTGCCGTCGATCTGTATTTCCCAGCCGGGCTCGTAAGGGATCGAGGTCATGAGTATCTGACCGTCCTGAGCGTCGATATCGCCCACAAGATAACGGTCGTTGGTCTTGCTCATATCAAGGTTCCACGGGTTGGCCTTCAGCTTGTTGATGTCCTCCTGGAATGCTTCCTCGTCGAGATAGTAGAAGTTGAAGCCGGAGTTCTTTCTTACCATCATATACTCGTTTTGTCCGGTGTACTGACCGTGATCGCCCTTAGGCGGGATGGTAAGTCTGATCTCTACCTCGTCTCCTTCTTTGAAGGGACCCATTCTTACGATAGGAGAAGAGTTTGTGTTGAAGTATGTGCCGTATCCGTCGAAGTTCTCCGTACCTGACTTCTGACCTCTGTAAACGCCGTCGTCGCCCTTTACGGCTACCCATACGTTGACCTGATTTCTCATTTCAGAGCCCAGGTGCATATAGATGTTTCCGTCCTTTGGAACGGTAACGTCTACGTTTACAACTGCGTCGTCAACGCCTGCGTAAGCGTCGTAGCAGTCATGTACAACGCCGGTGGTGTTGGTGTAATCGTGGTAATATACCTTTGTGTCGTCATAGCTTATCCTGCAGTCAAATGGTATATAATACTGTCTTGGCGTGAGGTTTTCAAAGTCTGTTGTGCTTCCTGCCATAGCGCTGAGGAAGTTGTTGAGACTGTTGAATGGGTTGTCGTTGCCGAGAGCCGTGAGTTTAAGGATATCAGAGTTAGCCATATATCCGATACCGAGAGCGTTGGGATTCTCGTAGATATCCATTGAAGCGGGGATATCCTTGTCCTTCTTGTACTGTGACGAGAAACGCTTGATGTAGGAAGCGTCTACCATTGAGGAGATGTTTGTCCTGCTTGGATCGTCAAGGACGTACTTGATACCGAGGATAGAGTCTGCCACGGGATTGCAGCCCTCGTACTTGGACTCGAAGCTCTGAGTGAAGTAGCCCATTGTTTCAATGAAGGTGATAGCTCTTGCGTTCATTACCGAGCTTGAGTGTGAAATACCCTTCAGACCGTAGGCAAGGTCGTCGTTTACCATTCGGTTGAATGTCTTTTCCGCACGGTAGAAGCCGTTGTCGTACTCTTCAAGCTCCTTTACGACATTTGGAGCCGTCATTATATCGGTGTATGTGCTGCGGTCGGAGTTTCCGACCTCCTTGAATACTTTTCTGAATGAGTCGAAGCAGTTGTAGCCTGTTTCAAAGAATATGAGACAAGCCATTGCCACTGTTATGGCGTTCTTTGCCTTTGAGGTCTTTGAATGGCTGTAGCAGTGAACACCTATCAGGTATATCGCGCCGAGTATAAGACCAAAGGCTATGGTGCCGAGCCACAGCTCGTCCCAGCTCTGTGAGCCGCGGTTCATCTTGTCCTTGTAGGGCAGGATAGCTACATAAGGATATTTTTCTTGACTGTAGTCGAATTTCTTCATCAATGCGCAGAATATAGCGGTGAGCGTACCGATGATTCCTGCGGAGACGCCTGTGCTTACCGGAGACAGCTTGTAGCCGTCAAGGCGTGAGAAGATATCCGCCGCCATTGAGACAAAGACGAATGAGAGCAGGAATGAGTATCTGTACGGGAGCCAGTTAGGATCCTGACCGCCGTGCCACATCATATTTATGGGCTTTACATACATACTGAAAAGGAGTATGAATGAAAGGAGACCGTATCCGATCTTCTTGTTGACCTTTATCTTCTTGTTCATAAAGAAGAGCGGTATGAGCACGAAGGTGAGCACGCCGCAGTATATCTCAGGGCGTCCGTAGTAGCGTGTGCCCTCGTCTACGTTTACGGAGTAGTACTGGTTCGGGAGCAGACACGGTATCAGTTCAAGTGGATTGAACATTGCCTTGTAGCTGTAATCGGGCTTTGAGAAGTCGAATTTACCCAGTGCAAGAGCGTTGTATACCGGCAGTATCATTATAAGACTGCACATCAGGACTACCGCCGTTGATATGCCCATTCTCACGAATACCATGAAGTATTCGCCGATATTCTTGAACTTGCGGCTCGTGCCGAAGAAAACGTAGTAGAAGAAATAGAGCGCGATGAAAATGGCTATCATGTAGCCGATATAGAAGTTGGCGATGAACATTATCGCTGTGGGTATGATATAGTTTATCTTTCTTCCGTCGTCAACCAGATATTCAACGCCGAGGATTATCAGCGGCAGGAATATCGGTCCGTCGATCCACATGGGGTCGATCAGCTGAATAACGACGTAAGCCATCATGGCGTACATGGTAGAGAACATGATGGACTGGAGGGGCTTCAGGTTCTTGGACTTCTGAGCGTAAATACAGAAGGTGAGACCTGCTGCGCCGACCTTTGTCATCTGCATTATCATTACACTTTCGAGTATCATTTTTCTCGGAAGCAGCATAACTATCAGGGTGAAGGGGCTTGCGAGGTAGTATCCTATGATACCCATGAAGCCGCCCGAAAGGTTTCTGCTCCAGCTGTAGAAGGCGCTGCCGTCTCCCCAGAATGCATCTCTTAGTGCTTCAAAGTAGTAAATGTACTGACCGTTGAGGTCAAGAGTCAGGACCGAGCGCTCGCCGAAAGGGTAAACGTCAAAGCCGATGTATGACACGAGTGTCAGAAGAAAAGGCACAAGAAACGACGCTATATATATTATTGGTCTCAGCTTCCTGTTGTTCTTTTCGGCTATGATGTCTGCGGCTGTAACGGCTGGCTTGGTACTGCCGATCTTCTTGCGGGCGGCTGTCGTTTTTGACTTTGTGCCCGCAGCTTTTGATTTAGCCAATTTTGTTCCTCCTTTTGTTTCGGGCGCATTGAGCCATAATACCCGATTATAATACTATTGTTTATTATACTACAAAACTTTCCCTTTTGCAATAGTAAAATCTTCATAACATATCAAAAAACTGTCCGAATGGCTTTGCCGAAGGCTGTGTCTGCACTTATTAGACGTATAAGATACCGGAATCTCTCACATTTTCCATAAATTTTTTCAGGATTAATTTTATGAATTATTTATTATATCCGTTGACTATATTAATGTAAAGTGCTATAATTAAATCACTGTTGGTCCTTGAACGGATCTGCGGTATATTAAATTGGTTATAAGGAGATTTTATAAAGTGGGAAAATATTTCGGAACTGACGGTTTCAGAGGAACAGCAAACGAAAACCTTACAGCAGATCATGCGTACAGGGTAGGACGCTTTCTCGGCTGGTATTACGGGGAAATAAAAAGGAGAAAGGGCGATGATACTCCTGCACGTATCGTTATCGGAAAGGATACACGCCGTTCGAGCTATATGTTCGAGTATTCGCTGGTAGGCGGACTTACCGCTTCCGGTGCGGACGCATACCTTCTTCACGTTACTACGACGCCTTCTGTTGCATATATATCAAGAGTTGACAGCTTTGACTGCGGCATCATGATCTCAGCGAGCCACAACCCTTACTATGATAATGGTATAAAGCTCATTAACGGACAGGGCGAGAAAATGGAGGACGAGGTCATAGATCTTGTTGAGGCTTACCTTGACGGCAGGCTTGAGGCTTTCGGACAGAAGTGGGACGAGGTGCCGTTCGCTCACGGTGAGAAGATAGGCAGGAGCGTTGACTATGTTGCGGGAAGAAACCGTTATCTCGGCTACCTCATATCTCTCGGTATGTATTCCTTCAGAGGCAAGAAGATAGGTCTCGACTGCGCAAACGGCGCTGCATGGAATATCGCAAAATCAGTATTTGAAGCTCTCGGCGCTGAGACATATGTTATCAACGCGGAGCCTACAGGTATCAATATAAACAACAACGCAGGCTCGACACATATCGAAGGTCTCCAGAAATTCGTTGTGGAGAAGGGCCTTGACGCCGGCTTCGCTTACGACGGCGACGCTGACAGATGCCTCTGCGTTGACGAAAAGGGCAATGTCATCACAGGCGACCATATCCTTTACATATACGGAAGATATATGAAGGAGCGCGGAAAGCTCATAAACAATACAGTCGTTACTACTGTTATGTCCAATTTCGGACTTTACAGGGCTTTTGACGAGATAGGCATTGACTACGCAAAGACCGCGGTAGGCGACAAGTACGTTTACGAATACATGAAGGAGAACGGCTGCTGTATCGGCGGCGAACAGTCAGGACATATCATATTCTCCAAGTACGCTTCAACAGGCGACGGTATCCTCACAAGCCTGAAGATAATGCAGGTAATAATGTCACGTGAGAAGAAGCTCAGCGAGCTTGCAGCTCCCTTCACTGTATATCCTCAGGTACTTGAGAACGTAAAGGTCAAGGACAAGGCTGCCGCTCAGGCAGACGCCGATGTACGCGCAGAGGTGGACAAGGTCGCAGCAGAGCTTGGCGATTCGGGAAGGATACTCGTCCGCGAGAGCGGTACAGAGCCTCTTGTAAGAGTTATGGTAGAGGCTGAGGACGAAGCGGTATGCCGTAGCTGTGTTGACAGAGTTGTGAACGTCATAAAGGCAAAGGGACATACAGTCTGATACTGCGCTTCCTAAGGCGGAAACCAACGGTGCGGCAGTATTTCCGGAGTTGGTCATTTTGTCAGACAGTCAGGAGCATTGTCTGATGAAATTAAGCTGATTACTGGAATTTGCGCTATTCTATTGACGTTGTATTCTTTTAGTGATATAATTGTTTTTACGGCGTGTTGCGCCGTAATATGACTAATGTACATTATAATCGGAGGTTAAAATGGCTAAGAATAATGGACGTGATCTCAATATTACGATCAAAAATCAGGAGGAAAAGGATGCGCTCATAATATCTTTTTCTTCTATTTTCAGACAGCTTAAAAGATTTCTGGTATTATGGATAGTTCTGGCTGTCGTAATCGGTCTTGCTGTATTCTCGTTATCGGCGCTGAAGACTTTTTCAAGCTCTTCTCCCGCACGGGCTATGGTAAGCTTTACTTATGACGGTATAGAGCAGGGACTCGATCCCAACAAGGCAGGAACATTCGATATCGAGACCATGAAGAGCCCGAAGGTTATCGAAATGGCTCTTACGGAAATGGGACTTGATATTGATGTCCTTGAAGATGTAAGGTCAAATATCAGCTTTGGATATATAATGCCTCAGGATGCTTACGAAAAGCTCAAGGCCTACAACAGCGTTATGGAAAAGGCAACAAGCGGAAGCCTTTCTGCTGCACAGGCAATGCTCGATGTCAAGTATTTCCCTACAAAGTATGAGATATTCTTTAATTACAGCATGGCAGGCTTTGACAAGACAACAGGCACTCAGCTCCTCAATACCATCATTGACTGCTACGGAGATTATTTCTATCAGCTTTACGGCTTCAACAAGCCCCTCGGAGCGTCCGTTTCGGCAGTTGATTCCGAAAGCTATGACTATCCGCAGCAGGTAGAGCTTTACAGGGATTCTCTCAGAAAAGTAAGAGGTTATCTCGATGAGCTTGCCAAGGAAGACAATACATCGTTCCGCTCAGGCGTAACAGGTTTTTCATTCAACGATATATCAGAGTATGCAAAGACAGTTACAAGCATTGATCTCGACAGGATATCGTCATATATTTCCGTCAACAATGTGACCAAGGATAAGGACTCGGCACTTGCATACTATGATTACAGGATCGAGAACCTTACTCTTGACAAGGACGAGTACAGCGAGAGACTTGCTGCTCTTGACGCATCTATCGCCAAGTATGTCAAGGATTCCGCTACATTCATCGGCGCAGGCGCCGAGAGCATAAACGGCAGTGCTTCCATACATTCCGACCAGTATGACGCGATGTTCAAGCAGAAGACCACACTGGAAGCAAATCTCGCTCAGACAGTACAGGACATAAAGTTCTATGAGTCAAGAAGAGAAGCTCTCAAGTCCAACAAAACAAGCTCAAAGGCAAATATAGAGAGGGCAGAGGCTGACCTTGCGATACTTAACAGTAAGGTCTCGGAGATCGTTGATCTTACCGAAAAGACAGCAAACGATTACTTCGAGAACGTAAGGTTCGCAAACGCTTACACTGTTCTTGCTCCTGCGACAAAGTCCGCATCAGCAGGCATCAGTCAGGCTCTGAGCAACTCTCTGAAGTACATAATCATATTTGAGCTGCTGGTATTTGCTGTTTACCTTGCTATCGCAGTATTTTCCGCTATATCACATGACAACAGGAAAAAGGCTGTAAAGGCAGACGCTGACGATGACGACGACGAGGAAGATGACCTTGAGGAAGTTATCGACGCTATAGAAGAAGCTGCTGAAAAGAATGTAAAGAAGTCAAAGAAGAAGTAAAACCTTACTTCAGACGATATCATGCCATAGTATCTCTTTTTCAGGGATACTGTGGCATTTTTTTATGCGATTTGTCGGACCGGTGATGAGTTATGTTAAATTCACGTTAAACAATCGCCGAAATCATTGACTCGCTCATATAAACTGATATAATTATAATCAGAAGGGAAAAATATAAGTATAAGAAAAGAAGAAAGACAGACAGGAGAAATATATGGAAGACTTCTCTATTTTTAACATCTTCACATTGCTTGGCGGACTTGCTTTCTTCCTTTACGGAATGAAGGTAATGTCAACAGGACTCGAAAAACTCACGGGCGGAAAGCTTGAGGTCGCACTGAAAAAAATGACCTCAAACAAGCTGAAGGCTTTACTTCTCGGAATGGGAGTAACGATAGCCATACAGTCGTCGTCGGCTATGACTGTAATGCTGGTGGGCTTTGTAAACTCGGGTATCATGACCCTGGAGCAGACTATAGGTGTTTGCTTCGGCTCGAATATCGGAACTACTTTCACAGCGTGGATACTCTGCCTTGACGGTATCAAGGATTCGGGAGAGGGCGGAATAGTCAGCTTTATACTCAGACTGCTGAAGCCTACATCATTCTCGCCGCTGATAGCGCTGGCAGGAGTTATCCTCATAATGTTCGCTAAAAAGAACAAGAAAAAGGACGTCGGACGTATACTGGTGGGCTTTGCGGTCCTCATGACCGGTATGACGCTCATGTCCGATTCCGTTGATCCTCTTGCGAATTCACCCGACTTCCAGAAGATACTCACAGCCTTCCACAATCCTATACTCGGTGTGGCTGTAGGTACTGTTTTTACCGGAATCATTCAGAGCTCCGCAGGTTCTATCGGTATCCTTCAGGCATTCTCAAAGACAGGCGGACTTACCTGGGGTATGTCGCTTCCTATCATAATGGGCTGTAATATCGGTACCTGCGTTACCGCTCTTCTCTCTACAGTGGGCGTGAGCAAGGACGCAAAGAGAGTGGCATGGACCCATATCATCATAAAGATAATCGGTACTCTTGTGCTTCTCCCGATAATAATGATACTCCAGAACGTCGTTGATCTCAGCATAATGAGCAAGACAGTAGGATATGTGGGTATCGCTGTTATGCATACCATATTCAATATAGCTACCACAGTTATGTTCATGCCCTTCACAAAGCAGCTCGTTGCGCTCTCAAAGATAGTAGTAAAGGACGGCAAGGAAGAGGTCAAGGATCCGAGAAGGACTCTCACAGGTCTGGACGATATCCTTCTGAAGACCCCTGCTGTAGCGGTTCATAGCTGTATCTCGGCTACGAATCAGATGGCTGAGCTCACAAGAGAGACTATAACTAAGGCGCTTAAACTCCTCACAGGCTTCGACGAGGAGGTATGCGATACCATAATCGAGAACGAGGATATAATCGACGGCTTCGAGGACAAGATAAACAGTTATCTGGTAAAATTATCCAAGGCGAGCGTTACCGGCGCTGACAGCCGCAGCGTATCAAAAATGATGCACTGCGTCGGAAACTTTGAGCGTATCTCCGATCATGCGGTAAATCTTGTGGAATCGGCTCAGGAAATGCACGAAAAGGGAATAAACTTCTCTGAGGAGTGCATAAACGAGATAATCGTAATAACCGACGCTATAACCGAGAACGTGAACAAGGCGTTTGACGCTTACGTGAACAACGACCTGAAGATAGCCCACAAGGTAGAGCCTCTTGAGGAGGTAGTGGACAATCTCAGCACAGAGCTTAAAAACAGGCATATCCGCAGATTGCAGAACGACGAATGTACAGTTGAGCTGGGATATATCTTCCAGGACGTTCTTACTAATCTTGAACGTGTATCGGATCACTGCTCCAACATCGCAGGCTGTCTGATAGAGACAGACGAAAAGACCAATCTTCATGCTTATCTCCACGAGGTAAAGGAGAACGACGAGGTATTCAGAAACGATTACCGCGCCTACGCCGAGGATTATTTCCGCAGGCTTGGCGGTCAGGAAATAAAGGCATAAAGGATAAAGCCCGGAAGAGGTTCCACCGAACCACTTCCGGGCTTATTTAATACCTTATCAGTACGGAAGCTCAAACTTTCCCGCCTTCCATACGCCGTCGCTTCCGATGACCGCTGAAAACTCTTCGGTCTGTGTGTTCGGACCTTCGCCGTAATCGCTTCCGTCGTAGTAATTCTCCACATTGAATACTATCTCGTCGCCGCTTCTGGATTTTATGCCTGTTACCTTTGAGCCGGTATAGTAGATATCCGTGCCCTTTGAACCGCAGTAAGCGTAAACTCCGCCGTCGCTCTCGACGAATATCTCCGAGAGCTCCTTGTTGGGATAGCGTTCGCTGAATACCTTGTGGTATGCCTTTTCAACGTCTGCCAGAGTCTTTATACTGCTGTCAGAGATGTGATAGTAGCGCCAGTTGAAATCACCTGTTTCGATATAGCTGTCGTCTGTTTTGAAGGGGCAGCCGACTATGAAGTTCCACTGGGTACGGCAGGCTGATTCAAAGAGAGCCTGTGCAGCCTGTATGAGTACGCGGTCCTCGGCTTTGCTGCTGTCCTCCTTGAATACCACCGCGCCGTCCGGATTGTACTCGAATACGCCGCCGCCGAGTGGGTCGGGCTGTGTAGTGGTGGATGAGGTCGTGGTAGTTTTTGCCGTGGTAGTGGTCTTTGCGGAAGTTGTGACATCTGTGCCGGTAACTTCTTCAGCAGCAGCGGTGGTATTTTCGCTGTCCGGCTTTGAGGGAGCCTTTCCGGTCTTTTCACCCATGCATGATACCGACGCTGCCGCAAGAGCCAGTGCGGCAAGTATTATTGCGATCCTTTTCATTATATATCCTCCTGTTCGTCATCGTCAAGAACAAAATCTATAGTGCCGTCGCTTACGTTCACGGCGGCGCAGACCACCTGAACGGTCTGTCCGAGAGTATAGGATACTCCCGTGAATCTCTCGGTAAGGGATACAGGCTCGGAATAGTCGTATTCGCCTTCGGGAAGAGTCCTTATATGGACAAGTCCCTCAACGGTATTCGGCAGCTCGGCATAGAATCCGAACTCGGTAACGCCGGATATCCTTGCGGTGAAGCTCTCTCCGAGATGAGCCTTCATATACTCCGCCTTGTAGCAGTCCTCGCACTCGCGTTCGATGGTTATCGCGCGTATCTCAGCGGCTGAGGAGCGGTCGGCGGCGTTCACGGCAAAGCCTGCGTACCTCTTGGTGAGCCATTCGCTGTTGTAGCCTGCGAGTATATCCGTGATTATCCGGTGTATGGCAAGGTCGGGATAACGGCGGATAGGCGAGGTGAAGTGAGCGTAGTCGTCGAGGACGAGCCCGAAATGTCCGAGAGGCTCCGGTGAATATTTGGCTTTAGCCATTGAGCGCAGCACCAGCATATTTACAGCCTCGAACTTGTCTGTATCTCTTGCGCTCTCCAGTATCTTAGCCGCGTGTACCGGCTTGAACTCGCTGAAATGAGGGCACTCGAAGCCGTATTTCGGCAGTATCTCGTGGAGCGCCTCAGTCTTGGCTTCCGGCGGAGCCTCGTGTATACGGTACACAAAGGGTACCTTTTTCTCCCTGGCGAGCTTTGCGGCGGCTTCGTTTGCGGTGAGCATGAATTCCTCTATTATGCGCTCGGACTTTCCCCGTTCACGGGGCTGTACATCGCAGCATATACCGTCCTCGCCGATTATTAGCTTGCTTTCTGTAGTCTCTATCTCCGGAGCGCTGCGGAGCTTCTTCCTTGCAATGAGCTTGTCCGCAAGCTCGTTCATCAGCATTATGCTGCTGCGTACTACCTTGTACTTTGCGGCGATATCGTCGTTCTCGCTGCCGTCGAGGATACGGTTTATCTCCGAGTATACGCCCTTTACACGGGAGCGTATAACGCTTTTGCAGAAGCGGTAGGAAAGCATGATGCCCTCCTTGTCAAGCTCCATGAAAGCAGAGAGAGTAAGTCTGTCCTCGCCCGGATTGAGTGAGCAGATACCGTTTGACAGCTCCTGAGGGAGCATAGGTATCACCTTATCCGCATAGTATATGCTTGTGCCGCGGAGGAGAGCCTCCTTGTCGAGAGCGCTGTTGCCCTTGACATAGTGGGAAACGTCTGCGATATGGACGCCGAGGCAGTAGCCCTTCCGTGTCTTTTGCAGGGATATGGCGTCGTCGAGGTCCTTGGACTCTGCGCTGTCAATGGTGAATATAGTCATATCACGGAGATCCTCACGGTTGTTGAAGGAGAATTCCTGCACTCCGCCCTCGGATATCTTGCGGGCTTCCTTCAGAACGTCCTCCGGAAAGGCTGTGGGAGCGCCGTGAATTACGAGTATTGAAGCGGCTGATGAAGCCGCATATTCCGAGCTTCCGAAAACGAGGGTTATCTTTACCTTATGCTCGGCGTGGCGCCTGCCGCGGTAGACTATCTCCGCAAGGACCTTGTCGCCGTTTTCAAAGGGTATGCTTTCCGCGCGAACTATTATCACGTGATTGCGTGAAGCTGTATCGGGAACGAGATAAGGCTGTCCGTCCACGTATTCGATCTTGCCGGTGAGCTGTGAGCTGCCGAATTCAAGTATATCGAGTATCTCTCCCTCAGGCTCTCCGGAACGGGAAGCGATAGGGGAGATGAGCACCCTGTCATTCGGCATAGCGCCCAGCATACACTTGCCCGGTATGAAGTATTCCGTTCCGTCATCGGTAACAGCAAAGCCGAATGTGCGGCTCAGTCTTGTGACCGTGCCGGGGTAGACGTTTATGCGTGAGCAGAGAGCAGCCTTCATGCCCTTTTTCATCATGACCACACCCTCTGTGCGGAGCTGAGAAAAGGCTTCCGTGAAGTTTTCCCTGCCTGCTTTTTTTGTCCTGCACTTTGATTCCAGCTCATTCAGCGGCATAGACTTTTTTCCGTAGGTCCGGAGGAATGTGACTATTTTCTTTTTGTAGCTTTCAACGGAGACAGCCTGACTGCTTTTTTTCTCCGGTTGTTTCTTTTTGGATTTTTCTGCCATAGGCTTCTCCTTAATTTCAGATAATGATACACGGCAACGGTATATTTCTGCCGCGGAGCCATGCAAAGTACCGGCAGGCAGGTAATAAAAGCAAAGCCCCATGACCTTGGTCACAGGGCAGTTTTTTTACTTCTTGAAGATCGGTATGATATTTACTGCAAGAACAACAGCAAAGAGAAGAATTGAAAGAGTTCTTGTTATCTTTGCGAGAATAGCCTCTTTTGTTCTGCCCTCATTCTTACCGTAGAAGGAATCAGCGCTTGCACCTGTGAGTGCCGCAGTCATGCTGTCCTGTGATTTCTGCTCTTGTGACAGGCAGAGTATGATGATGATAAGGCTGAGGACGAGTATTGCTACTCCGCCGATGATCTCTAAAGTTGTCATAAAAAACTACCTCCGGTAATGTAAGTATGGATTACGGCAATAGCCGAAATATTTCAATTAGCTTTACTATTATATCACAAAGAGGACAGATTTGCAAGGGTTTAACGTGAAAAAGCAAGATGAAAATAAGCGGTAAAATTGTTGAAATCGTACAAGATTCTGAAAAAGGGACAAAAAAAGCAGCTCCCTGAGGAGCTGCTTTGTATCGTCATCAGATAACGTCGATCGGGAATCCGCTGATGTTGCCGAGAAGCTTCATCTGGATAGCGAGAGCGTCGTTAGTGGAAACGCCGTTGCCCTTCTGGTGAACGTCAGCGTTTATCCAGCCCTGAGATGTGATGTGGAGGTTTGAAGAACCGTTTACACCGTACTTGTCAGGGTTTGCAAGAGCCTGCATGATAAGAACTGCGTCAGCAAGGTCAACAGTTCCGTCGCAGTTTGAGTCGCCAAGCATTGAAGCCTGAGGAGGTGCGGTTGTAGTAGTTGTTGTGGTAGTAGTGGTTGTTGTTGTAGTTGTTGTGGTAGTGATGATTGCATCAACCATGTCGATGCTCTCGGCACTTGCCTTACCGTCCTTGACTGTGAACTTGATGTCGGTTGCCTTTTCGTAACCGTTCGGAGCTGCTACTTCGTGGAGTACGTAGTCGCCGTCTTCAAGTGTTACTACTGTAGGTGCATTTCCTGAGATCCATACAAGTGCATCGCCTGTGCTGTTCTTAACCTTTGCGCCTTCGCCTGCCTTGATCTGATCGTCAGTGAATGTGATCTTGTTACCGTTTGCATCTGTACCTGTCAGGGTAAGTTCTGCTCCCGGCACTTCCTCTCCGCCTGCATCGACCTTGTTGATGTTGACCTTTGCAGTTACAGGAGTGGTTGTAGTTGTTGTTGTAGTTGTGGTGGTTGTTGTAGTAGTTGTGGTAGTAGTTGTTGATGTTCTTGTAGCATCGTCACCGCCGCCGATTACGGTTGTTGTGGAAGTTGTGACCTCCTGACCCATAATATCGGTAACTGTTGTTGTGGTGGTCTCGATCCTCTTGTCGATCATAACTACTGTGTCGCTGTCTGTCTCAATGCCGTCTACAGAAGTGAGCTTTCCGTCATCAACAGTGAATGTGATGTTGGTAGCTACCTCGTAGCCTGTAGGAGCTGCGATCTCTTCAAGAACGTACTTGCCGTCCTCAAGAGTTACAGTTGTTGCAGAGTTGCCTGAGATCCAGATCAGTGAGTTGCCAGAACCCTTTTCAACAGAAGCACCATCGCCTATAA
>NZ_JAEFAJ010000048.1 GCF_016287535.1 Ruminococcus sp.
TAATGTTCTTCGATTATTTCGTGAGATGCAGCAATAGCGTTTGCCAGCTTATCGGGAAGATCAAGCTTTCCCATCTGCGCCTTCAGCCATAAAGCCATGTCTGAAGCAGTTGTTACTGCATACCCTTCGCCTTCAATACCTTTTGCATGAGGATCATTGTAAGGTTTAAGTGTATTCCAGAAGTATAAATATCCCTGTGCTACGGGCAGATCATAACCGCTGTGTGTCATACCTATAGGCTGCATTATCTCTTTTACAACATATTCGTCAAATGAAATGCAGCTTACAGTTTCAACAAGATATGCAAGGATACAATAACCGAGATTACAATATTCAAAAGTTTCCCCGGGAGGATACTTCAGTTCAAGGTCTTCAGCAATATGAGCTATTTCTTCTTCATCTGCATCAGTTCTGATAGGATATTTAGCCATTGTTGCTGCATTAGGTATGCCTGAACAATGATTCAAAAGGTGCCATATCTTTATATCCGCATCTTTTCCCTGATATGTAACGTGCCACCAGGGGATATACTCAGAAACACTATCATCTATAGAGAGTTTTCCTTCTTCTTGTAATAGCAGTACAGCCAATGACGTAAACGCTTTTGAACATGAGCCGATATGTACGAGAGTATCTTCGGTCATGGGAGTTTTATCCTTAATATTGGCATATCCCCAGGTCTTGAATCCTACATCTGCTCCTTTGACTGCTACAACGGAGAGTCCGGGAGTTTTATCTATTTCAATGGAACGCTCAACGTAAGAAGTCCATTCTGCGTCATTCAGAACTGAGTCTACATCTGCTGCATATGCAGTGACCGATGTGCCTATGATAAGCGACAGTACTGTTACTACAATGACTGCCTTTTGCAACATTTTCAATATTAGCTTCATCTTTCCCTCTATTCAACATCCAAGAATTTCTCAATAACGACCATTATTTCCTCAAGGCGCTTACCACCGATACCTTTGATCTTACTGAGTTCTGTCTCAAGAGCTGGGAGATCAATGGTTTTGCCCTGTTCTCCGAGAAGTTCGTCTCCATACTGAAGAATGAACTTTGTAAGCTCCTCACGGTTCATCTTCTTGATCTTCTTATAGGTATCTCTGTCAATAATCTCTCGATTTGCCATATGTAACTCCTTTGCTATTTCTCTTATCACCTATTATAGCATAATACCGATATAATGTAAATACATAAAGCAGAACCGCCTATATAGGCGGTTCACTATTACTGCTTGTTTGAATCTTGTTTACGCATCTCACGGTATATAACTCCTGCAAGAGCACTCATTATAGCGTTATACTTGTTCTTATCCTTGAACAAGGATTCATAGCTTTCCTGAGATTCAGTATAGTTCTCCATAGCGGTTGCACTGAAGATCTGAGGGAAGATGCTTTCTGTGAAAATAACAGGATCTGTAGTCTTGGCAGAGCTGAGGAGCTTCGCATTCTTCTTAAGCTTCTGATGCAGTGCATCGATAATGACCTTATCTGCATCAGTGAACTGTCCCTTGTACTTCTCATTTATCTGTTCGAGTATCTCGTCAAGAGGTGTTTTCTTTTGTTTACCTCCTACGGCTTTCTGCTTGGCAGGAATATACTCTCCATCAAGGTTTTCGAGCTGTATATTGCCCTCAAAAGTCTTTTGTAGCTTGTAGTATTCAAGCTTCAGCTTTCCTTCAAGGTCACAAGGATCAGCAGGTTCTGCCGGAAGCAGATGCAGCAGATATCTCAGGAAGAGATTTTCCTTATGCATATCTTTATCGAACATCCTGACTACCTGCGTTATATAACCATACCACTTTATGAAGTTACGAACAAGGCGTCTGAACTGATACCTCTCCTCAGAGTTCTTGAGGTTATATCTATCCGCAACAGGCTTCAGTACGCTTGTCATCTTTCCCATTGATGTTGACTCCTGACCGCCGGATTTATTCCAAACCTCGATGAACGCTTCTATGTCTATATTGGTATAGATAGCGTAATTCAGCAGTTCACGCTCTGTCTGGTAGATTAGGTCAACGTTTACTTCCTGTTCAAGGAAGGTCTCCTGATAGAACGGCTGGAATGCGTCGAGGATATCCTCTTTCTTGTTGGCGAAGTCAAGTATGAACGTATCAATCTTGCCTGTACAGGTACGGTTAAGGCGCGAGAGCGTCTGTACTGCCTTTACACCTTTCAGCTTCTTATCTACTATCATTGTATGCAGCAGAGGTTCATCGAAGCCTGTCTGATACTTCTCAGCTACAACAAGCACATTGAAGTTATCATGGAACTCAGCTTTTGTCTGTGTTTCCGAAATATGGCTGCCGTCCTTTCTGACGTTGAGTGAGCTTTCAGTATACTCATTATCGCCATCCTTGACAGATCCTGAGAATGCTGTGAGCACGTCCATATCATCATAGCCATGCTCTGCTATATATCGCTTAATCTCATGGAAATAGCGCACAGCAGCAAGTCTCGAATCAGTTACTACCATCATCTTTCCCTTGCCGCCTATCTTATAGCGCGTGGTCTCACGGAATGTCTCAACGATGATAGCGGACTTCTGACTGATATTATACGGGTGAAGCGTCTGATATTTCTTTATGAGCTTCTTTGCACGACTCTCGGGAAGCTCAGGATTCTCTGTAGTGTTCTTGGCAATCTTGAAGCAGGTACTGTATGTCATATAGTTGCTGAGAACGTCCAGTATGAAGCCTTCTTCAATAGCCTGACGCATACTATATATATGGAACGGATGGAAGGAGCCGTCGGGATACGGCTCACCGAACATTTCAAGTGTCTGAGCCTTGGGAGTTGCAGTAAACGCAAAGAAGGACAGGTTCTTGTGCTTGCCGTGAGAGATCATCTGCTCCACTATCTTGTCGGTGCGGTCGATCTCGTCCTCGGCTTTACCCTCTATCTCCGCATACTCACGTAGCGCTTCCTCTGTATCGGCGAGTGCGCTTTTCAGTTTAAGGGCGGAGCTTCCTGTCTGCGAGGAGTGAGCCTCGTCAACGATAACAGCAAAGTTCCTGCCTGCAACGCTGTCCACTTCCTGATATATCACAGGGAACTTCTGCAACGTGGTGACGATAATACGCACGCCGTCATTGATAGCATCACGGAGGTTCTTGGAGGTCTTCTTTTCGTCGATAGTCTCAATAGCTCCCAGCTTATGGTCGAAGCCTGAGATAGTCTCCTGTAGCTGAGCATCGAGTACTCGTCTGTCGGTAACTATGATAACGCTGGAGAAAACTGGCTTGTCCTCAGCGTTGAAAAGAGCCGCAAGTCTGTACGCTGTCCATGCGATAGAATTGGACTTGCCCGAACCTGCGCTGTGCTGTATCAGGTAATTATGACCTGCTCCGAACTGCCGCACATGACCGATAAGGCTGCGTACAACGTCAAGCTGATGATAACGGGGAAACAGCAGCATTTTCTTATCCTTGCGGTAGCTCATGAACTTCTGCAAAATATCCATCATGCTGTCTTTCTGGAAGACATTCTGCCACAGATACGCTGTCGGATAACCGTCAGGGTTGGGTGGATTGCCCTTGCCGCCGTCGTTACCTGCACCGTTTGAGCCCTGATTGAAAGGCAGGAAAAACGTGTTCTTGCCTGCGAGTTTGGTTGTCATGCAGGCTTCCAGCTGGTCTACGCAGAAATAGGCAAGAATGCGCGTATTGAATCGGAAACACAGCTCCCTCGGATCGCGGTCGAACATCCACTGCCGCTTGGCGTTCTCGATGTCCTGACCTGTGTACTGGTTCTTCAGCTCGAATGCAAACACAGGTATACCGTTCACGGCGATGACCATATCCACGGACTTGCGGTTCTCGTCGGAGTAATACCACTGGCGGTTGACGGTTATCTCGTTAGTTGCGTAGTTGTCGAGGGCAGTCTGATTAAGCCCCGATTCGGGCTTGAAATAGCACACGCGGAAAGGAATGCCCCTGTGCTTGAAGCCGTTGCGGAGCACGCCCAGTAGTCCGTCCATGTCAACGGCTGTCTGAAACGCTCTTGCGAACTTCTCCTCTGTGTTATCGGCGCTTTGCAGCTCGAATCTCTGCCACGACTTAGGCTGAGTAGCCTTGACGAAGCGCACAAGGGTATCGAGGTAGAGGGCGTTTTTAGAGTCGTATGTATCGGCGTTGACCGTGTAGCCGTCTGCGAGCATAGCGGCGTGTATATCGGATTCAAAGCGTTTTTCGCTGGTCTCGTCTACGCTCATGCTATGGGCACCTCCTTTTTGCCTGTGACATATTCGTATATCATGGATTTTTTATAGGAATCCAGCTCGGTGAGGAACTGTTCTTTTTTTGAGATAAGTGTATCTATTTCGGCACATTTAGTGTCGATATAATCTGCTATTTCTTTCTGTTCACTTAAAGTTGGGAAGCATACCTTGATAATCTTAAAATAGTCCCAATATAAACGCATTCTGAAATCTGCTATACCATACGAATGACGTTTCATCTCTTCTTTTGCAGCAGGAGTACGGAGCAAGGCTTCCATATATCTACTGTCAATTTCCTGCTTAGGCTTTGCAATTACATAAGCCGGACTTACCATGCCTAAAACTCTTACAGCACCAAAAGCCCCCTGCCATGCACGCATCATATTATACGTTAAATCGCCAGGGTAGACTTTCATATATTTCGATCTGTCTTCACTTCTGACAAATACACGCAAACTTTCTTCATCTGATAACTCCCTGTCAGAAACACCTGTATTGATAGATACAGTTAATATGGGAAGTTCATCATTGCCTGCTTCGTTGCGTTCTTCATATAATGCCGCAATTCTGTAAACATTCCAATCTTCGGGAATCTCCCCAATCCATTCAATACCGCTGTTCTTCATCGGTCTGTCGCCGCGCACGCCCTTTGTCACAGCCTGCGTGATGACTGCCTGTCGGAGCTTTTTGTATTCCTCGATAGAGGCTTTTGTTTTCTCGATGATGTTGTCGATATGGGCACATTGACGGTCGAGGTGGGCGGAGATTGCTTGCTGTTCGGGGAGAGATGGGAGTGGAATAACAATATTTCCTAAATTAGTTCGACTAATTCTTTTCATTGTCGTTCCTTTAGCTTGGTCTTCTACAGAACGTTGATAACCGTTACATTGTGTGGTATAGCATAAATACTTCTTATCTTCGTTTGTCCTCAATATTACAATATCAACAGCTAATACATATTCAGGAAAAGAATCAGGTAAAATACATGATCTACCATAAGGAGCGTTTAATCTTGAAATAACATAGTCATTTGGATAGGCATATTTGCAATTAAGTTTTTGAAATGTTTCAAGAGAAATATATCCATTACCTTGTTCTTTATAGCATCCGTCTCCAACATTTCCTGTTGTTAAATAACGAATTCCTTCGTCTTCGATATCTGGCGATTCTATCCAGTCTCCATCAATAAAGTTATTTTGAATAGATGTGTCTGCAAGGTGCTTTATGCGTCGCGTATTCCAATTCTCAGGTATTTCCCCAATCCATTCAATGCCGCTGTCTTTCATCTGTCTCATGTACTCTCACCTCATTTCCGTACCTGCATCAGCCATTAGCTTTCCCTTTGATCAGCAGTATACCGACTGTGCCAAAAAACAAAGAGATCGCAGAAAGACAGCCGATGAAAATCGGATTCTGCTCTGTGTCCTGTTTCAGTACGGCTTTGTCCCGTTCCTCATTACATTTCAGCGATACGGTTTCGCCTTCCTTGTATTCGCCGTAGAGCTGGTTGCGTTTGATCGTATGCAGGCTGCCGTTCAGCCCTTCATATTGTATGGTAACATTGCTGTGTGGTTCTTTATGATCGTGATCATACTCGTAATAAACGTAACTGCTGATGACTGTTCCGTTCACGGCGACGGTATACTTTTTTGCGTATCCTGCGTTCCGGATGACAGCCCAAATGAGGGCAAGCAGAACGAATACTGCGATCACTACAAGAAAAATGCCTGTATTGCGCAGTGACTTTTGTTTATCGTAATTCTTTGCCATATTCAGTTCCCCTTATCAAACAGCGCGGAAAGGCTCGAGTGTATATCAGCCTCAATACCGCTCAGCCTTGCCATGATATCCTCAACCTTTTCGGGCGCCTGATACTCATAGAAATATCGCGTCATGGGTATCTCATAGCCGACTTTCGTCTTTTTATTATCTATCCAGGCGTCAGGAGCATACGGCAGGACTTCACGGGCGAAATACTCGTTTATATCCTCCCTCAGCGGAACATTCTCCGTGTCTCTGCGTGAAGAGTCCGCAACGGGCTTGCCCTTTTTCAGCACAGGCTTGCCGTCCTCGTCAAGCTCAGGACGCTCCACAACTATCTTGCTGTAGCCGAATTCCTCGTTGTCGAATATCTTGCTGTGGCAGTAAACGCCGTTCTTGTCGCCGTATATCTCGTCATTTCTGAACTCGCCGTAAGCCTTGACGATAAGCTCGCGGCAGAGGTCGGTAACGTCATAGCGCTTGAAGCCGATAGACTTGCGGCGCTGCTCTCCGCAGTGCGAAGCGTCGATGAGCTGTACCTTTCCTGCACGGTAGGCAGGCTTGTTCTTGTTCAGCACCCAGATATATGTGCTGATACCCGTATTCATAAACATATCCGTTGAGAGCTGTATAATAGCGTCAAGCCAGTCGTTTTCAAGTATGTAGCGGCGTATCTCGGAAGGACCGCTGCCTGCGTCACCTGAGAACAGGGGAGAGCCGTTCTGTATTATAGCCATTTTGCCGTTCTGAGCAAGCTTGGAAAGACCGTTCAGCACGAAAAGCTGCTGACCGTCTGATATCTTTGGAAGTCCCGGAGCAAAGCGTCCCAGCTCGCCCTTCTGAGCTTCAGCTTCAACTGCTTTCTGCTCGCGCTTCCAGTCGATACCAAAGGGGGGATTCGAGATAATATACTGGAACTGATAGCCGCTGAACTGATCCTCGGACAGTGTGTCACCGTAACGCATATTGTTGGGATCTCCGCCGCGTATCATCATATCAGCTTTGGCGATAGCGAATGTGGAGGGGTTGAACTCCTGTCCGAAGCAGGTAACGTCCATTTCGGAGTTGAGGTCGTGGATACGCTCTTCCATGCAGCTGAGCATCTGCGATGTACCCATAGCCATGTCGTATACGGTAACAGTGCCGTTGCGTGAGAAATCAGCGTCAGAAAGAAGGATATCGGTCATGAGGTAGATAATGTCACGGCTGGTGAAGTGAGCTCCAGCCTCTTCGCCGAAGGACTCAGAGAAACGCTTTACAAGGTCCTCGAACATATAGCCGCAGTCAACTGCGCTTATCTTGTCAGGACCGAGATACCCCTTCTGGGAGTTGAATTCTTTTATAACGAGATAAAGGGTATTGCTCTCCACCATACGGCGGATTATAGCATCAAAATCAAACTTGGCAAGTACGTCCTGTACGTTTGCTGAGAATCCTGCGAGGTAGTCACGGAAGTTAGCCTCTATATTGTCAGGATCAGCGCAGAGCAGGTCAAATGTGTATTTGCTGGTGTTGTAGAACTGGTAGCCGGAAGCCTTTGTGAGGAAGCCCTCGATAACTGCGAAGTTCTTCTTGCTTTCGTACTCCTTCAGTACTGCATCATGTGTAGGGAGCAGACAGTCGTGAAAGCGCTTCACCACTGTCATAGGAAGTATAACCAGTCCGTATTCATGCGGCTTGAACGGTCCGCGCAGCATATCAGCTACGTTCCATATCATAGACGCTTTCTCAGCGATATTTGTTCCGACTACTGTAAATCTATCATTTGCCATGTTCAATACCCCTTTTATCAGAATAATACATAATTTCATTATATCATGCAATTGTTAAATTTTCAAGAAAATTCGACAAAAAGAAGAGCTCGGGGCCGATGCCCCGACGTACACATTTTGAATGTAAAATACAAGAAATGTATATAATCAGCCTTTGCGATACTCAATGAATGAATCATGATTTTTGTGTTCACAAAAAGTTTACGATTTCAGCCGCACATTTTGCCAGTCTCATACGTTAAATCCTATATAGACTATAGTACAATTATCTCTTGCATTCGGCGAGATATCGTTGTATAATGAAATCAGGCAGTTAAATGCTGCAAATCTGAAGAATGGCAGGTGAATGATATGAAGCTCACAAGACTGACCGCTGCTGCAATTGCCGCTGCAGCAACTGCAATTGCCCCTCTTTCGGCGGACAGGCTTTCTGTGTTCGTTCCTTCCGCTGTGTATGCGGCTGAACACGCTATGGGAGCTGCTCTTCCCGACTGGATCC
>NZ_JAEFAJ010000033.1 GCF_016287535.1 Ruminococcus sp.
TCATTTTAGTCGGTGCTTATGGCAATGAGGTCACACCCGTTCCCATTCCGAACACGGAAGTTAAGCTCATTCGCGTTGACGATACTTGGCTGGTGACGGCCTGGGAAACTAAATCAGTGCCGACATTGTTAGGGCTCCATTAGTATTCTAATGGAGCCTTTTTGATTTAAATAAAGAGGTGATATGTCTATGAAGAAACATGATCTGCTGCAGAAAAAAGCTCTTATATTTCCGATAATATTCGTGGTTTATATTATCGTTCACTGCTTATGTCTTATTAAAACATCAGACGATCTCATGTGGGATAATATTGATTCCGTATCGCAGATGCTGCTGCATCACAATCCGAATGGAAGATATTTTACGAATATACTGACTTATTTCATATGCAATTCTCCTGTTCTGTGCTTTGTGGTCTATACTTTCTTCATGGGAGCTTTTTTGTTCCTTATCGCCGGTCTTTTTAAGGCTGAACTGAAACATAAATGGGTCGCTTTTTTATTTGCGGGTTCAGTTTTATTATTTTCACCCAGATATTTTTATGTTCATATATACAACTGGATATCGGGATTTACAAATTATCTTATCTCTTTGGTCTTTTTACTGATATACATAAGATACTGCTTACCGTTGTTTGAAAAAAAGCCTGTGCGTTCAAAGTGGGGCAGCGCGTTGATATTTCTGCTTATCGGCTTTGTCGGAGCATTGTGTATCGAAAACATTACGGTATATAATCTGTTATTCGGTATTTTTATTATTCTGTTCGTCTATTTTACTCAGAAAAAGTTTTATCTCCCGAATATCGCCTATCTGATCGGTACTATAGCCGGTACGATCGTGATGATGTCCGACAGCAACTACAAGCATATTCTTGAGGAAGGCGATGATATCGCTTTCAGAAGCTTTGAATTATCTCTGTCGGATATCTATATGAATATTTACCGCGACGTTATAGTAAACTTTTCCAGACCATATTTTTTCCTTCATATTATAATAACCTGCTGTATCGCTTTTATTTTTGCAAAAAAGTATGGAAAAGCTGACAAGCGCCCGAAATATGCTGCAGCTTCATTGTTTATTATGATAATCTACACTGTTTTTGTCTTTGTTGTAGATAACGGTGAAGATATCGCAGTGCTTTCAAGTGCGTACCGCAGCAGGGCTCTTGAAGCGGCGCTTACGGTTTTGTATATATGCGTTCTGATATATATGGTATGCAGTTTATTTGAGGGCGGCAAACGTGTAAGGGCGGTTATTTATCTGCTGAGTACGATATTTGTTACTGCTCCATTTCTCGTGGTTAATGCCATAACAGGCCGCTGCTTTTTTGCTTCGTTTATATTCTGGTGCCTGTTTACCTGTGAGGTATCTGTGCCTGTACTGAACAGTATTAAGGTAATGGATACCGGTCTGGTAAAAAAGTGTTCCGCCGTACTGCTCGTTTCGGTTTTGGGAGTGAACCTCTTTGTTGATGTAACCAATAAGGTGGTCGATATCATCAGGATAAACTATATTCATGAGCAGCTTGCGGATGACAGGAACAGGCAGGTCAAGCTGATATACCTTCCCTATCAGAAGAACTGCTTTGATCCTATAAAGCTGTTCGAGGAAAATGATCTGTATCTTAACAAGGACGGGAAAAAGTATTCATATACCGAATTGTACTGCATAAATAATGATATCGATCAGAAGATATTCGATAAACAGCTCATGTTTATTGAAATGCTGGATTATTCCATATCAAAAGAAGAATTCTGAATCAGTAAGCCTTCATAATAAGTGTGGTACTTATATATGAGCTTTATATGGAATTATCGGGGGAAACCTTTCTGAAGAAAGGTTATCCTCAATAGCTCATGTAGAGCCTTCTACATAAGTACCACATTTAGGTTATGCGGGCTTTTTCATGGCTTGGTATGATATATAATCGGACGAAGCTGTATCCCTTTCAGTGCGGCTTCAACAGCGTCGGGGATCAAAGAGAATTCCGCCACAAGGGACGCAGGTTTATTGATACAGTCGTCCTGAAGCATAGGAACAAAGTAATAGTTCTTTCTGTTGAAAAGTTCTCCGATATTTTTGGCTGAGCCCAGAAGGGAGTCGTTTGAGGCAAGGGCAAGTACGACGGGCTTTCCGCGCCTGAGATGGGATTTCACAGCCATAGTGACAGGCGTATCGGTAATGGAGGAAGCAAGCTTTGCAGCGGTATTTGAAGTACACGGGGCAACTACCATTATATCCGTAAGCTCTTTGGGGCCTATGGTCTCGGCTTCGGTTATGGAAGTGATCACATTTTTACCTGTTATGCTTTCGAGCTTGCTGATATTATCCTCAGCTGTGCCAAAGCGGGTATCGGTACCGGAAGCGTTTCCTGACATTATCGGCAGCAGCTCCGCTCCATTCTGTATAAGCAGCTCCGCCTGCTCAAAGCACTGACTGAAGGTGCAGAATGAGCCTGTCATGGCAAAGCCTATCCTGAGTCCTTTCAGTATCTCACTCAATGGCTTCACCTCTTTCTTCAAGCTTTGAAATCACAGTTTCCGCTATTATCTCTCCTGCTGTGACCGGAGCGGTCTTGCCGGGGAGTCCCAGTGCCCATATCACTTTCAGACCAAGGCTGAGTGCGGCTTCAAAGTCTATACCACCGGGTTTGGAGGCAAGGTCGATGAAAAGTGTATTATTTGAAAATTCAGCCAGTTTATCGTGGTCCAGAACGAGCTGGGGAACGGTATTGAATACAAGTCCGTAGTCACCGCCGAGGCGCTTTGTGGGAACAGCCTTTATACCGTGCAGTTTTGCTTTTGCTGCTCCGCGGCTGTTATGGACTGCGCCGGTGATATCCGCGCCGAAGCCCTGAAGTATCCTTACAATAGCTGTACCTATCCTGCCCATGCCGACTATAAGGACTTTCAGTCCGTTCAGTGTGACGGGAAGTTCTTCGAGCGCAAGCTGTACAGCTCCCTCTGCCGTAGGAACGGCGTTTTTAATATTCAGTTCTTCACTGAGCATATAGTCATATATCTCAAAGCCCTGAAAGGCTTCTTTAAGCTCTGCATTCACTTTTCCGGCGAAGACCGTACTGTTATCGGCAATCAGAGAGCTCACGAGCTCCGCCGTCAGTTTTTCACTGCTGCACGGAGTATAGATATTTCCGTCGTCGCTGAACGGCAGTACCGGCAGCAGGGCGCAGTCATAGTATTTATGTGCGCTGATATCGGCTGCGGCAAGTCCGGTATGGTCTGCGAGGTTTTCGCTGTCAAAGCCTAAAAGCCCTATCTCAAAATCGCGGGACAGCCTTTCTGCGCAGTATAACTGCCGCATATCGCCGCCTGCGATAAGTATCCTGTGTTTATCCATGTTGTACTCCTGTCCGCCTTTTACGGCATAGAATGATTATCTCTAATCACATTATTATATGAAAAGGCAGGAAGAAATGACAATACAGCCGTCAGCCTGCAGGGGTATTATGATTTAGTTTAGAGTTGAGAATTGAGAGTTGACAGTTGTGGTGTATCGCCTGCGGCGATATAATTTAAATAATATGAGCGCAGCGAACTCATTAACTCTTAACTCTCCACTCTCAATTCTCCACTAAATCAAAATTTAGCAAAGCTAAATTTTGATTTATATTAGCTGTACTGTCAATAGAAAAGCCATAGTACCTCTGACTTCAGATCAGAAATACTATGGCTTAAAATTTCTATATCTGCTCCGCACTTACGGAAGCGCCTTTATTATTCAACGGG
Source organism: Ruminococcus sp. (assembly GCF_016287535.1). Classification (GTDB taxonomy): domain Bacteria; phylum Bacillota; class Clostridia; order Oscillospirales; family Ruminococcaceae; genus Ruminococcus. The sequence continues at coordinate 3,747 of NZ_JAEFAJ010000033.1, forward strand.
AACGATCCAGTTGAATGTATCCTCGATCTTGCCCCACTGGATACCTGTCATTGTATCATAGAGCATCTGTGAGATCTTGCCGATCTTGTTGCCGTTGATCTCCATAACCTTGTCGTTCCACTTGAGGTGACCGACAGGTGAGATAACAGCAGCAGTACCTGTACCGAATACCTCGTCAAGCTTGCCAGCGTCGTAAGCGTCAGCGATCTCCTGTATATCTATACGTCTTTCCTCAACTGTGAGGCCCTTGCTCTTGCATACCTCAATAGCGGACTTTCTTGTGATACCGGGGAGGATAGAGCCCTGAAGCATAGGAGTTACAACCTTGCCATCAATAACGAAGAAGATGTTCATAGCGCCTACTTCCTCTATGTACTTCTGCTCAACACCGTCGAGCCAGAGAACCTGTGAGTAGTTCTGCTTGTGAGCCTCGTCCTGTCCGATAAGAGAAGCAGCGTAGTTGCCGCCTGTCTTTGCGAAGCCCATACCGCCTCTTACAGCGCGGACATACTTGCTCTCAACGTAGATGTTTACAGGGTTGAGACCGCTCTCGTAGTAAGCGCCAGAGGGTGAGAGAATGATTATGAAGAGGTACTGAGCGCCGGGCTTAACGCCGAGGAATGGATCAACAGCGATAATGAACGGACGGATATAGAGTGACTCGCCTTCCTTTGAAGGAACCCAGTCCTTTTCGATCTTGAGGAGTTCAAGGAGACACTTCATTGCGAGATCTTCGGGAAGCTCCGGGATAACGAGTCTTTCGTTTGACTTGTTGAGTCTCTTGAAGTTTTCCTGAGGACGGAAGAGCTGTACCTTGCCGTCAGCAGTTCTGTAAGCCTTTAAGCCCTCGAATACTTCCTGACCGTAGTGGAGACACATAGCTGCAGGAGAGAGCTCGATAGGAGCGTAGGGCTTGATCTCAGGATCATGCCAGCCCTGTCCCTCATCGTAGGGCATAACGAGCATATAGTCTGTAAAGATGTGACCGAAACCGAGCTTGTCGCCGGGCTGTGGCTTAGCTTTAAGGCTTGCTGCCTTTGTGAATTTGATTTCCATATTATTCAACCTTCTTTTTAATATTATTGACCTGTTAATCCGTGACCGAGAAATAATTCTTCTCGTAAATTCGCTTGCAGACAAAAACAGTCACCGCAGCCGCTGTAAGAGCAAGAACTGAAGTGGATATAGAAGCTGCAAGGATTATCTTACCTTTTTTACTCATAGAAATTACTCCTTATCTCAGATTAGAGAAATCCTTCAATAAATAATTATATCATATTTAAGTATGTTTTTCCATAGTATAACTGCATAAATACTGCACAAAATGGAATGTTGAAATATATGCAGTTTATCAGTCGTCAAAGGTCCTGACGCGGAGGTGAGCGCCCAGCTTTTCAGCGAGCTGACGTGAAGCTTCTATCTGTTCCTGCGGGATAACGTCAACGACTGACATTATAACCTCGGCTTTGCCAGCCTTTACGCAGTCCTTTGTGAACTTTTGCAGAGCCTCGAAAGCGTTATCGAAACGCGGACGGGTTACAGCGTTATAGTCCTCTTCTGTTGGGGCGTTGAGGCTTATAGAGACTGTATCCAGTTCATAGCAGAGCTCCTTTGCTATGCTTCTGCCGTGGATAAGATCTCCGAGACCGTTTGTATTGATACGGAGCCTTGGGCAGTTCTCCCTGCTGCGGAGATAGGCGGCGGTTTCGAGAACGGCGTCAAGGCGCTCTGTGGGCTCGCCGTAGCCGCAGAAAACTATCTCGCGGTACTTTTTGAGATTACGTTTGCGCAGGTCTGCGATTATTTCCTCCATTGAGGGCTCATGCTCCAGCCACAGGGGGTCGGAGCCGTAAGCGCCGTCGGCGTGGTTGCGTATGCAGAAGGTGCAGGCGCAGGGACATTTATTTGTCAGGTTGAGGTAGAGGTTATCGCCCACCTCATACGAAATAGTCATTGCTTTTGTCATATTTATCCTCCTTCGGTAAATCATATTTTTGCGGAGCAAAAATATGATTTAGTTTAGAGTTGAGAATTTAGAGTTGACAGTTGTGGTGTATCGCCTGCGGCGATATAATTTAAATAATATGAGCGCAGCGAACTCATTAACTCTTAACTCTCCACTCTCAATTCTCAACTCAATCAATATAGATACGGGGTACGCGCTTGGAGATACCGCATACCACCTCGTAGCCGATAGTACCGTATACCTGTGCGAGATCGTCGGCGGTGATACGGTCGTTTCCGTCTGTGCCGATAAGTATTACTATATCTCCCGATTTAGCTTCGGGAACATGGGATACATCTATCATGAGCTGATCCATGCAGACCCTGCCCACTATCTTGCACCTCTTGCCGCGGACGAGTATCTCACCCTTTGAACTGAGCAGACGTGAATATCCGTCAGCATATCCTATAGTTACTGTAGCGATACGCATTTCGCGGTCAGCTACAAAAGTTCTTCCGTAACTTATGCAGTCCCCCGGCTTGACGGTCTTTACATGGGATATAACGGCTTTAAGCTCCATAAGAGGTTCGAGCTCCGCAGGTATATCAAGACTTACATCGGGGTGCAGACCATAGAGTATTATGCCGGCTCTTGAAAGAGTGCTTCTCGGACTGTTCCTGTAGCATGTAGCGGCACTGTTCATGAAGTGCAGATGTTTCAGCTTTATGCCTCTGCTAACAAGCACATCGTAAGTGTCTGTTATGAACTTTTCCTGCCTGTCGGTATATTCTATATTGTCGGGAGAGTCGCTGTCCGCAACGGCAAAATGTGTATAAATGCCCTCAACGGAGAGCTTTTCTATCTTCATCATAGACTCGATCTCATCGGCGCACTCTTCGGGAGTATCATGCTTGAGACCTATCCTGCCCATACCTGTGTCTATTTTTATATGACAGCGGATGGGCTCGGCACTGTTCTTTACGAGCTCAAGCGCATACTCTGTGGAAACTACGCCCTGTATGATATTGTACATGGCTATCTCATGGGCGTATTCCGGAGGAGTATAACCGAGAATGAGTATTTCGGATCCGGGCGCGAATTTCCTTACGGCAATGGCTTCGTCAAGATTTGATACCGCGAAATACTTTATCCCGCACTGCTCGGCGAGACAGCGGACGATGTGCTCGTCGCCGTGGCCGTAAGCGTCAGCCTTTACCACAGCCATTATTTCGGTTCCCGGAGAGTTTAGCCCCCTTATGACCTCAACATTTTTTCTTAGCTTAGGGAGCGAGACCTCAGCCCATGCTCGTTTCAGATACGGCTTCATTCCGTTATCCTTCCTTTCTGTTATATGCAAAATTAAAATTTAATTACAAGTCCAAAAACGTCTTGAAATAAAATATGATGTATGTTATAATTTTAATGTATGATATTTTCGGGGAAGCGAGGTGTACTATGCTTTTCTCACTTGATTCGGGCGTTCCTGTACTTCCGGCAGACGATGCGGAGATAGACTCCGCCGGCACGGTATGCTTTACCGGACATCGTGAAAACAGCGTCATACCGTACAGGAAAGATCCGATTTACCGCAATATCACTCTGCGCACCGTTCAGCTCATGCTGTTCAGGTACATAGACATGGCTGTTGAGAGCGGCTACAGAAGCTTTATCAGCGGACTTGCCGTCGGCACCGATCTCTGGGCGGCGAAGTATGTCCTTGCGAAAAAGATTTCTGACAGCAGCATACGCCTTATAGGCGTTATGCCTTTCCTGCGCCATGCAGAGCGCTTTACATCCCAGTACAAGGATATCCTTGCAGATGTGGAACGCGGTGCTGACCTGCTTCTTGCGACCAATACCGATCCGCAAGCTGTGTACGGAAAGAGCGGCGAAAACGCTTCACCGGAGCTTTACAAGGTACGCAACTATTTCATGGCGGATCATGCGTCAGCGGTCATCTCATACTTTAATGAAGGCTCGTTCAAATCAGGAACATATCAGACGCTGAACTATGCAGTCCGCAAGGGACTGAAGATACGCCGTTTCGGTCTTGAAGACGTGTATGCGCTCATTGACGAATGCGGACCTGATATAGAGATCATACGCCGCAAGCTGGTATTTATGGACAACGTCTTTGAAGAGCCTTATTAATTATAGCACACTCTTTTATATAAATCAACAATCGGATAAGCATATCTGAATTAAAAATTTTTGAAGCGTAAAGGCAGTGAGGCTGTGAAATGGTATATCGACAAGCTGAAGGAGCTTGAAAAGACAGAGCCTGTTTATTCAGTGTGCGGCGACGACTGTGCGGTATGTCCGAGGTACGTTGCGGAAACCGAGGAAGAACTCAGGGAGACTGCTGAGTTCTGGTACAAGGTCGGCTGGCGTGACAGGATAGTTTCAACAGATGAGATCAGCTGCAGCGGCTGCGGAAGCAATGCTTCATGCGCTTTCGGACTGCTTCCGTGTGCACGAGAACACAGGGTCGCAGCCTGCGCGGAATGTGACAGCTTCAAGTGCGGCAGGATACACGAAATGCTCGAAAATTCGGCGAAAAGTCAGGAAGCCTGCAGGGCTGCCTGCGATACCGGAGAGGAGTTTATGATGATATACCGGTCTTTCTGGGAGAAGGAAAAGAACCTTAAAAAAATGCTCCTCGAATGAACACCTGTTCTTTTTCAACAGGCTGTTGAATTGTGTGTTTAAACATCAATTGGCAATTCATTTATGTTGAAAATGTGGAAAACTCTGTGGATAACCGTAACTTCGCCTTTAATTTTTAAACCTTGCAAATGGAAAAAAATTTTTATTCATTTCACGGCGGATATTTTCCGGCGGGTGTTATACGATGAGTTTATATCACTGAGATTATGATAAAAATCAAAAGAAAGACAAAAAAATGACGATCAAAAAATATGAAAGGAGCCGCAAAAATGGCTAAAAAAACAGGACACGTTGCAGTACCTTTTCTGCTCACTATCTTCATAGGACTTCTGATCCTCGGAGGCGGCGCGATGTTTGCCTGGAATTACTGGGGACTCGGAAAAAGCAATGAACCCACAGCTCCCGTGCCGAGAAAGGTGGGAGTAGTTTCCGAAGAAGACAATCACACATTGCTCCTTGTTCTTGAACCTCAGGAGTACTGTCCGCCCACATTCGTGCTTGTACGTTCCATGCCCATAAAGAAGCAGCTGGTATTTATCGGTATCCCTTCAAATACTATCGCTATCGCAAACGGCGGTCAGGCAAGCCTTATCGACAGCTATAATACAGGCGGTGCGGAATCGGCGGCAAAATTCGTGGAATCAGTATTCGGTGAGAAGATCGACAAGTACGCGCAGTTCAACGGTGACGCATTCAAGAGCGCCTGCGATATCTTCGGCGGCGTATCCTATCCTGTGAACGCTGATATCGCCGGCTTCAAGAACGACGGCAGCAATCAGTACCTCAACAGCGATCAGGCGCTTACATTCGTTACATATACCATGTTCAAGGACGGAGAGAGCGAGCGTGCGTTCACTGCTTCATCGCTCATCTCATCAATGGTGAATCAGGCGGACGGACAGAATATCGCCGGCAACCTTGACCTCAGCTTCAATACTGTAATAAACAAGCTCCAGACGAATATCACCTCCGTTGACTTCAAGGAACACAAGAACGCTATAAAATTCATGTTTGAACACGGCAACTCCATAGCTGTGACCATCACAGTGGACGGTGTTATATCAGGCAGCGATTTCATCATAAGCGAAAGCTTCATCAAGAGCATACAGGAAAAGTATTTCGGCGATAAGAAATGACAGGGATATTTGATACACACGCACATTACGCCGACAGCGCATTTGACGCTGACAGGGAGCAGGTGCTGAATGAGCTCCCGGACAAAGGCGTGAAGCTTGTCATGCTGGCGGCTTCGGGGCTTGATGATTCAGCTGAGAATATGCGGCTTGCACAGAAGTACGATTATATCTACGCAGCGGCAGGTGTTCACCCCGAAAGCATTGATGAAACTCCTGCGGACTATCTTGACAGGCTCCGTGAGATGACAGCTTCCGGGCCGAAAATAAAAGCGGTAGGCGAGATAGGTCTCGATTATCACTATGAGGGCTATGACCGTGATGCGCAGATACGCTTTTTCCGTGAGCAGCTTGAGCTTGCGGCAGAGCTTGATATGCCGGTGATAGTCCACAGCAGGGACGCGACCGAGGATACTGTGGATATTCTCAGGGAGTACCGTCCACGGGGCGTGGTACACTGCTTCAGCGGCTCTGCCGAAACGGCAAGGGAGATACTGAAGCTGGGAATGTATATCGGTTTTACAGGTGTGCTAACATTCAGAAACGCGAAGAAAGCGCTTAAAGCTCTTGAAGCTGTTCCTGCGGACAGACTTCTCATGGAGACCGACTGCCCGTATATGGCGCCGGAGCCCTTCAGAGGAAAGCGCAGCGACAGCTCCATGATAGCGTATACTGCTGCGAAGGCAGCTGAGATAAAGGGAATGCCGACGCAGGAGCTCATAGATATCACCTGTAAAAACGGAATGAAAATGTATGGCATAGAATAAAGAGAGGAGGAGAGAAATGTATTACTGCTGCGGAGTGACGGAAAAGGGCATAATGCCCCATAATGAGGACGCACTGCTCATAAACGGCAGCGTGATAGATTCAGGCTCCTCCGAACTGACTGCTGAGGCTCCGTTTTTAGCGGCTGTCTCCGACGGCGTATCCGGTGAGCGCTCAGGAGAGCTCGCTTCAAGAATGTGCCTTGAAATGCTCCGTGACAAGGGCTTTTCCGATATCTCCGACCTTGAATCGGACCTTATGGCGGTTCATCGCGGACTTGCGGAGTACAGTGAATCAGACCCGGAAATGCACAATATGCAGGCTACTGTGTGCGGAGTCGCAGTTGACGCTGATAACAGGATATTCACGTTCAACGTGGGGGATTCACGGCTGTACCGTTTCCGCGGAGGACGTATAAAGCAGATATCCCGTGACCAGTCACTCGTTCAGCTCCTCATAGATGAGGGAGCTATAACTACAGAGGAGCGCAGGACCCATGTACACAGGAATATAATCTTCCCGGTGCTTGGCAATGTTAAGTCAGCTCCGCAGATCGACATAACGGAACTGGCGGGGGGCATGGAATACGGCGACCTTCTTCTGCTGTGTACGGACGGTCTCTCGGACTATGTTTCCGTGCTCGATATCGAAGAGATACTGGAAATGCCTAAGAGCATGAAGACACGTCTCCACCTCCTTGTTGACAAGGCTCTCGAAAGCGGCAGCAAGGATAATATAACAGTTATAGCTATAGTATATACCGAATAAAACTGCACGCGGATAAGGCTGTGCAGTTTTTTTGCAGATATGGACGGAGCTTTAAAAACAGCGGAATATGTAACTATTAGCACAGAGATATCTTCTTTTTTTGCACCTTTTGCCAAAAAATTAACGAACTATAAAAAAATCGCTTTTTGATATTGACTTATCCTGATTAAAGGAGTATAATTTATATTGTATTGCAAATACTACTTATTTAACATATCAATCTGGAGGTTTTTTAACATGAGCAGAGTTTATAACTTCAGCGCAGGTCCTGCAGTTCTTCCCGAAGAAGTTCTCAGGGAATGTGCAGAGGAAATGATGGATTACAAGGGATGCGGTATGTCCGTAATGGAGATGTCCCACCGTTCAAAGGTATATGATGAGATCATCAAGGACGCAGAGAAGGATCTCCGCGACCTTATGAATATCCCCGATAACTATAAAGTAATTTTCGTACAGGGCGGCGCTTCACTGGTATTCGCAGGTGTTCCTATGAACCTTATGAAGAAGGGCAAGGCTGCTTACATCATCACTGGTCAGTGGGCAAAGAAGGCTGCTCAGGAAGCTGAGAAGTACGGCGAGGTAGTAAGGGTGGCTTCATCTGCTGACAAGACCTTCTCCTATATCCCGGACTGCTCAGATCTTGATATCCCCGACGATGTGGATTATGTATATATATGCGAGAACAATACTATCTACGGTACAAAGTTCTGGGAGCTCCCCAACACAAAGGGTCACGAGCTCGTTGCTGACGTAAGCTCATGCTTCCTCTCAGAGCCTGTTGACGTTACAAAGTACGGCGTTATCTACGGCGGCGTTCAGAAGAACGTTGGTCCTTCAGGCGTACAGATCATAATTGTCCGTGAGGACCTCATCGCTGACGGTCCCGCACTCAAGTGTACTCCTACAATGATGGACTGGAAGATACAGGCTGACAACGAGTCACTTTACAATACTCCTCCCTGCTACGGCATCTACGTATGCGGCAAGGTATTCAAGTGGATAAAGAAAATGGGCGGCCTTGAGGCTATGAAGAAGCACAACGAGAAGAAGGCAAAGATCCTTTACGATTTCCTTGACAGCAGCAAGATGTTCAAGGGCACTGTTGAGAAGAAGGACCGCTCACTCATGAATGTTCCCTTCATCACAGGCAATGAGGAGCTGGACAAGAAGTTCGTTGCCGAGTCAAAGGCAGCAGGCTTCGAGAACCTCAAGGGTCACAGAACAGTAGGCGGCATGAGAGCTTCCATCTACAACGCAATGCCTATCGAGGGCGTTGAAAAGCTCGTAGCATTCATGAAGAAGTTCGAGGAAGAAAACTCATAATTTTTCAAATTCGGAATGCAGAATTAGGAATTAAAGGTATCGCCTGCGGCGGTATATCTGAAATAAGCTGTAAGTTGATTTATAATTTGTACGCGCAAGCGTACACATCAATTCCGAATTGATTTCAAGCTCTAATAAATAAGGAAAGAGGTTTACTGAAATGTACAAGATACAGACTTTAAATAAGATCTCAGATATCGGAACAGACATATTTGACAAGAGCAAGTACTCAGTATCCGAGGACTGCGCCAATCCGGACGCTATAATGGTACGTTCCGCAAAAATGCATGATATGCAGTTCGGCGACAACCTTCTTGCTATCGCACGTGCAGGTGCAGGCGTGAACAATATCCCCGTTGAGCGCTGCGCTCAGGAGGGTATCTGCGTATTCAACACTCCCGGCGCTAACTCAAACGCTGTTAAGGAGCTTGCTATTTGCGCACTTCTCCTTTCTTCAAGAAAGATAGTTGAGGCAGCTTCATGGGCAGCTTCACTCAAGGGCACACCCGACGCTCCCAAGACAGTTGAGGGCGGCAAGTCAAAGTTCGCAGGTCCTGAGATCGCAGGCAAGACCCTCGGTATCATCGGTCTCGGCGCTATCGGCGGAAAGATCGCAAACGCTGCCGAGTTACTGGGCATGAAGGTCATCGGTTACGACCCGTACCTTTCTGTAGGCGCTGCGCTTCACCTTGAGCCGTCTGTAAAGATCGTTACAAACATAAACGAGATATATGAGAACAGTGATTATATCACTATACATATGCCTTACACTCCTCAGACAAAGAACACTATCGACGCTGAGCAGATTGCTATGATGAAGGACGGCGTTCGTCTCATCAACCTCGCGAGAGGAGAGCTCATCAACAGCGAGGCAGTAGTAAAGGCTATCGCTGACGGCAAGGTAGCTAAGTACGTTACAGACTTTGCTGACGATGTTGTACTTGGCGTTGACGATGTTATCGTTCTTCCTCACCTTGGCGCTTCAACTCCGGAGAGCGAGGACAACTGTGCGGTTATGGCTGCTGAGGAGCTTATCGAGTACCTCGAAAACGGAAATATCAAGAACAGTGTAAATCTTCCCAACGCTTCAATGAACGCAGTTGGCACAAAGGTATGCATTATCCACAAGAATGTTCCCACGACAATTGCTTCCATCACATCAGTAGTGGGCAATGAGGGAATCAATATCGAGAATATGGTAAACGCTTCCAAGAAGGATTTCGCTTACACAATGCTCGATGTTACAGGCGATGTACCTCCTGCGGTTGAAGGCAAGATAAACGCAGTTGACGGCGTTATCAGAGTAAGAGTTATCAAGTAAAAAAGCAGAGCCCGATTTTTAGACGGGTACGTATACAGAAGTTTTGCCCCGAAGCACTGTTGAGCGCTTCGGGGCAATGTTTTTTTGTGAGTAGTAAGTATTTAGTTGAGAGTTGATAGTGGAGAGTGGAGAGTTAATGAGTTCGCTGCGCTCATATTATTTAAATTATATCGCCGCAGGCGATACACCACAACTGTCAACTCTCAATTCTCAACTCTGAACTAAATCATAATTTTGCTTCGCAAAATCACATATTCCTGCTGTCGGTATAGCGTTTGTTTGAGCTGAGCAGCAGTGCCGAAAGGAGCATATATGACTTTGTAGCCGCAACGAACCTGTAAATATCAGGATCTTCTGACATATATATCTTCAGCAGGAAGCGCGAGACTACAAGCACAAAGCCAAAAGCCACCAGCAGACGGCTCTGTGATATCGTGAAGCCTGTTACTATCATCCATATCATCAGGACAAAGAAAACGACTACAAGAAAAGACGCAAACAGCTCCATAACCATTATCCCGCAGAGAAAACGGTCTTTTTCGTGTATGATATGACGGTAATTCCTGAGATCAAGCATGATCTGGGAAAATTCCGCTATTATTCCCACTACCGGAAACGGAATGAGCAGTCCGGCTTTTTTTCTGAATGCGAATGCGATGATGAAAAGCGCAAACGTCAGAGGAATGAACAGATCATAGATAAGCGAGTTGAAGGCTATAACAGCAGGCGAAGGCTGGATCATTCCGAGCAGGCTGCTGTATTTCATGAACATTTCCGTATCAATATCCGAAAAGCGGACGATACCGCATACAGCGCATATCATCGTGTATACGCAGGACAGTACGAGGAAAACATAAAATAATATGTAACCCGTAAGCTTGTATTTCCTGCGGTCAGCGCCTTTTATTTCTTCGCATACCGGACATTTTTCCGCATTTTCATCTATTCTGCTCCCGCATTTGGGACAGATACGCATTACAGTTTCCAATCGTCACAGAGCTTGTGGATAGCCTCTGTGAGCTGGCGCATATCCGCATTCGTTCTGCCGTCCGAGTCCTTGATAAGAGCGGCAAGGCGGTCCGAAGCGGCGATAAGGTCGCTGTAGGCGATATTGAAGTTTGCTGTATTCTTCCTCTTGGGTATCGGTATGGGCTCGGCGTCTACAGTTATCTCATTTTCCGCGATATCGAACTCCGCACCGCTGAATGGTACATACACATCAACGCCAAGTTCGTCCCGGAGACGCTGCGCAAAGCTCTCGGAGGAGCTTGCCTCGCCGTGGTTGACGAAGAAGCGCTGAACGCCTGATACAGCTCTTGCCCAGTCCATGAGACCGTTCACATCGGCATGACCACTGATACCGGGAAGCTGGGTTATCCTTGCCGCCACCTTGACTGTCTCGCCGAAGAGCTTTACCCGCTTGGCGCCGTCAACAAGGGCTCTGCCGAGGGTATTTCCTGCCTGATAGCCGACGAAGAGTATGGTATTCTCCTTTTTCCAGAGATTGTGTTTGAGGTGGTGCTTGATACGGCCTGCCTCGCACATACCGCTTGCGGAGAGTATGACCTTGGGGCGCGTATCCTCGTTGATAGCGCGTGAATCATCGCTGCTGACAGTTCGGATAAGGTCGTCGAAGCTTATAGGATTTATGCCGCGGCGGACGAAGGAAAGGGCTTCCTCGTCATAGCAGCTCTCACGGTTGCTTATGAATATATCCGTAGCCTCGTTGGCGAGGGGGCTGTCCACATAGACAGGGAAGCCGTCGTGATTCCTGACAAGTCCCTCGGATTTGATATGGCGTATGAAATAGAGTATCTCCTGAGTTCTGCCCACTGCGAATGAAGGTATGATAACGCTGCCTCCCCGGTCAAATGTCTCCTGGAGGACTTTTGCGAGGGAAGAGGTATAGTCCGTGGGAAGGTCATGGATACGGTTTCCGTATGTGGACTCTATCATAACGTAGTCGGCTGACGCGATATACTGAGGATCACGTATCAGGGGCTGGAGAGAATTGCCGATATCGCCGGAAAAAGCGATAGTTTTCGTGACTCCGTCCTCGGTGAGAGTAAGGAGTATGCTTGAGGAGCCGAGAAGGTGTCCGGCGTCGCGGAACAGCACCTTTATACCCTCGGATATCTCGAATTCTGTGTCATAGCGGTGAGGTACAAAGAGCTCGATAGCGCCGATAGCGTCGTCCATTGTATAGAGGGGCTCGTAGTCGGGCTCGCCTCGTCTTGCAGCCTTACGGCTTCTCCATTCCGCTTCAAATTCCTGAATGTGAGCGCTGTCACGGAGCATAACGGAGCAGAGATTGGAGGTTGCCTCGGTAGCGTGTATCTCGCCCTGAAAACCGCCGGAATACAGCAGCGGAAGGAGACCGGAGTGGTCTATATGCGCGTGGGTGAGGAGAACAAAGTCGATATTTGACGGTGAAACAGGTATCTGGACGTTCTCGAAGATATCCTCACCCTGCTGCATACCGAAGTCCACAAGGAACCTCTTGCCGCAGGCTTCTATATAGGTACAGCTGCCCGTGACTTCATGGGTAGCGCCGATAAAAGTCATTTTCATTGTATTTCCTCCTTTTGTAAATCATAATTTAACGCCGCAGGCGTTAAATTCAATTCGGAATTCGTAATTCGGAATGCGGAATTGAATGTGTCGGCTTATGCCGACATATTAAAAAAATATTTTGATCCTGTTCGCCGAATGGCGAACACCTTTAATTCCGAATCCCTAATTCCGAATTCCGCATTGTAAATCAAAATTTTGCGGAGCAAAATTTTGATTTATCTTATTTATATTATATCACATTTCATGGCGATTGTCTATAATAAAACTGTGAAAATTGACTGAAATCTGAATTTCTCTGTTACTGGTTTAATGATAAACGATAAATATTTATCGTAACAAATATACAACAAACTGTGGGATAAAACAGCTGATTTATGTTTAAACATACAATATTTAATGATAAACATTAAAAAACTATTGACAAACATTAATCAGAGTGGTATTATATATTCACAGAAACGGAGCAACTCTATGCTCTGAAAATGAACGAATACTTTTAAGGAGAGGTTAAAATGAATAAAACAAATGTAGAAGCCATAATAAAGAGAAGCAGCTTTGTAATAATGGTATTATCGCTTCTGGCAGCGGCTTTCTGTTTAGTGTCCGGGATCGAAATGGAAAAGATCCAGTCGGGAAATCTTAGTAATTATATTTTAGGATTAAGGCTGAGCTGCTTTATCTATGTCGCGGTATTTGCAGCAGCTGCGGTGATCTTTTTCAGGATATTCCGGAGCGGCAGGCCTTTTACACGGGGCAATGTATGGGCGGTAAGAGGTATTGCTGGTCTTTTTGTCGTGAAAATCATAATACAGGTGATACTTGAAGGGCAAGAGCTCGGACTTTTAAAGGCTTTCTTATTCAGAGGCAGTCAGTCGGTCTTTTTTGCTGCTCTGTTTCTTGTCATTGCTGAGATAATACGCTACGGAAAGCTTCTCCAGACCGAGTCCGACGAGACACTGTGAGGTGAGCGGATATGTCGATAATCCTTAGACTTGACCGCGTAATGGCGGACAGAAAGATAAGCCTTAATGAGCTGAGCGAAAGGGTCGGTGTGAGCAACGTCAATCTGTCAAAGCTCAAAACAGGCAAGGTCAGCGCCATACGCTTTTCAACCCTCAATGCGATATGCAGGGTTTTAAGCTGCCAGCCGGGTGATATACTCGAATTCATAGACGACGGCAGCGAAGAGTGAGCCGTTTTTCTGCCGGTTTTTCGGGACTGCTTTAAGCGGTCCCTGTTTTTTTACGCAGGGAAGCCGATATGTTGTGTCAAGCGGTAATTATGACAAAAAATAAGATAAAAATTTGTAAGAAACGATAATTGATACTTAACTCCGAATGTGATATAATTCACTTGTGAATATTCTTTTAACGGGGGCGAGGCAATGAGAGCAGGAATAATCGACAGCACAAGAAAGGCTAAATACTGGGAAAAAGTTCTCGGCAGGAGCTTTGAGTGCAAGGTCGTTACCGACGTGAACAAGCTTCCGGAATGTGATATAATCATCGTTTCCGACGCGTACTGCAGCGGCTCCATCGCCACGGTCATCGAGAATATCCGCGCTTCCGCAAAGCTTTGCAATACTCCCGCTGCGGCGGTCACTTCAGAGGGAAGCTGCGAGAATCAGGAGATACTTATGGCTCTCGGCTTCGATGATGTGATAAGGCTCCCGATATGCAATGAGCTTATGATGCGCAGAGCGAAAGCGCTTGCGACAGTAGTCCCGAACAACGATATCCACAGGTCTGTGACCATAGACAGCCTTCTGAAGCTGAAAGACGGCGAATCAGGAGCCTACTGCGTCCGTTCCGTGGATTTTACGAATATATTCCGTTTTGTCCTCAGATCTCTTGAACGCTCTCAGAAGGATACGCAGATGCTCGTATTCAGCCTAAGCGCTCACAAAAGGAGTTCCGCCGACAAATGGGAACAGGTAATGAATATTCTTTCCGAAGAGGTGCGGAAGTGCCTGAGAAGGGGAGATATATCATCAGTCTGCAGCAATGACAGGATACTTGCGCTTCTGATAGGAGCTGATGACGAAGGCGGACACCTTGTGGCTGAGCGCGTTGTGAACAGCTTTTACAGCGAGTGCGACGATGATTCGTTCAGGCTGACTTATGACGTAAGAGAAGTACGTGCTTTAGGGCATTGAACATTATTTCCTCAGATAACAGCAGATCCTGAGAGCCTTTTGTGTTCTCAGGATTTTTGCTGTTTTGTAACTTGCTATTTTTGTGAATTTGCAGTATAATGTAGGTACAAGAGCTGTGTCAGGAGGGAAAGCATGAAAGAGATCAGATTTTTCGCCGCGTTACCGGCAGCTGCGCTGCTGGCATTAACGATGCTCTGCGGCTGCGGCGATCACAATGAGAACTACAGTGAGAAGCCGGCAAAAGAAACTGTCACCACTGACGACGGGATAACCGAGTGGACTACCAAGGCTCCCTTTGAGGCTGCAACTACCGCAAAAGCTTCAAAGACCGAAAAAAACACAACAACTGCTTCCGCAGCGTCAAAGAAGAATACGACTTCAAGAACCACAACGACCAAAAAGAACAGGAAAACTACAACTTCCGCAGCAAATGCAAAAACTACAACTACCACGACCATTTTCGACAACGGCGACGGTTCATATGTTGAGTATCATTTCCGCACCCGCAGGCTCCTGAATGAGCATTTCGAGAAGCACGGTCCGGAATTTGAGGACGATTTTGACTACAGGACGCCTGCTGATTACGAAAAGGGTGCCAGCGACGTCATAAACAATTCCGAAGCACTGCACAAGACCGAAGCTGAGGACGGCGACGGAGTGTACTACATAGAAGCTACCAACGAGTTCGTAATATTGTCCACTGACGGCTATATAAGGACGTATTTCCGTCCGAACGGAGGTAAGAGCTACTATGACAGGCAATGATACGACGGAGGTAATGATATGAAAAGACTGGCTGTAGCGGCGGCTGTGACAGCTGCTGCGGTATTTCTCACCTGCGGCTGTGCAAGCAGTAAGAAGAACAGCAAAAAGAAATCCTATCCCGAAAGACCCACTGAGTGGTCTGTGGAGCAGCGTTCTGTTGAGGAGGTCACACCTCTGAGCGGCGAGGAAAAGGCTTTTATCAAGCGTGATCCGGAAAATGATGACGTTGTAAGGATAATACAGGGCGTTCTCGGCGATTCTGCCGTAAACAGCGAAAAGGACGCGCTTGACCTCATAGCTTCGTACTCGCGGGAGATGGGCTTAGGCGACGTGTACAGCGAGCTGCAGTTCACCGGCACGACGGACTACGGCGACAGGCTTGATTACAGGTTCGACCAGTATTACGGCGATATGCGGGTTTACAGCAGCTTTGTGGAGCTTACTGTGGACAAGAACTCCGGAAACAGACCGATAATTATAAACAGTACATATACCGATATGTGGGGCTTCAGTGTGAAGCCGAGGGTCAGCTCTGCCGCTGCGTTAAAGTGCGCGGCTGACAATTACAAGGTCGCGAAGGGCACAGTTCCCGTGCTGACTATTTACAGCGGTCCTGTCCTTGCGTGGATAGTGCCTGTTTCTGACAGCAGGGTAAGTGAGGTATATATCGACGCGAACAACGGAGATACCATTCATAAGGATATGAAGGTATCCTGACGGATAAAAAACAAAAGGGATACATTCCTTGCGGAACATATCCCTTTTGTTATGATTCTATTTACTTCGCAATGAAACGGTCGATCTCCTTGAGGAATTTATCAGCGTCATCTGTGTGTGCATCAAGCTCGATGGGCTTGGAGAGGTCGAGGCTGAAAATACCCATGATAGACTTTGCGTCTACCGCATATCTGCCGGAAACGAGGTCGATATCGAAGTCATACTTCATAACGATATTGACGAAATCCTTTACGTCATTGATTGCCTGAAGATTAACAGTTGTTTTAGTCATACTTTACCTCCTGTTTTCAGATGTCTGTGTTTTTTCTTGTTTATTTCTTTTTTTTGCGGCCTTTTCCCTAACCGCACATATATAATAGCACGTAAATTCCGCTGTGTCAATGGATTTGTCAAATTTTCGTCAAATTCGTATAATTGATTGAAATGGTAAAGAACTTTTTTATTCATAGCGATAGTGCATAAAAATATAAATTGAAAATTGTGCATATTTCATATAGCGTTATATGTATTATCTATAAGATAAAGGGTGTTTTATGTATAAGATATGTTTTGTGACCTTCGGCTGCAAGGTGAATCATTATGAGACAGAGTGCATGAGGTCGATGTTCCGCGATGCGGGATATGTGATAACAGATAAAGCTGTTTCAGCAGACGCGGTCGTTATCAATTCATGTACGGTCACTTCTTCCGGTGACAGCCGTGCGCTTGCGGCGCTGAGAAAGCTGCGTTCAGCCATGCCTGAGGCTGTGATAGCCCTTACCGGCTGCTATCCGCAGGCTAACCGCGGTGAGGCGGAAAAGCTCGGTGAAGCCGATATAATAACAGGTACCAAGGACAGGTCGGCAATAGTAAGAATGGTAACGGAATGCCTTGCGGAGCGCAGGCGTATAGTTGATATAAAGGCTTACAGCTCCGGAGACATATTCGAGCCGCTGAAGTGTAAGCAGTTCGACAGCAATACCCGTGCCTTCGTGAAGATACAGGACGGCTGCGACCAGTTCTGCTCCTACTGCATGATACCGTTTGCGAGGGGACGCTGCCGCTCGAAGCCCCTGCCCCTGCTTTACGAGGAGACAAGAGCCATAGCTGCCGGGGGAGTGAAGGAGATAGTCCTCTCCGGCATAAACCTTGCGTTCTACGGCAGGGAATGGGGAAGAGACCTTGCCGACGCCGTGGAGATGTGCGCCAACACAAAGGGTATAGAAAGAATACGCCTCGGTTCCCTTGAGCCGGAGCTCATGTCCGGAGAGCTGCTCAGACGGCTGAGAGCGCTGCCGCAATTCTGCCCCCAGTTCCACCTGTCGCTGCAGAGCGGCTGCGAGAAGACCCTCAGGGCTATGAACAGGAAGTATACCGCCGCGGAGTACCTTGCCCTCACGGAGCATATCAGAGGCATATTCCCGGAATGTTCCTTCACTACGGACGTAATGGTGGGCTTCCCTCAGGAGACGGACGAGGACCACAGGGAGTCCGTGGATTTCGTCAGGAAGATAGGCTTTTCGAGGGTACACGTATTCAGGTATTCACGCAGGAAAGGCACAAGAGCGGCTGACATGGAGGGACAGGTCCCGGAGAACATCAAGTCTGAGCGCTGGCAGGAAATGACAGCTGCCGCCGAGAGGGACCGTGAGCGTTACCTCAGGTATATGGTTGGGAAGACGGTGCCGGTGCTCTTCGAGCGTGAAAATTCTACAGAATTTCATCACGGATATGCACCTGATTATACATTAGTAAAGATTTCACGGAAAAATCCCGAAAAAAGTTTGCGTAATCAGATAAGAAGTGTTATAATAGAAGGGTATGGTCAGGACTGCTGCTTCGGCAGCGAGGTCGCTGACACTTAAATGCGGAATTCGGAATTCGGGATCAGGAATTATTGTATCGGCTTCGCCGATATGATCGGAAATGTGGCTTTTTAAATCTGTCACCGTAAGGCAGCACCTCAATTCCTGATTCCTGATTCCTAATTAGATTTGAAGGGAGACTGAATTATGTCCGTATTCAGAATTTACGTTGAAAAGAAGCCTGAATTTGCAGTAGAGGCTCAGTCTGTTCTCAGCGATATAAAGACTGCTCTCAGACTGAATATCTCAGGCGTCCGTATCCTCAACAGGTACGACGCAGACAAGCTCAGCGAGGAGGATTTCAAGGCTGCGGTGAATACCGTGTTCTCAGAGCCTGCCGTTGACGTGGTCTACGACGAGCTCCCGCAGGTGAGCGAGACAGACAGAGTTTTTGCCGTGGAGTATCTCCCCGGGCAGTTCGACCAGAGAGCCGACAGCTGCGAGCAGTGTATACAGATACTCCGTCAGGGAGAGCGCTGCCGCGTGAGAAATGCCCGTATCTACATAATCTCAGGCATAATCACAGACGCAGACTTCGCAAAGCTCAAATCCTACATCATCAACCCCGTTGAGAGCCGCGAGGCTTCACTGGAGACAGTAAAGACCCTCGATACCAATTACGATATCCCCACTACCGTTGAGGAGCTGGAGGGCTTCATCAACCTCAATGCCTTCGGACTTCACGCCTTCGTGGACAAGTTCGGTCTTGCCATGGACTACGACGATATCAAGTTCTGTCAGGACTATTTCCGCAACGAGGAGAAGCGCAATCCCACTATCACCGAGATACGCATGATAGATACCTACTGGTCTGACCACTGCCGTCATACCACCTTCCTCACCAACGTAGAGAACGTAAAGATAGATACTCCCTATATAAAGGACACCTACGATATGTATGTGAACGTCCGCAAGGAGCTGGGCAGAACGGACAAGCCCATGACCCTTATGGACCTTGCCACACTTGCCGCAAGAAAGCTCAAGGCTGACGGAAAGCTCCCCGACCTTGACGAGAGCGAGGAGATAAACGCCTGCTCGGTAAAGATAAAGGTGGACATCGACGGTCAGCAGGAGGACTGGATCCTCATGTTCAAGAACGAGACCCACAACCACCCCACAGAGATAGAGCCCTTCGGCGGCGCGGCTACCTGCCTCGGCGGAGCTATCAGAGACCCACTTTCGGGACGCTCCTATGTATATCAGGCTATGCGTGTGACAGGCGCGGCTAATCCCCTTGTTCCCGTTGAGGACACTATCGCAGGCAAGCTCCCTCAGAGAAAGATAACCCTCGGAGCCGCAAACGGCTACAGCTCCTACGGTAACCAGATAGGTCTCGCCACAGGTCATGTCGCTGAGGTGTACCACCCCGGCTACGTTGCGAAGCGTATGGAGATAGGCGCGGTCCTCGGAGCTGCTCCTGCCGAGAATATCCGCAGGGAACGCCCTGAGGCGGGAGATATCGTTATCCTTCTCGGCGGCAAGACAGGTCGTGACGGCTGCGGCGGCGCTACAGGCTCCTCAAAGTCCCACACTCTCGAATCTCTCGAACACTGCGGCGCTGAGGTACAGAAGGGAAATCCTCCCGAAGAGAGAAAGCTCCAGAGACTCTTCCGCAATCCTGAGGTCACAAAGATGATAAAGCGCTGCAACGACTTCGGCGCAGGCGGCGTATCAGTTGCTATCGGAGAGCTGACGGACGGACTTGTCATAAACCTCAACGCTGTGCCCAAGAAGTACGACGGTCTTGACGGCACGGAGATAGCTATATCGGAATCCCAGGAGAGAATGGCTGTAGTCATCGCTCCGGAGGACAAGGAAAAATTCATGGAGGAGGCTGCAAAGGAGAACCTTGAAGCTACCCTCGTTGCGGACGTTGTTGACGAACCCCGTCTTAAAATGGTATGGAACGGCAATACTATCGTTGACCTTTCCCGTGAGTTCCTCAACTCCAACGGCGCTCCCAAGTATACGGACATAGAGGTGGAGGCTCCCGTACTCCTTGACGACGGCGATGTGGCTGACAGTCAGGATTCATGGACACAGCTCATGTCAAACCTCAATGTCTGCTCACAGAAGGGACTTATCGAGAAGTTCGACTCCACTATCGGCGCGGGAACGGTACTCATGCCCTTCGGCGGCGTGTATCAGATGTCTCCCTCACAGGCTATGGCAGCCAAGATACCGGTACTCACCGGCGAGACCGATACCTGCTCTCTCATGGGCTGGGGCTACAACCCGGATATATCGGAGAAGTCCCCTTACCACGGCGCAATGCTGGCAGTTATCGAGTCTATCGCAAAGGTAGTCGCGGCAGGCGGCTCCTACAAGAAGTGCTGGCTCACATTCCAGGAATACTTTGAGAGGACTCAGAACGACCCCAAGCGCTGGGGCAAGCCTATGGCAGCTCTTCTCGGCGCCTTCAAGGCTCAGCTTGAAATGGGCTGCGGAGCTATCGGCGGCAAGGACTCAATGTCCGGTACCTTCGAGAAGATAGACGTTCCGCCTACTCTCGTTTCATTCGCCGTGTCCACCTCAACTGCGGACAAGGTAGTGTCCACGGAGTTCAAGGGCGTAGGAAACACGGTAATATCAATAGTTCCGGAGTATGACAGCTACGGACTGCCAAAGTTCGACAGCATAAAGGCCTGCTTCGACAGGGTGGAGCAGATAATAAAGGACGACCGTGCCAACGCGATTTGGACAAACGGCTACGGCGGCTTTGCAGAGGGTATCGCAAAGATGTGCTTCGGCAACAAGATAGGCTTTGAGTTCACCTCACGCCTCAGCGGCAGGGAGCTCTTCAAGCCTCACTACGGCGCGTTCATCATCGAGCTGAAGGGCGACGCGAAGGACGGCGAGACCGTTATCGGCAAGACTGTATCCGACTACAAGATACTCTGCATGGACTATACAGTGAGCCTCGACAACTTACAGAGGATATGGGAGGGCAAGCTGGAGCCCGTATTCCCGTGCCGCATAAAGACCACGGACGCAACTCCCCAGACCTATTCCTCACCCAACCGCATACAGCTTTCAGCTTCCACAAAGATAGCGAAGCCGAGAGTTCTCATACCCGTATTCCCAGGAACCAACTGCGAGTACGACACAGCGAGAGCCTTCGAGAAGGCAGGGGCAAAGCCTGAGGTAGTCGTTATCCGCAACCTCTCCGCAGGCGATATCGAGGAGAGCGTAAGGTACTTCGAGAACGCTGTGAGATGCTCCGAGATAATCATGATACCCGGCGGCTTCAGCGGCGGCGACGAGCCTGAGGGAAGCGGAAAGTTCATCACCGCGTTCTTCCGCAACCCGAAAATAAAGGACGCAGTCCACGACCTCCTGAAGAACCGTGACGGACTTATGCTGGGAATCTGCAACGGCTTCCAGGCTCTCATCAAGCTGGGACTTGTTCCCTACGGCGAGATAATCGACATGGCTGACGACGCTCCCACACTTACCTTCAATACCATAAACCGCCATCAGTCCATGATGGTCAATACACGTATCGCCTCCAACAAGAGCCCATGGCTCTACGGCTGCGAGGTGGGAGATATACACACAGTCGCCATATCACACGGCGAGGGACGCTTCGTAGCTCCGGCAAGTCTCATACAGCAGCTTGCGAACAACGGACAGATAGCCACCCAGTACGTTGACCTTGACGGCAATCCCACAATGGATATCCGCTACAATCCCAATACCTCCATCGAGGCTATCGAGGGCATAACTTCTCCCGACGGCAGGGTATTCGGCAAAATGGGACACTCCGAGCGTAAGGGCAGCTATATCTGCAAGAATGTTCAGGGCGAGAAAGACCAGAAGATATTCGAGAGCGGCGTAAAATACTTCAGTTAAGAACTAAGAGCTAAGAACTAAGAACTAAGCAGGGGCGGATATTATCCGCCCTTTTTGTTATCCTCACGGATAATGTAACATGAACCCACTGTAGGGGCTGGCGTCCCCGACAGCCCGTGCCTTTTTTAGCCGTTAGCCTGTAGGGGCTGATGCCCACATCAGCCCGACAATATGTATCGAAGCTCACATATTCTCTCCTTCCTTCCCTTCGTATGTTATGCACAAATAAAATGAATATTATTGTTAAAAATAAACGAAGGAAGGAAGGGGGGATTTTTATTGCATTCCCCAATACCATGACATTGTATTTTTGAAAGACCTGATATCAAGCTCTTTTTTTGCCGCTTTTAACGAATCCATACTCAATCCTATCTCCTTTGCCTTTTCTGTGAGGAGCTTAACTGGCTTCGCTTCGCCGCTTCCCAGCTCCGACATGAGGAACTGCCTTGCGAGGTCGGTCTGCCTGGGCTGTGGAGCAGCAAGTCCCATGAGGATATTCTCAGGGTCAGCCTCGCACTCTCCCTCAAAGGTGAACTCATTGTTCTCACCGAGCCTGAACGCCACGGGCTTTCCCTCTCTGGCAAGGGAGTTCTTTATCTGCATGACTATGCGCCTGTCCTCGTCGTGCCTGTCCCTTGCTACGAGAAGAACGCTTCTTGCCGCCACCGTCAGGTCTATGGAGCCAAGTCCGCGGTAAGCCGCCTTAGCCCCCATGTTCTTGTTCATGTGACCGATGAGGACTACCGCCGTGCCGAACTGCTCCGCGAGATTCGAGAGATAGGACATGACGGGACGGACTTCGTTCGCTCTGTGCATATCCACCTCCGCTCCGAGATAAGCCTGCAGAGGGTCGAGGATAACGAGCCTTGCGCCGGTCAGCCTCAGGACTTCATCGAGCCGTCCGTCGGTAATGGTCAGAGGGGACAGGCTCTCGTCAACTCCGCTTATGTAGCCGCAGTCGGCGTCTGCCGCGAGAAGTCTCGGCTTCACTGTATCCGCGAGACCGTCCTCGGCGGTCTGAAAGATAACGGGCTGAGGGTACAGCTCCTCACCGGTAAGAGGGTCTTTCGTCTCACCTGTGACAGTTCTTCCCCTTGTGAGGGCGGCGGCTATATTCAGCGCGAGAGTTGTCTTGCCCTCGCCGGGGTCGCCCTGGATTATAGTCACCTTGCCGTAGGGGATATAGGGATACCACAGCCATTCGGTCTTGGTCTCCTTTATTTTTGCCATGTTGTACATACCGGTCATTGTTACCGCCTCCGTGAAAGAATTTTTCACAATAGGGCTGAAAACGGACTTTATTCAACCGAAAACAGTTGAATATTGAAAAAGTTTTTCTGAAATTCAGCGTATTAGACAATTTGCTGCATATAATATTGTGTATTTGTAACACTTATCACTGATAATTTGTGACCGCCGGCTGTGCAATGTTCATATTTTTGTATTGACTGCCTGAGAAAATTAGTGTATAATATAAATAAGGTTACATGGATAAGCTGTAACAATTTTTTGGATAAGGAGATATGCTATGAATAATATACTATTTGCCGCATCAGAGTGCGTTCCGTTTATAAAGACTGGCGGTCTTGCGGACGTTGTCGGCGCTCTTCCGCAGTACATCGACAAGAAAAACTTCGACGTAAGAGTCATTATGCCTTATTATACCTGTATACCGGCTAAGTACAGGAACGAATTCAAGTATGTCCACCATTTCTATATGGATTACGGCATGAGAAGCGAAGGCGTCCATGTCGGCATAATGGAGTATGAGTACAACGGGATAAAGTTCTATTTCGTGGACAATGAGTACTATTTCAAGTGCGATACTCCTTATTCTCCCGACCTCAGGTGGGACATCGAGCGCTTTACCTTCTTCTGCAAGGCGGTACTCGCCATACTTCCCGTTATAGGCTTCCGTCCCGATGTGATACACTGCCACGACTGGCAGGCGTCCATGATACCGGTGTTCCTGCACTCCACCTTTGCCACGAACCCGTTCTACAGCGCCACAAAGACCATAATGACAATACACAACCTGAAATTCCAGGGCGTGTGGGATATAGATACCTTCAAGTTCAATACGGCTCTGCCTGACTATATGTTCACCCCGGACAAGCTGGAGTTCCACAAGGACGCCAATATGCTCAAGGGCGGTCTTGTCTACGCGGACTATATAACCACAGTCTCAGAGACCTATTCCGAGGAGATAAAGTATCCCTTCTACGGCGAGCAGCTTGACGGACTTCTCCGTGCCCGTTCGGCTTCACTGAGAGGTATACTCAACGGCATAGACTACAAGGTGTTCGACCCAGCGAATGATGAAAAGATATTCGCCAAGTTCGACGCGAAGACAGTCAAGGCGAAAAAGGCTGAGAACAAGCTGAAGCTTCAGGAGCAGCTGGGACTTCCTTCCGACAAGAACAAGTATATGACGGCTATAATATCCCGCCTTACCGACCAGAAGGGTCTTGACCTCATAAACTACGCTATGGAGCGTATCTGTGACGCGAACACGCAGTTCGTCATCATCGGAACAGGCGACCCCAAGTATGAGAATATGTTCAGGCACTATCAGTGGAAGTACCCTGAGAGAGTTTCCGCCAATATCCTCTATGACGACGACCTCGCCCACAAGGTATACGCCGCGGCGGATACTATCCTTATGCCGTCGCTGTTCGAGCCCTGCGGACTTACGCAGCTCATAGCCCTGAGATACGGCACTCTGCCGATAGTCCGCGAGACAGGCGGTCTGAAGGATACGGTGCAGCCATATAACGAGTTTGACGGCACAGGAAACGGTTTCTCCTTCGCGAACTTCAACGGCGACGAGATGCTGTCTGTGATAAATTACTCAAAGAGCATCTACTTCAACCACCGCAAGCAGTGGGACAAAATGGTGCAGAGAGCGATGGGACAGGACTTCTCGTGGAACAGCTCTGCCCGTCAGTACGAGGGTATGTACAACTGGATGATAAACTGGTAATAAATAAGCTTTATGAGGGCGGAATCCTTCCGCCCTTGCTTGATAAGTGGAGAGTAGTAAGTGGAGAGTTGAGAGTGGAGAGTGGAGAGTTACGTAGGGGCGGCGACTAATGCGTAATTATTGCGCCGTAAGCGATGTACAGGTAAGGGTGTTGTTAAGGGTAAGCGAGTTTACGAGCGAAACGTGGCAAGCGGTCGAGCTGGCTCAGCTCGCAACTCTCAACTCTAAACTGTCAACTAACGAAAAAGGACGATTCAATGAACAAACTCAAAGGTGCGATATTCGATATGGACGGTCTTATGATAGACACCGAAAAGCTCTATCTGAAATTCTGGATACTGGCGGCAAAGGACTACGGCTACGACATGAAGCCGGAGCACGTCTACGCTATCCGCAGTATGGCGAGAAAATTCTCCATACCAAAGATAAAGAGCTTTCTCGGCGAGGACTGTCCCACAGAGGAGATACGCGCTCACAGGACAGAGCTTATGAGGGAGTACATAAAGGAAAACGGTATAGAGGTCAAGAAGGGGCTCTTCACCCTGCTGGACTATCTCCGTGACAAGGGTATAAAAATGGCTGTGGCTACCGCGACTCCCAGCAACAGGACAGAGGAGTATCTGCATACTATCGGAGCCTATGACTATTTCTCGGCTATGGTCTGCGGAGATATGATAACCAACGGAAAGCCTGCTCCCGATATATACCTTACAGCAGCAAGGGAGCTTGGGCTCCCGCCGCAGGAGTGCGCCGCCTTTGAGGACTCTCCCAACGGCATAACCGCTGCCCATGCCGCAGGCTGCCATGCCATAATGATACCGGATATGACTCAGCCGGAGGCGGAGCTTGAACCTAAGCTGTCGGCGGTATATGAGAGCCTTGACATGGCAGTGGAATACTTTGAAAGGAGCTCTGGGCAATGAGCGTTTCGGAAATATTTGAGATACCAAAATACTACTACTTTGAGAGCGGCAACGACTTTTCAGGCAGCAAGGGTGACTTCTCCTATAAGATCGTCAACGATGAGAAGCTGAAATGCATGACATGGCACGGGAGACTGTGTTCCATGAAGGCTGAGATAGAGCATGAGGCTGAGTTCGACAGAACTCCGGAGGGCTTTGCCGATATGGTAAAATGGCTGGAGGAGCAGTTTCTTTTAAGTGAGTAGCAGTAAGTTGAGAGTTGAGAGTGGAGAGTTGAGAGTGGAGAGTTGAGAGTGGAGAGTGGAGAGTTAATGTGTTTGCTGCGCTCACATTATTTAAATAATATCGCCGAAGGCGATACCACAACTGTCAATTCTCAACTCTCAACTCTCAACTTACAAAAGGGCGTTGACAAAAACGGATAGTCGGACTATAATTATATTGAGTAATTGTATCTGCCCGATACTTAATATTATATACATTATTTTACGGAGGAAATATGGATATTATAATCGTAGGCTGCGGCAAGGTCGGTTCTTCCCTTGCTGAAGTGCTAAGCAACGAACACAATGTCACCATAATAGACAAGAAGGAAGCACTGGTCGAAGCAGCTTCAAATGATTTCGACGTTATGGGCATAGTGGGCAACTGCCTTCAGACTGATGTGCTGGAAGAAGCCAATGTTTCAAAGGCGAATATTCTTATCGCAGTTACAGCTTCCGATGAGGTCAATATCCTCTCGTGTCTGATAGCCAAGAAAATGGGCGTCCGCCACTGTATAGCCCGTGTGCGCAGCCCCGAATTCGACAGACAGCTCGTATTCATGCGTGAGGAGCTGGGTATCAGCATGATGGTGAATCCGGATTATAACGCCGCCAACGAGATAGCAAAGGTACTGCGCTATCCGGAGGCTATAAATATAGAATCCTTCGCAAAGGGAAGGGTAGATCTCGCGGAGATACGCATAACCGCGGGAAGTATCCTCGACGGAGTGGCTCTCAGCCAGCTTTCACGCAGAATGAGGCTCGATGTGCTTATATGCGCCGTTCAGCGCGGCGAGGAGCTTACGATACCCAACGGCAATTTCGTTCTCCGTTCAGGCGACAAGATACACATGACCGCTTCTCACAGCAATATGGTAAAGTTCTTCAAGAGCATAAGCGCCGCTTACCGCGAAAAGCGTGTAAAATCGGCAGTCCTTATCGGCGGCGGAAGAGTTGCCTATCATCTTGCGCAGCAGCTCATAGAAATGGGAGTCAAGGTAAAGATAATCGAGATAGACCATGAACGCTGCCTTGAACTCTCAGACAGGCTCAACAAGGTGGATATCTCATGCGCCGACGGTACAGACCACGATATTCTTGAGGAAGAGCGTGTTTACGCCGCAGACGCTGTGGTCACACTTACCGGCATAGATGAGGAGAATATACTTCTCTCGCTCCTTGCCAAGAACAACGGCGTGGAAAAGGTGGTAACAAAGGTAAACAGAATGTCCCTCATGCAGCTTTCGGACACCCTTGACCTTGACAGTATCATCTCTCCCAAGACTATCACGGTAAACCAGATACTCCAGTATGTCCGCGCAAAGCAGAATTCTCTCGGCAATAATGTCACTACGCTGTACAGACTGGTAAATGACAGACTTGAAGCGATGGAGTTCATAGTACGCGACAAGAAGGATTACGTGGGCATACCGCTGAAAAAGCTGAAGCTCAGGAGCGGTATCCTCATAGCCAGCATCGCAAGAGGCAATGAACTCATTATCCCCAAGGGAGACGACTGCCTTATGCTGAATGACAGCGTGGTCGTAGTTACCACTACAAAGGGTATGCACGACCTTAGCAATATCTTTGACTGAGGAGCGTACTGCATAATCTATGAATTACAGAATGATATCATACATTATGGGACAGATACTGA
Organism: Ruminococcus sp.; assembly: GCF_016287535.1. Classification (GTDB taxonomy): domain Bacteria; phylum Bacillota; class Clostridia; order Oscillospirales; family Ruminococcaceae; genus Ruminococcus. The sequence goes on from NZ_JAEFAJ010000033.1 coordinate 31,423, forward strand.
AGGTCGTGGGACTGTTCATGCTCCTTCCCATAATTGTGGGCTTTATTTACGGGGAACAGCACGTTGTCGCTTCATTCGGCATACCCTTAGCCATAACGATGGCCACAGGCTTCGGGTTCACACTGAGAAAACCTGATAACAATGCGATATACTCGATGGAGGGCTTTGTCAGCGTAGCTGCCTCGTGGGTGACTATGTCCTGCATAGGCGCTCTGCCCTTCGTTATATCCGGAGAGATAAAGGATTATCCCAGCGCTCTCTTTGAGACGGTATCGGGCTTTACCACTACTGGTGCCACTATACTTTCCGATGTTGAAGCCATGTCGCGCTCCTGCCTTTTCTGGAGGGCGTTTACCCACTGGCTGGGCGGTATGGGAGTCCTCATGTTCGTGCTTGCCATAATGTCCAGCAACGATTCCCGTACAATGCATATGATGCGCGCGGAGTGCGCGGGACCAAAGGTTGGACGTCTTGTTTCAAAATCACGTTTTTCGGCGCGTATCCTTTACAGCATATATATAACCCTTACGCTGTCAGAGGCGATACTGCTCATGTGCGGCGGTCTGCCGCTGTACGACGCGGTCATACACGCCTGCTCGTCGGCAGGTACAGGCGGCTTCTCCATGTGGGGAGACAGCATAGGACACTACCACAGCGTTTACGTTGAAATGGTGGTGGCTGTATTCATAATACTTTTCGGCGTGAACTTCAACCTTTACTACTATCTGATAATCAAAAAGTTCTCACTGGCATACAAAAACGAAGAGGTGAGGACGTATTTCGGCGTTATAATCGCCGCTACAGCCATTATCGCGGTCAATGTACACAAGCTCTACAACGGAGTTGGCGATACCCTGAGGCATACCTTCTTCATGGTGGCTTCAACTATGACCTCGGCAGGCTTTTCCACTACGGATACGGCGAAATGGCCTGTGTTCTCGCAGACTCTGCTGCTCATGCTCATGTTTGTGGGTTCATGCGCCGGCTCTACCGGCGGCGGAATGAAGGTTTCGAGAATAATGATACTCATAAAGACGGGTATCAAGGAACTCAAATATATAACCAATCCCCGCGCGGTATCGACTGTGAAAATGGACGGCAAGCCCGTGGAAAAGGACGTTGTCCGCGGCGTAAGCAATTACCTTATACTGTTTATGATGCTCATGTGCGTATCAGTGCTGCTGGTAACGCTCAACGGCTTCTCCATAGAGGAATCTGTTTCTGCGGTAATAACCTGTATGAACAATATCGGTTTCGGTGTGGGACGCTTCGGACCTGCCGGAAATCTCAGCGGACTCAACGCGTTTTCAAAGGTGGTGCTCTGTTTTGATATGCTTCTCGGCAGACTGGAGATATATCCGCTCATCATGCTCTTTGTACCGAGAAGGAGATAAGCAATAACGGGACATACAGTCTGGGGAGGCAGTATGCCCCTGAAATAAGGGAGGAATGTTAATGAAGAAATTCTTGTCAGCACTGGTCTCTGCGGCAGTTTGCGCCTCGTCGCTGGCAGCCGTTCCGGTCGTCGGCGCAGCAGGGACAGAGATCATACCGCCGGGGATATCGGTGGGCGCAGCCATTCCGTCTTCCGGTACCTGCGGAGATAATGCGAAATGGGAGGCAGACGGTTCGACTCTGCGAATTACCGGAACAGGCGCGATGACCAGCTATTCCATAAGCACAAGCACACCGTGGTACGGCCGCAGGACCAGGATAACAGATATCGTCATAAGCGACGGTATCACCGAGATAGGTGCCTGTGACTTCGCCGAGCTGAGCGCGACGTCAGTATCTATCCCGAACAGCGTGACTTCCATAGGAAGAGGAGCTTTTTCAAACTGCAGGTCGCTGCAGAGCATAGAGATACCCGAATCCGTTACCTATATATCCGCTCAGGCGTTCAGGAACTGTTCAGCCCTGAAGGAAATATACATACGGAACCCGAAATGCACCATAAGCGGTTCAGCGGGTACTATATGTACCCTTGAAACTGAAAATACGGTATATTTCAACGGTACCATATGCGCTCCCGCCGGCTCTAAGGCTGAGGAATACGCCAATGCGTACAAATATAATTTCCGCGCGGTCGGTTCGTCAGAGGGGACGGCCACAACGCAGACCTCCACAACTACAACTACTACCACTACAATAAGGATAACAACTACTACAACTACCCGGACTTCCACAACATCTTCTGCTACATCTTCCACTACATCGACAGTAACAACAACGGTACCGCCGGTAAACAACGACTATAAGTCCGGCGACGTGAACAACGACGGACTTGTTGATGCCGTTGACGCCAGCCTTGTGCTTGCGGAATACGCGCTGAGATCGTCCAGTCAGAACGGAAAATTTGATGACAGGCAGAGCAAGGCAGCAGATGTTGATCATGACGGAATGGTCGATGCTGTTGACTCATCAAAAATACTTGCTTATTACGCGTATCTTTCTTCAAATGAAAACAGCACACTGACCATTTCTGAGTTTATAGACAGAAAATAAACAATAAATGCCTGATTCAGACAGGCGGTTCTTGGAGATGGAGAAAAAACATGAAAAAATTGATAGCCGCGTTTCTTGCGGCAGTAATGAGCGTTTCTCTTGCAGCCGTTCCGGTTGCCGACGCAGCAGGGACAGGAATGATAACGCCGGGAATATCGGTGGGCGCTGCCATCGCGTCGTCCGGTTCGTGCGGAGATAACGCAAAATGGGAATTTGACGGTTCAACGCTTAGGATCACGGGAAAGGGTGCGATGACCAGCTATACCATAAGCACCAGTACGCCGTGGTACGCGCGCAGGAGCAGCATATCAAGCATAGTGATAGGTGAGGGTATCACTGAGATAGGCGCCTGCTGTTTCGCGGAGCTGAATGCGTCATCGGTATCAATACCGAACAGCGTAACTGAAATAGGCAGAGGTGCCTTTTCAAACTGCAGATATCTTTCAAAGGTGGAGATACCTGCGTCGGTGACTTATATATCCGCTCAGGCTTTCAGGAACTGTTCCGGTCTGAGAGAAATATATATCTGGAACCCAAAATGTACGGTAAGCGGTTCACCGGGTACGATATGTACGATGGAAACGGAAAATACAGTATATTTCAGCGGAACTATATGCTCATACAGCGGTTCAAGGGCTGAGACCTACGCAAAGTCCTACGGATACAATTTCCGTTCGCTCGGTACGCCGCCTGCCACGACGACTACCACCACAACGACTACAACAACCACTACGACCAGAAAGACAACAACTACAACCACAACAACGCAGAAGCCAACGACTACCACGACGACTACCACCACAACAACACAGAAACCGACAACTACCACTACCACCACTACAACCACAACAACACAGAAGCCGACAACTACCACCACTACCACAACAAAGCCTTATGTGGTAAGCGTAAAGGCGTCGCTGAGGATATCAGCCGAGCCTGAAAAAACGACCTATACCATAGGTGAAAAACTCGACCTGAGCGGCGGTCTGCTGGGATGTTCCCTGACCGAGACCTACAGCAGCGGCAATGTCGAAAAAAGGGAACTGCCGTATATCGAAATGAATGAGTTCCGAATGCGGCAGAACAATATTTCCTGTGATACCGGCGCTTTTGACAGCACAAGAGCGGGAAGGTATAAAATAAGGTTCACATACAGCTATATGGGAGCTGAATCATCTGCGGAGCTGCCTGTTGAGGTAAAGGCTCCTGCTACAACAACTACAACGACCACCACTACCACTACAACTACTACAACGACCACCACTACCACCACTACCACTACAACGACGACAACTACTCCCACCACTACGGCTGTGACCACGACGCGTTCCGCAAGACCGACTATCGAGATAGAAAAAGAGCCTGACAAGGTCAGCTACAAGCTGTTTGAACAGCTTGACCTGAAGGGCGGAAAAGTCAGGATAAGCCATATGAACCCTGAAGGCATGACTATCTTTGATTCGGTGCCGATGGACGACCGCAGGATAAAGGTGGAAACGAACTATCAGTCGTGGAATACCGGAACTTATTTTGTAAGACTTGTATATTCCGAGGGAGGCGAGTCGGCTTCTGCCGAATTCAGCGTCAGGGTGTCTCCGTTTGACTTTACCACTTCAACAACGGTGACTGCTGCTGTTACTACCACTACAACGACTGCAACAGTCACGACAACGCCGGTAACTTCCACAACAACGAAAAAAACTACAACGACCACAAGAAAGACCACTACGACCACGAAAAAGACGACAACTACTTCAAGGACTACCGCCACGACTACAAGAAAGACCACCACGACTACAAGAAAAACCACCACAACTACGAAAAAGACCACAACGACACGCAGGACCACTACAACTGCTGTTACGACTTCAACAACGACCACAACTGCTCCGCCCGCGCATCAGAATGAACGCAAACTGGGCGATGTGAACGGCGACGGTATGGTCGACGCGGTGGATTCAAGTCTGATACTTTCGGAGTATGCCGCGCTTTCGTCGGGAAAACCGGGAAAGTTCAGCAATGAGCAGAAAAAAGCGGCTGATGTTGACGAAAACGGCATGACCGACGCGGTGGACGCTTCAATGGTACTTGCCTATTATTCCTATCTCTCAAGCGGCGGCAGTATTGCCGATATGAGGGAATGGCGGAAAAAATAGCTAAGTATCCACGGCGAAACCAACGGTATAAATGGAATAAATGACAAAAAAGACGGCTTTTTGAGGTATACCCTTGACAAGCCGCCTTTTTTTGAGTATAATATATCAGTGCGCAGATTTTATACCCTTTTGAGGGTACTGCCCACTTATTATAATGTAAAGGAGGAAAAATATGCCTACATTTAACCAGCTCGTTCGTAAGGGCAGAAAGGATCTTGAGACAAAGTCAACAGCTCCTGCTCTCCAGAAGGGCTACAATGCAAAGAAGAAGGTACAGATCGACCTGAGCTCACCTCAGAAGAGAGGCGTTTGCACAGCTGTAAGAACTGCTACACCTAAGAAGCCTAACTCAGCTATGAGAAAGATCGCCAGAGTTAAGCTCACTAACGGCTATGAAGTAACATCTTACATTCCCGGTATCGGTCACAACCTTCAGGAGCACAGCGTCGTTCTCATCAGAGGCGGACGTGTTAAGGATCTCCCTGGTGTGCGTTACCACATCATCAGAGGTACTCTCGACGCTCAGGGCGTTGCTAACCGTAATCAGGCTCGTTCCAAGTACGGTGCAAAGAAGCCCAAGCAGAAGTAAGAGAATGCTTCGGAGCAGTCAGCGGCAGGCTGCATGAAAAAATGCCGTTCATTCATTATAATATAGGATAACTACTACCGCAGGATAATGCGGAGATCATATAGATTAGTTCGATTGATCCTCTGCATTGGCTCCTGACACACCTGTCGGCGAAGGCACGCCGGTAATAAGGCAGTAACCGACAAGGTTTGAGTACCTATGAATTCATCAATCTATATGAAGGAGGGAAGCGAAAATGCCAAGAAGAGGTAAAATCGCAAAGCGTGATGTATTACAGGATCCTGTATACAATTCAAAGCTCGTTACACGTC
>NZ_JAEFAJ010000034.1 GCF_016287535.1 Ruminococcus sp.
TCCGGAACATAGATGTGCAGGCTTGCTGCGGCACACAACACGCACCGCTTAATGCTGCTCGGTCTCCCGCCTGACATGGTTCACGGGGTCTTGTTGCACAGGGCCCACACATCTATATTTCGGAATTCTCACCCGTTTATACGAGCAGACGATGCTCTCTTAATATGATACCACAAATGAGGAGCTTTGTCAAGAAAAAATTTTTTCATAACAGCTCCGTGACCTTTGCTGCGGCGAATTGCCGGTACTGCGTCTGAGGGATAAATATTGACAAACCCGGATACATTATGTATAATAAAAATAGTATGCGATCGAAAGGATAATTATATGGTAAAGAAAAATAATGTTGTCAGAATGGTACTTATTTTCACTCTGATAATGGGTGTTACCACCCTTTTTGTGACACTGTCCGGTGTTATGAAGGAAAATAACAGCAGCTATATCACCATTGACCCGGATACTATGGAGCTTGTGCAGCTCAACGAACCAAAAGAAGGCGATCCTATAGCCATAGTCGATACCACGCTGGGAGAGTTCAGATTTGTGCTTTATCCCGAATATTCGCCAAATGCAGTTGCGAATTTCACTGACCTTGCGGAAAGCGGCGGCTATGACGATACCTACGTGTTCCATTCCGACAGCGGAGTATTTTCGGCTGCCGGTGCGCCGAACAAGGACGGCAGCGCCAATGATACCACCCACGAGCACGTAAAGAGAGAGCTCCATCAGAACCTTTGGCCGTTCAAGGGCGCCATACTGGCAATGAATACGGATCTGGACCGCAATTTTAAGGAAAAGCTCCTGGGCGGCGGAACATACCTGAACGGAAGCCGCTTATTCCTCGTGAATACCATTGAATTCACCGAAGATATCATAAAAGAGATGAAGGAAGCCTCCGAGGACGAAAAACTGGCTGAAGCCTTCATAGAAAAGGGCGGAGTTCCCAATTTTTCGCAGCAGATGACAGTAATAGGTCAGACCTACAGCGGACTTGACGTTATAGAGAAGCTGGCTTCTCTGGAGACCGAGGACAAGAACGGCTTCAAGTCACCGGTGGAGGACGTTATGATAAAGTCAGTGAAGATAAGCACGTATTCCGCTGATGAAAAGCCTTCAGACAGCGCAAAAAAGGCAGAATGACATAAAAATATGCCGAAAGGCTTTACAAATCAGTTTTTATGATGTATAATGTATAGTTGAAGTATAATGATCTGATACTGTCATAGGACAGTTATCCCTCAATTTATCTCACACTGCAAGGAGAAAACAGATGTTAAGAAAGATCATCTCAGGACTGTTCTGCTTGGCTGTGGCAGCTTCGGCTCTCACTTCATGCGGAAAGGAAGCAGGCGGAACTGGTACGGAGAATACCGCAGGCACTACTGCCGTTACCACTGCTGCAACAGATATGACAGCTGCGACAACTCAGCCGGTTACGGTGGAAAATGTAGATATCGCAAACTTTACAGCTCCTCAGAAGGGTGATACCATAGTTGAAATGAAAATAAAGGATTATGGCACCGTAAAGTTCAGGCTCTTCCCGGAATATGCGGACAAGGGCGTTGAAAACTTCGTTGAGCTGGCTAAAAAGGGCTACTATGACGGACTCAAGTTCCACAGAGTCATCAAGGATTTTATGATACAGGGCGGCGACCCCAACGGTACAGGCACCGGCGGTGAAAGTATCTGGGGCGGCAGGTTCGACGGAGGCACAGATCCTCATCTTATCCACGTTGCGGGCGCTCTCGCATACGCAAACAGCGGCAGCACCGCTACTGACGGAAGCCAGTTCTATGTGGTGACAGGTGAAAAGTATACCGATGAAATGTTTGCCTCTCTGGCTGAGAAAAAATATTTTTTCTCGGATAATGCCAAGAAGCTTTACAAGGAAGTCGGCGGAGCTCCGTGGCTCGACGGAGGCTATACAGTTTTCGGACAGGTCATCGACGGACTTGATGTTATATTCAAGGTGCAGAACGTATCTGTTGACGCACAGAGCGCTATGCCGTACAAGGACGTTATAATGGAATCCGTTACTGTCGGAGAGTACGACGGCAGCGATATCCGCTGGTATATAGAAGATTATGACGCTTTTGACCCCGATGAGATAAAGAAGGCTACCGGCAGGGAAAATCTTACGATCGCCAACTTTACAGCTCCTAAGGAGGGCGAAAAGATCGTAAGCCTGAAGGTCAAGGGCTATGACAAGGAAGTGAAGATCAAGCTCTTCCCCGAATATTCGGAAAAGGGCGTTGAGAACTTCGTTACTCTCGCAGAACGGGGCTACTATGACGGTCTTACATTCCACAGAGTTATCAAGGACTTTATGATACAGGGCGGTGATCCCAACGGCGACGGTACAGGCGGCGAATGCATCTATGAAAAGGGCTTCGACGACAACTATACCGATCCGCATCTAATTCATGCTGCCGGAGCTGTTGCATACGCCAACAGCGGCTCGACAGCAAGCAACGGAAGTCAGTTCTATATCGTAACAGGTACGGTTTACCCCATGGAACAGCTTCAGGGATACAATTCCGAAGGATATGACTTCACGGACAATGAGATGGAGGTATACTCCACAAACGGCGGTGCGCCGTGGCTCGACGGAAGCTATACCGTGTTCGGTCAGGTGTTTGACGGACTCGATGTGGTATTCAAGATACAGGAAACAGAAACAGGAAACAATGACAAGCCCGTAGATGACGTTATCATAGAAAAAGTAACGGTAACGGACTACGACGGCAGCGATGTTCACTGGAACATCAAGGATTATAACTGATGATTTTCGGGCGGACTGCCCGGTGATTTATGTGTGTTCGGCGTTTTGCGCCGGGGAACAAAAGAAAGAAATTCGGGAAAAGATACAGATGACCCGAAAAATAAGGAGAGAAAATATTTGGATAAGTTTGTTGTAAAAGGCGGAAGACGCCTTGAAGGTGAAGTTACCATAAGCGGAGCAAAGAATGCAGCTGTAGCTATTCTTCCCGCAGTCATACTTTCAGACGAACCCTGTGTTGTAGAAAATGTACCTTACATCAGCGATGTCAGGATCTGTCTCCATATTCTTGAAGAGATGGGAGCACAGGTGGAATGCGTCGGCAAGGACGCTTACAGGATCGATCCCACAACTATCAGCAAGATATGCGTTCCCTATGAGTACGCAAGGAAAATGCGCGCCTCATATTACTTCCTCGGAGCGCTTCTGGGCAAGTTCAATAAGGCGAGAGTTTCCATGCCGGGCGGATGTCCCCTGGGAGACCGTCCTATAGACCAGCACCTTAAAGCTTTCACGGCTCTCGGCGCTGAGTATACTCTCAGTCAGGGCATGATAGACCTTAAAGCTGATAAGCTCTCCGGCAATCAGATATTCTTCGACGTTGTCACTGTGGGAGCTACAATGAACGCTATGCTTGCAGCCGTAAAGGCGGAGGGACTTACTGTCATCGAGAACGCAGCAAAGGAACCCCACATCGTTGACCTCGCAAACTTCCTCAACTCTATGGGTGCAAACATAATGGGCGCAGGTACTGACGTTATCAAGATAAGAGGCGTCGAGCACCTCCACGGCACTAACTATGCCGTTATTCCCGACCAGATAGAGGCAGGCACCTTTATGGTAGCAGTCGCTGCTACAAAGGGCGATGTCCTTATCAAAAACGTAATACCGAAACATCTTGAGTCGATAACCAAGAAGCTTGAGAAGATCGGCGTGAATATAGAACAGTTCGATGACAGCATAAGAGTATGGGTGGACGGTCCGCTGGTAAAGACCAATGTAAAGACCGCTCCTCATCCCGGATTCCCTACAGATATGCAGTCGCAGATAGCTACTCTTCTCTGTCTTGCAGAGGGTACGAGCATTATTACCGAGAATATCTGGGAGCAGCGCTTCCGTTATGTGGACGAGCTCAGAAGAATGGGCGCGGATATAACCGTAAACGGCAAGGTAGCTCTTATCGAGGGCACAGGCAAGCTCATGGGAGCCCCTGTAAAGGCGTGTGACCTCAGAGCGGGCGCGGCACTTATAATCGCGGGACTTGCTGCCAGCGGCGTTACCGAGATCGAGGATATATACCACATCGAAAGAGGCTATGACTGCATGGAAGGAAAGCTCCGTGCACTGGGTGCTGATATCGAGAAGGTAAGCGTTCCCGACAAGGCTGAGGATGCCAAGAACGACAGCACAAAGGCTGCCGTATAATAAGCAATGTGGCTGCTGCACATATGTGCGGCAGTTTTTTTTTGGCAAATATTAGTAAAGTTGAGAATTGAGAATTGAGAGTCAATGCTGAGATCGCTTCCACATTATTTAAATTATATCGCCGCAGGCGATACCATGACTTTAAACTCTCAACTAAATAAAGGAGATATATGAAAGATAAAGAATTATACAAAAAGCTTTTCACAGTTGTAGCGCCAATAGCCTTCCAGTATTTCATGTCATCGCTGGTGACGGCTTCGGACGCGTTTATGCTGGGATTTCTCAATCAGGACTCACTTTCAGCTTCTTCGCTTGCAGGACAGATAGCTTTTGTATGCGGGCTGTTTATTTTTGCTTTTGTATCCGGCGGCAGCGTTCTTGCCGCGCAATACTGGGGCAAAAAAGACAGAAAGGTCGTTGAAGAGGTGCTTGCTCTGACAATGAGGTATTCATTCCTTGTCGGAGCTGTTTTTACTCTTGCGGCTCTGTTCATACCATGTCAGTTAATGCGTTTTTTTACCAATGACAGCGGACTTGTACAACTGGGAGCGGTATATCTGCGCACAGTTGCGTTCTCGTATGTGCTGGCAGGCTTTTCACAGGCTTATTTCGGCATAATGAAGATATGCGACCTCGCGGCGCTCAGTTCGCTTATAGGAAGCCTTGCTGTGGTGCTGAATATACTGCTTAACGCCTGTCTTATCTTCGGACTCGGACCTTTCCCGGAAATGGGCATCGCGGGAGCGGCTCTCGCAACTGTCGCGGCAAGGGTCTTTGAGTGTGTATTCATACTCTTTGTTATCGCCGGAAAAAAATGTCCGCCGCTAAGGGTGAGGAAGGTATTCAGGCTCAACAACCGCCTTCTCCATAGGGACTACGTAAAGTATACCGTTCCGCTGCTGCTCAATCAGCTTGGCTGGGGCGGCGGAGTTACCATGTATTCGGTAATTATGGGACATCTCGGCTCAGACGCTACGGCTGCGAACTCGATTGCGAGCATAGTCCGCAGCATGATAGCAAGTCTGTGCTGGGGAATCTCCTCCGGAGTAGGCATAATACTCGGCGGTATGCTCGGCAGGAACGAGATCGCCGAAGCAAAAAAAGCAGGCGGAAAATTCGTGAGGCTGTCGCTGGTGATAGGAGTCAGCTCCGGACTGGTTATACTTGCTGTAACACCTCTTATACTCAAAGTGATAGATCTTAACGATCAGGCGCAGTATTACCTGAAGTATATGATGTTCATGGCATCGTATTATATAATAGGCAACTCGCTCAACTCAACTATAATCGGCGGAATGTTCCCTGCCGGCGGAGATACGAGATTCGGCATGATATGCGATATAGTGACGCTCTGGTGCGTGGTCGTGCCCATGGGCATGATAGCTGCCTTTGTGCTGAAGCTCCCTGTGCTGGCGGTAGCGTTCATACTTACCCTGGACGAGTTTGTGAAAATACCGGCGGTATACAGGCATTACATGAAGTATAAATGGTTAAAGAACATTACAAGATAAAAAAGCAGTCAGAAATGACTGCTTTTTTATTTCTGTTTACCCTCATGCTGGGAAATTATGAGCTTTATGGAATCATACAGATAAGGCTTCAGCTCGTCAAGCGAGCAGGGCTCTTTATAGAGTATAGCCGAGTAGCAGGTGGAGCTCACAAGCTCTATTATCATAAAGAGCATTATTTCGGGATCACGGAAGCCGTTGGGAGCTTCTTCAAGCATTTGGTAGTACACCGAGGAGAAATCCACGTCGTCCTCGGATACGGGGGAAGTGATGGCGTTTTTGAAGATGCCCCAGCTGAGATTCTTGGATATGAACGTGAGCAGGGACTGATTTTCGTTGAGCTGATTGACGATATTATCTATTATGCTTATTATCTTTTCATCAAAGGGGAGCTTGTCCAGCTTATCGCCGAGGTCGCTGACGGCATTCCTGAAAAGCTGACTTGATTTGTGTGAAACGAGCTTGTTGCGTATATCGTACTTGTCCTTGAAATAGAGGTAGAACGTGCCCTTTGCAACGCCTGCCTTGCTTACTATGTCGGTTATGGAGGTCTTGCTGAAGCCCTTTGTGGTGAAGAATTCAAAAGCGGTTCTGAGCAGTGAGTTTTCTTTTATTTTTTTGTTCGTATCGACCTTTCCCATTATCAAACACCCTTCCTGTAGATTCAAATTTTGCGCGGCAAAATTTGGATCTGAGCCGTTAGACCATTGTAGGGTCGCACAGTGTGCGCCCGGCAAAAATGCGAAAATGCGGGACGCCGAGGGCGGCGTCCCCTACATTTCGGGCGGATAATATCCGCCCCTACTTAAAGGCTTTATGATTTACTTATTTTTATTATAGCCCGAAAAAACGGGTGTGTCAAGACAATAAAAATGACCAATGGTCAGGCTGCTTTCGGAGATAAATTGTGCAAACATACAAAATTATGACCATTGGTCAATTTTTAGCGTCTCAACTGTTGACTATTGGTCATTTTTGGAATATACTATAAAATAACAGCAAAGGCTGAAAAATACAGAGAAAGGATCGGTAATATGCTCAGATTCAGTGAATGGATCGTAAAGCACCGTGTACTTATACTTATTATCGGAGTGCTGCTGCTTGTCCCGTCAGCTCTCGGATATGTGAATACACGAGTGAACTACGATATACTCTCATACCTCCCGAAAGATATAAATACAATGGTGGGACAGGATATACTCAAAGAGGATTTCGGACAGGGCGGCTTTTCTCTTGTAATGGTGGAGGGCATGAGCGACAGGGACGTTGCGGCGACTGCCGATAGAATAAAGGCTGTGGAGCACGTTTCCGACGTTATCTGCTATCAGTCCATGACGGGCTGCACTATTCCCAAGGAAGTCCTTCCCGGAAATATATATGACTTCTTCAATCACGGCGACAATACCATGATGGCGGTATTCTTCGACGATACCACCTCTGCTGACGGCACTCTTGCGGCAGTGGAGGAAATGAGGAGCATAACCTCGGAGCAGTGCTTTATAAGCGGTATGTCGGCAATAACCCTCGACATGAAAGATCTCACACAGAGCGAGACCCTTATTTATGCCGTAATAGCGGTGATACTCACAAGCATTGTCCTTACAGTCACTATGGATTCCTTCCTGATACCTCTGTTCTTCATGCTGAGCATAGGCTTCGCGGTGGTCTGGAACCTCGGTACGAATATACTTCTCGGTGAGATATCCTTTATAACACAGGCGCTTGCGATGGTGCTCCAGCTGGGCGTTACTATGGACTACTCAATATTCCTGTGGCACAGCTACAAGGAGCAGCAGAAAAACTTCCCGGACAGCAGACAGGAGGCAATGGCACACGCTGTTGCGGCTACCATAACGGCAGTAGTGGGAAGCTCCTTCACAACGATAGCCGGCTTCCTTGCAATGTGCTTCATGACCTTCACTCTCGGTCTTGATCTCGGACTTGTAATGGCAAAGGGCGTCGTATGCGGAGTTATCGCCTGCGTAACGGTGCTCCCGGCAATGATACTCATATTTGACAAGCCGATAGAAAAGACCTCTCACAGAGATTTCCTTCCGGCGTTCAGGCGTACATCGTCATTCATAATAAAGCACTCGTGGGCATTCCTTACGGTTGCCGTAGCTGTGCTGATACCTGCCGTATTCGGCAACAGCCACTACGGGGTATACTACAAGCTTGATAGTACACTGCCTGCCTATCTCGACAGCGTTAAGGCAAATACAAAGCTTGCCGAGGACTACAATATGAACAGCACACATATCCTCATGTTCGATTCGTCAATGAGCGCCAGGGACGCAAACAAGATGATGAACGAGATAAAGAGCGTTGACGGAGTGCAGTTCGCTATGGGCTTCAATTCACTGGTGGGCTCGGCTGTTCCTGAGGAGGTGCTTCCCGCGGAGCTTAAAAGCGTTCTCAAAAGCGACAAATGGCAGCTCATGCTGATAGGCTCGGAGTACGAGGTGGCTTCCGACGAGGTGAACGCTCAGATAACGGAGCTGAACGATATCGCTTCTGGATACGACAAGGGCAGTATGCTCATAGGTGAAGCTCCCGCGACAAAAGACCTTATAACTATAACCGACAGGGATTTCAGGATAGTGAATTTCCTTTCAATAGCGGCGATATTCCTTATAATCGCCCTTACCTTCAAGTCGCTGACTCTTCCTGTGATACTGGTATCCGTTATAGAGCTTGCGATAATGATAAACCTCGGCACAGCATACTACACCGGCTCAAAGCTGTCATTCATAGCTCCTATAGTCATAGGTACCATACAGCTTGGCGCGACTGTGGACTACGCCATACTCATGACCACGAGATACCGCACCGAAAGGCACAGCGGCAGGGGCAAAAAGGAATCTGTCAGCATAGCGCTCAGCACTTCCATAAAGTCAGTCATCACCTCGGCTCTGGGCTTCTTTGCGGCAACGGTAGGAGTTGCGGTGTACTCGGATATAGGACTTATCTCTGAGCTGTGTATGCTCCTTGCAAGAGGCGCACTTATCTCGATGGCAGTGGTAATAACAGTGCTGCCGTCCATGTTCATGGTCTTTGACAGGGTGATATGCAGAACAAGCGCGGGATTTCTCCCTAAGGAAGATACGGGCAAAAAGCACCGTCACATATTCAGAACGGCGTAAACAGAGTTTATACGGGAAATGACCTTTTGGTGGTCGAAGGCTGGCTGACGTTTGCGGTATAATGTGCAATTGCGAACGTCCGGTTCTCTTAAATCTACACGAAATGTTATTTACTCATTTATATAAAGGAGAGACGGTTATGAAAAATATCAGTAAAGTAATGGCTGCACTGCTTGCGGTAACGCTTTCCGCAGGCGCGACCGGTTCAATAGCATACGCAAACAGCAGAAACGAAAAGGCTGCTGCAAAAGCGCCGGAAAGCGAAAAGAAAACAGCTGACGCTGACAGGAGGGATAACGGCGAACGCGCCTCCAAGGACGAAACGGTATACGTTCTCTGCAACAGCGATTCGTCAGTGAAAAATGTGGTGGTCAGCGACTGGCTCAAAAATTCCCCTGCTCTTGCGAGCCTGTCAGATATATCCGACCTCAGCGATATTGTCAACGTAAAGGGCGACGAAGCCTTCAGTATAAGCGGAGATTCCCTTAACTGGAGCGCTGATGGCGATGACATATACTACAAGGGCTATTCAGACAAGGAGCTCCCCGTGGACGTGACTATGGAGTATTTCCTTGACGGCAAAAAGGTCGAGCCCGGCAGCATAAGGGGCAAAAGCGGTCATCTTGTGATACGCTGGACATATAAGAACAGGCAGAAGGCCAGCAAGCTTGTAAACGGAAAGGAAATGGAGCTCTATGTGCCCTTCATGGCAGCAAGCGCGGCTGTACTCAGCACGGACAGCTTCCTGAATGTGGAGGTCACCAACGGAAAGATACTGTCTGACGGCGAAAAGCTCATTGCTGTGGGTATGGCGTTCCCCGGACTTCAGGACAGCATAGACTTCAGCGGCTTTCAGGGCATAGATGTTGATATACCCGACAGCTTCGAGATATCCGCAGATGTCAGGAACTTTGAGATGAATACCTCCGTTACGGTCGTATCCAACGAGATATTCTCAAAGCTCGATATTGACGGCGCTGTAGACCTTGACAGCCTTAAAGCAAAGGTCAGGGAGCTCAGTGACGGAGCCAAAAAGCTCGGAAACGGCACGGCTTCCCTCTATGACGGTATAAAGCAGCTCAGCGGCGGCACAGGCGACCTGACGGCAGGTATAGACAGGCTGCTCTCAGGCTCTCTGGAGCTGAAAAACGGGGCGGCAGAGCTTGATGACGGAGCAAAGAAGCTGACCGACGGCGCAAAGACGCTCTCAGGCTCCACAGGAAAATTCGAGGAGGGACTGGTCAGCGCAAAGGACGGCTCCGCGAAGCTGTCGGAGGGTCTCGGACAGGTAAGCGGAGGAGCTGTACAGCTCTCCGAGGGTATAGGCAGCGCAAAGAGCGGTTCTGCGGCTCTTGTTGAGGGCTTAGAAAAGGTAAGCGCAGGGGCGGAGGCACTCAGCGGCGGTATAGACGACGCAAAGAAGGGCTCGGACGCTCTTGAGGCAGGCTTTGCGCAGGTAAACGAGGGTGCGGCTGCCCTAAAAACAGGAGCAGATACCCTTACAGGCGGCGTGGGAGCTCTTGCGGACGGCAGCAAACAGGTAAAGGACGGTTCCGCACAGCTCTACACGGGAGCGGCTGCTCTCAGCGAGGGAGCTTCAAGGCTCAGCGAATCTGCGGGACAGGTATCCGCAGGCATAGGCAGCGTAAAAAGCGGCGCTGACGCTCTTGCAGAGGGTATAACAGGAGCCAAGACAGGTGCCGACAGTCTGACAGCAGGTGCGGCTTCTCTTACTGAGGGAGCTTCACAGCTCGGCGACGGTATAGCGCTTGCAGGAGCTTCACTGGATACCACCATAGCGGCAAACGAGCAGGCTCTGGCGGCTTTGCAGCTTGTTTATCAGCAGTCTCCCTCACAGGAGCTTGCTGTAGCTATAGGTACATTGCAGCAGACCATAGAGGGACAGAAGCAGATATCCGCTTCAATGAACGAGGGCGGACAGCTCAGTGCCGGAGCGGCTTCTCTCAGAGCAGGAGCTGCGCAGCTGGTTGGCGGTCTCGGACAGCTTGGCAGCGGTCTTGAAGCCGCACAGGGCGGCTCGCTTTCATTGCAGCAGGGACTTGCAAAGCTCGATGAGGGCGGCAGGGCTTTGGCGGCAGGAGCAGGACAGCTTTACGGCTCAACGGAGCAGCTCTCAAAGGGCGCGGCTGACCTGAGTACAGGCGCGGCTGCTCTTGACAGCGGTATCGGTACGCTCACAGGCGGCAGCAGTAAGCTCACAGGCGGTCTTGATTCTCTCATAAAGGGTATAGAACAGCTGGGCGGCGGCAGCACTTCCCTGAATGCAGGTCTCGGCAAGCTCTCCGCGGGAGCGCTTGACCTCACAGGCGGTATATATAAGCTGTCTGACGGCGCGTCAGCTCTCGACAGTGGTCTTGCGCAGCTCTCGCAGGGCTCGCTCACACTGGGCGGAGGTCTCGGACAGCTCACAAGCGGAGCGAAGGAGCTTGACGGCGGACTTGCACAGCTCTGCGGCGGCAGCACTCAGCTCAGCGGCGGCGCAAAGACGCTGTATGACTCTCTGAAGCTCCTTAGCGGCGGTGCGGCTAAGCTTTACGGCGGCACAGGTGAGCTTTACAGCGGCATCGGACAGTTAAAGACAGGCGGTACGGCTCTTGCGGACGGCGTGAGCAGACTTGAAAGCGGTGCAAAGGAGCTCAGAGACGGCATGATAAAATTCAACGACGAGGGTATCTCCGTTATTACAGGAGCAGTCGATGAAAAGCTGCCTCAGCTCGTTGACAATCTCAGAGCGCTCAGAGAGGCTTCGAGGGAGTACAACAGCTTCTCCGGTATCTCAGATGACATGGACGGCAGCGTTAAGTTCATCTATCTTGTTGACGGAACA
Source organism: Ruminococcus sp. (assembly GCF_016287535.1). GTDB lineage: Bacteria > Bacillota > Clostridia > Oscillospirales > Ruminococcaceae > Ruminococcus. The sequence continues at coordinate 11,704 of NZ_JAEFAJ010000034.1, forward strand.
AAATAATACAGACAGGGGAATTGGAATTTGGAAAAAGCGGCGCAGCTGATAGTCAGCTGTGCCGCTTTTGGTTTTACTGTTTGGTTATTACCATATTGCATCTGCCCCACATTTCATTGCCGTAGGGGAATGCGTTTTCTTCTGTGCGCCTTTCGGTAAAGCCGGCGCTCTCATAGCACTTGCGGGCTCTTTCGTTCACGGTAAAGACGTTGAGCTGTACAGCGTCCGCTTTCAGTATCTCAAAGCAGTATTTTGCGGCAAGCTGTATCATTTCCCTGCCATAGCCTTTGTCCCGCTGTGCAGGGTCTATGATAACGAAAGCCAGCATAGCCTCGTTTGTCTCATAGTTTATGGAAACGCATATAAAGCCCACGACCTTTCCGTCGTCGGTAGTCGCTACAAAGGGGCAGTCTCCGTGTTTTATGTACATATCAGCAAGAAATTCGTCAAAGACATTCTTTTCAAGGGGAAACGGAGCGTGTTTAGCGCTCCACATTGCATGGGTGCGTTCGTCTGTTACCCAGTCTTTTATTGCGTCGAAGTCGTGGCTTGGTATGTATGGTCTCAGTCTCATGGTAACACCTCGTTATAAATTAGGAATTCGGAAAGCGGAATTAGGAATTATATGTGTTCGCTGACGCGGACGAATAAAAATGTAGGGGGCGATGTCCACATCGCCCCGCATTGTTGTTTATTTTTATCGGGCGGATAATATCTGCCCCTACAATTATTTTTTGTCAGCCGCACGCTGGAAGCACTTTACTATCTCAACGATAGGTACTATGCAGGCACCTGCAAGGAATGCCCAGAGGTAATTTGCACCTGTGAGAGCTTCAAGTGAGAACATTGTTCTGAGTGAAGGTATGAAAAGTACCGGTATCGTCAGGAGCGCTGAGAGCGCTATAGCTCCGATAAGAACTATATTCCTGCTCTTCATTGTGAATACTGAGCCCTTTAAGCTCCTCATGTCCCATGCGTGGAGCATTTCACATACGCAGAGCGTAATGAATGCCATTGTTGTGCCAGCCTCAGGAGAGGTCTGTGCTCCGATGAAGTAGGAAACAAGTGTGAGAACTGCGATCACAGCGCCCTGCCAAAGCAGATTTATGCCGAGACCGTCAGAGAATATGTGTGAATTGCTGCTTCTTGGCTTGCGTGACATGATACCCTGCTCGGCAGGCTCCATGCCAAGAGCTATTGCCGGGAAGCAGTCCGAGATGAGGTTTATCCATAACAGGTGTACAGGACTGAATATGCTCCTGCCCTCACCGATGAAGAATGTAGCCGCAAGTATGCAGAGCACTTCGCTGAGGTTGCTTGAAAGCAGGAACTGTATAGCCTTGCGGATATTGTCATAGATACGTCTGCCCTCTTCGACAGCGCCTACGATAGTCGCAAAGTTGTCGTCTGTGAGCACCATGTCCGCTACGTTCTTTGTAACGTCCGTACCTGTGATACCCATACCAACGCCGATATCAGCGCTCTTAATGGAAGGAGCGTCGTTTACGCCGTCGCCTGTCATAGCTGTGGTCATGCCCTTCTTGCGCCATGCGTTTACTATACGCACCTTGTGTTCGGGCTGAACTCTTGCGTATACGCTGTAGTCCTCAACGTGGGCGTTGAACTCGTCATCGGGTATCTTTGAGAGCTCCGCGCCTGTGAGAGCCTGCTGACCCTCGCCCAGTATGCCAAGCTCCTTGGCGATAGCAACTGCTGTATCCCTGTGGTCGCCTGTTATCATAACAGGACGTATGCCGGCTGTGCGGCAGAGACCTATAGCGTCCTTTACTTCGGGACGTACAGGGTCTATCATACCTGTCATGCCTATGTATATAAGGTCGTGTTCAAGTCCCTCAGGCGAAGTATCAGAGGGGAGCTCGTCGTACTCGCGGTAAGCCGCAAGAAGAACTCTGAGCGCCTGATCCGCCATTTCCTTGTTTCTGCGGAGTATCTCAAGCCTGTCGGACTCTGTCATTATGCGGACGCCGCCCTCCTTGAACATATGTGTGCAGTTTTTCAGCACCTCGTCGGGAGCGCCCTTTGTGTACTGGATATAGCCGTTATCGGTCCTGTGGACCGTAGACATCATTTTTCTCATTGAGTCGAAGGGAGCTTCCGCAACTCTTGGAGTCGCAGCCTCCAGCTCGTACTTTTTAAGTCCGCATTTGTGTGCGTAAGCGACGAGAGCAGCCTCTGTAGGCTCGCCTGCTACTGTATCGTCGGAGTTGAGCACAGCGTCACAGCAGAGCGCCATAGCCCTTGCAAGGAGCTCCTTGTCCTCTGTGTTCTCACGGACAACTGTCATCTTGTTCTGTGTGAGAGTACCTGTCTTGTCGGAGCATATTACCTGTGCGCAGCCGAGAGCCTCAACGGCGGTAAGTCTGCGTATGATAGCTCCGCGCTTGGACATATTGGTAACGCCTATGGAAAGAACGACTGTAACGACTGCTGCAAGTCCCTCAGGGATAGCAGCGACCGCAAGGCTTACAGCTATCATGAAGGAGCTGAGGAAGCCCGGCAGAGTTATCACGCCCTCTTTTACGAGCATCTGCAATACGTTTATTCCGAGTATTATAACGCAGATAACAAGAACCGCGATGGAAAGTATCTTACTGAGCTGGTCGAGGCTCTTCTGGAGAGGAGTCTCATCGTCGTCGGCATTTGCGATAGCGCCTGCGATCTTGCCCATTTCGGTCTCCATGCCTGTTGCGACAACTACAGCCTCAGCACGGCCGTAGGCGATACTGCTTCCCATGTAGAGCATATTCTTTCTGTCGCCGAGAGGCACTTCCTCACCTGTGAGGATATCGCTGTCCTTTTCCGAGGGAACGCTCTCGCCTGTCAGCGCGGATTCCTCTGCTTTGAGTGCAGCGGCTTCGATTATACGGCAGTCAGCAGGTACATTGTCGCCTGCCTCAAGAGCAATAACGTCGCCGGGGACGAGTTCCGAACTGGGTATTACTATCATTTCGCCGGAGCGATATACCTTGCTCTGCGCGGCGCTCATAGCCTGCAGGGCTTCGATAGCGGATTCTGCTTTATTTTCCTGATATACGCCGAGAACTGCGTTTGCGATGACTACGAACATGATTATGAACACATCCGCGTCGAGCTTGCCCTCTGAAATGATACCCGTTATGGCAGATATAACAGCTGCCACGATAAGAACGATTATCATAGGGTTCTTGAACTGTTCTATGAACCTTGCCAGCAGAGTGGGCTTGGGCGGTTCGTCGAGCTTGTTCTGACCTACCTTTTCAAGACGCTTTGCAGCCTCTTCTGCGGTAAGTCCGGAAGCTGAGCTTTCAACTTCTTTAAGGACCGATTCAGTGGATTCAAGATAATGTTTCATGTTTTTCCTCCAATATCCGTTAGCACCGATTTGTTTAATGCAGCGTATTCCGCATTATCACAGTACTAAACAGATAATATTTTATCATTTACCGTGAAAAAAGTCAAGATATTAAAGTGATAAAACTGTGACAGCAGAGTGTGCGTAAGGTGAAATAGTTTTTATATACAAATAAAAAGCAAAGGAGACCATTCTGACAGGAATGGACTCCTTTGCTCCGGGAGCTGAAGCGGAACTCCCTTTTATGAAAAATCACTGTATGATTTACTGCGAAACAAGCAACTGAATGGAAATTCTGAATTGCTATTTTTTCTTTCAAGCGTTTTTTTAGAGATGGTTTTTTTAAGAGAGATCTGAAAGCGTCATATGTTCATTGTTTGTTCCGATTTAGTATTTCCATACGAATGATCATCATCAAGGTTTTTTGGGGGGGGACGAAAGAGGGATCTGCCGGAAAAAGCTCCGGCAGTATTCCACTTCCGCTTTTTTGGATATGATGTATTAGAGAAGATGTGGTTTCGATCAAGCGTTCAGGCTTTATGATCGCAGCTGCTGGATCATATGCCCGCATTTTAGGTTGGCCGCCAGAAAGTGACTGCGCGATCATTTGTCTGTCCGTCTGATCGTGTGGCAGAAAAATTACAGCGTCAGTTGGGGAAATTAGTTGGATTAAATGTTACAGTCACTTCATCAGTAATGGTAAGATCATTTGTTTTCAACGTATCAGATAACAAATACGCATCAGTTAATCGGCATTTCAGTGTTTTTAGTTTTGAGTATTGTTATGGATAGAGGTTAGGCTTTTCTTATGTAAACTATAGTCGTTAAAACTTGCTGATCTTAGTAGTTAGAATTTTCTGAGTTTTTTTAGATCTTTTGGGGGAACAGGCTGGTTGTGTAAAAAGAAACACGCGGAATTTGCACTCTGCTCTGCTACCTTTACTGATTTTGCTACGATAGTTTTCATTATAATGTCCGTGACAGCGTGCCGAGTTTTCTTCATAAAAATGAGATTCCTCCTTTATGAATGATTGTGCGGGCACTTTCTGGACGACGCCTAAGTATTATTATATTTATAAATTCCGAAAAGTCAATAAGTTTGCACTAAACGCCGGCTATTTGCATTTTTAGTCCGAAACGAATAAAAAACCGGCTGTTATACAGCCGGTTTTGTTTAAAGCGCATAATCGGGTATCGGGATAAGGACTTCTGTTATGAAATGTCCGTTTTCGGTATGTGCGTTGAAGCTGCCATCGTACTTCTTGCAGGCGTTTTTTATGTTCGACATACCTATGCCCTGATGGTTCTTTTTGGTGCTGAGATATTTGTTCTCGCTGCTGGAAATGACCTTTCCGCAGGTATTTTCGAGTAGAATGAAAACGAAATGGTTGTGGCGCTTTATTGAAAGGGATACATGGCGGTTTTTTTCCGGAAGCTCCGAACAGGCTTCAAAGGCGTTGTCGAGGAGATTGGAGAAGATAGCGGTGATATCGAGATTTGATATGAAGTCGATATTTGTATACTCCGAATCCACCTGAAAGTCTATTTTCAGTTTGTCGGCGGCTTCCATCTTGTTGTTGACAACAACTGTGAGAATAGCGTTATCGCACTCAAATCTCGGCATGAGCTTGTCCAGCTCTGAAGTGAGGAGCTCCTTGTAGTGCTTTGCTTCCTCGATATTGTTGTCGTTTATGAGACCGTCAAGAGAAGCGAGATGTTTTTTTACATCATGGATAACGTGCCTCGAAGCTGTATATTTCTCATTCAGCACCTTGTAGGCGTTGAGCTGAAGCTGTGACTGCTGCGTGAGCAGGTCAAGCTCCTTTTCCATTCTGTAGCTCTGTGATATCCTGCGCAGTACATATGTAAGGTACAGGTCAAATACGAAAATAACGGAAAGGATTATGATTATTTCATACTTTGATTCGGATTTTACGAAGAAATCGTGGAACAGGCTCAGGAGAATGATCTCTCCGAGTATAAGCACCATGAACATTATAAGCTCATTGGTGCGGACGTTGTAAAGGCCCTTTTCCGTTACTATCGTTATAAATGCTTTGGTTATCACAAGCATTATGATCCATTCAAAAAGGTTTGCTCCTGCCATGAATACTTCATTATCGACGAACACCTTTGTGTCAACATCCAGTATGGAACCGAGTATGTTGCTGGTGAGAACTTCTACAATGGCCATTATGGTTATGAAGGCAAGAACATATACCGCCACTCGCAGAGAGGGGTTTTTATTGAATATCGTCGCCAGTAAGAACAGAAGCAGGAAGGTTATGATAGGATTGATCCACGGCACACTGTGTTCCTGACTGAATTTCTGTAAGAACGCTTTTACGGGAGATACAGTCAGCAGAAATAATATCCTTATAAAAAGAGGCGTGTGTTTTTCGGAAAAAAGCTTTTCAAATGCTATTATCGCAAATGTAAATGTAGCTATGGCGGAAGCCAGATTGACCAGATAAAGAATCATGTTTTACTCCTGTTTGATATAGTTTTTGATAAATCGGCTGAATTCGTTGTGAAAATCTTTCAGTTTCTTTTGCGCGATAGGTATTTCTAATCCGTTGGTAGTATATAGAGTGAATCCTGTTAGTTTATCGATGTGTTCCATATTTACTATGAAGCTTTTGTGGGGGGAAGTAAAGCTTTCTGAGTCGATGAGCGACATTATTTCGGAAAGGCTGCCCTTTATGCAGTATGTTTCCGATTTGGTGTATACTGTTATCCTTCTGTTTCCGGTATACTCAAATACATATATATTATTCAGGTTGAGCAGAAGAGGACCGTCCATGCCCTTCAGCTGTATCACTGACTCCGGCTTTGCAGTATCGGCGAGATACTTCATAAGCTCCTGAAGCACATGGGTGATGCGTTCTTTTTTGAACGGCTTCACCACGAAGTCGAAGGGGTGTACGGAATAGCTTTGCAGTGCAAGCTCCGAGTGATTCGTTACATATACGATCCTCGAACGTCTTGCGGTGGGACGTATGAGTTTTGCGGTTTTAATTCCATCGATACCGCTCATTTCGATATCGAGGAATATCAGATCATAGCAGAGTTCGCTCTCCACCAGTCTTTCACCGCTGCTGAAGCTGTGTATCTCAAATTCAACTGAGTTGGAGGCGCCGAAATCGGTGATTGCTTCTTTGATCGAAGCTATGACCGATTTGTCGTCATCGCAGATTGCGATTTTTATCATGTGACCGCTCCTTTTTTATTGGTGAGCCTGCCTGCTGCGAGCATGATACCGGTAATAAGTATCGCGCAGGAAGCTGACAGTGCAAGTTTATGCAGTCCGAGTAGTGCAAGTGATGCTGATATGAATAGTACAATAAAAGCTGTGATAAGAGACCGCTTTCTGAAAACGACACGTTCCACGGAGTCGAAGGGCTTCGTTTGCGTGTCAACGGGGGCAAGCGCTATAATAAGCGCCAGACCTGTGCAGAGGAATGCGGCTATACAGAATACATCCCCTCTGCAGTGTATTAGTTTTACCGCGGCTATTACTGCTGTGAGTATGATTAAAGACGAGAAAAAGCAGGCGATACGCGATCTTGAATGATAGCCTCCGCAGTTGCTGCGAAGAACCGAATATACAGCCATGAAAACCAGTACCTCCGGTACGCTGTTCATAGCTATGGCCATAGCTATCATTGCTGAGGTGATAATTGTCTTCATTATGATAAGCTCAAGTCCGTAACGGACGATCTCAGCGTTTTCATCGGTTGCGAATCCGCGCTGCAGGAGCTTGCTCATAATTGCATCAAGCAGTTTATTCATAGTTTGGCTCCTTCATTGGCTTTTTATAATGTTTCCCTGTCTGATAACCTTTATTATATATCAAAACTATGCCAAAAGTCAATACATATTGCCTAAAGTGTTATCTGCCGCGTTGAAATGTTATATCCCAGCTATATAATGTATTCAGGAAATCAATGATATCAGGGCAAAAACATGGGACAGGCAGTATATTCCACAGACAATAATAAATAAAGCCGGTATTGATAAGTAATGTACAATACCGGTTTTTCTTTTCTGTACAAAACATGGGATCTGAAAAAATAATTTTTCAGTATTCAACTGTTTTGCATTGAATCTTATTTGATTACGCCCCTGTTATGAAATGCGTTTTAATATCCGCCTGAAAGTTATACTTCCGTGTTTATGGGTGACCTCGTATATAAGCGGCAAAGCCGCTCCGACTTTAAGTATCCCTGCCAAGCAGCTGGCTTTGCAGGAGCACAGCGTCAGCTATACCTGTCTCTCTGTCGGAGTTCATATCAGAGTTTGAGAGTAAAAGTCCTGTAAGCTTTATTGCATTTTATGCGAGGCTCATACCATTTCGCCTTTTTCGATGCGTTCCGCAAGGTCGTTGAGGTATACCCAGCGCTCCATTTTTTCGGAGAGCTGCTGTTCAAGGAGCTCCTTTCTGTCAGAGAGCTCCTGTAGTTTTACATAATCCGATGAATTCGCGGCGATCTCCTTTTCGGCAGATGCGATATCCTGTTCGAGAGCGGCGATATCATCGTCTATGGTGTCATATTCACGCTGCTCCTTGAATGAAAATCTTAGTTTTGTCTTGCCTGTATATGTGCGTTCCTTTTTCTCAGTCTTCTTTTTCGGCTTGTCTGCGGGAGCGCTCTCTGTCAGGGCTTTTTCAGCGTAGTCGGTATAGTTGCCGTTGTACCGCGTACACTGACCGTCCCTGAACTCGAATATTTCTTCTGCCATCTTGTCAAGGAAGTACCTGTCGTGGGAGACTGCTATCACGGCACCGCTGAAGTTTTCGAGATAGTCCTCAAGTATCGTAAGGGTGGCGATGTCAAGATCATTCGTAGGCTCGTCGAGCAGGAGTATATTTGGAGCAGTCATGAGTATCTTCAGGAGATAAAGCCTTTTCCTTTCGCCGCCGGAGAGCTTTTCTATGCGGTTCCACTGCAGTTCGGGAGTGAACAGGAAACGCTCCAGCATCTGGGCAGCCGTTACCGTGCCGTCAGGAGTCTGCACTCTGTCGGCGGTCTCACGGATATACTCTATAACGCGGAGCGACGGATCCATTGTCTCGCATTCCTGTGAGAAATAGCCGATATTTACCGTGTCTCCGAAAACTATCCTGCCGCTGTCCGGCTGTACTTGTCCCATCAGCATTTTCAGGAAGGTGCTTTTTCCCGCGCCGTTGTGACCGACTATACCTATCCTTGCGTCACGTGATATTATGTAGGAAAAATCGGTGATAAGCGGTCTGCCGTCTATGGATTTGCTGATATTTTCTATTTCTACCGTCTTTTTGCCGAGACGCGACGAAACTGACTGAAGCTTCAGCTTTTCGGTCTCTGCGGGGATATCACGGTTTTTTAGAGCTTCAAAGCGCTCTATCCTGTCCTTTGATTTTGTACCTCTTGCACGTGCTCCCCTGCTTATCCATTCAAGCTCGCGGCGGTACAGAGACTTGTTTTTGCGCTCGGCAGCTGCCTCGTCGGCTTCGCGCTGAGCTTTTCGGAGCAGGTATTCGCTGTAGTTGCCGTCGCTCACATAGACCCTGCCCTTGTCAACTTCCGCGATCTTTCCGCATATCTTATTAAGGAAGTATCTGTCGTGGGTCACCATGACTATTGCGCCGCGGTAGCGCAGCAGCAGGTCTTCGAGGAGCTGGGCTGTTTCGTTGTCGATGTGGTTGGTGGGCTCGTCGAGGAGAAGCACATCGCTGGGCTGTATCAGCGCGGCGGCAATGCCTGCCCGTCTTTTTTCTCCGCCGGAGAGCGTACTGATATCACGGTCACAGTCCGGAAGTCCGAGCTTGTCAAGAATGGAACGTGCTTCGTACTCCTTTGACTGCATAAGGTCTTTTGGAAGATGCGCGAGCACCTGTCCGAGAACACTTCCGTGATCGTCGAATTCGGGTATCTGCGGAAGGTAGGATATCCTTATCCCGTTTGTGCGTATGACCTCGCCGCTGTCCGGCTCGTCAGCTCCTGCGAGTATACGGAGCAGGGTGGACTTGCCTGTGCCGTTTATGCCGATGATACCTACCTTGTCGCCTTCGTTCAGGAAGAACGAAACATCGTCAAGGACCTTTCTTTCCATGTAGATCTTTGAGATATTCTGAGCTGTTAAAAGAATCACTTTAACTCTCCTTAATTTTTAGTCTTTGATGTGTATATATTAAAAGTATTATATCACAATAGGTCTATAAAATCAATATATACCATTTTGTACAGCCAAATCCCGGAACTGGTGAGAATAAGTGAAAATCACTATATCAGACAGCTATTTTAATATTAAATCTTGTAAAATTAGTAGGTTTTTATACATTTTGTTGGAAAAGTATTGCAAAATGTGTTGACACGTTAATTCAATTAAAGTATAATACAATACAGAAATATATTTACGGGGATAATTAAAAGTTTCAAAGCGCAAATCTTCTTTTATCACAATATGCGCTTCCCGGACACAGTTCGGGTCCAGGACCGCCGCACGGTCTGAAGTAAGGAGGAATACAGAATGAGAAAAATGATCGCTGCAATGCTGTCGCTGGTAATGCTGGGCAGCCTGGCAGCCTGTGGAACAAAGAAAGGTACAGAGAAAAAAGATGGTTCGGGGAAAAAGACGGTCGGTATCGCAATGCCCTCAGCTAAGCTCGAAAGATGGAATTCCGACGGAGATTATCTGAGATCACTGTTTGAAAAGGACGGCTATGAGGTAAAGCTCATATATTCTGATAATGATTCCACACGTCAGAATAACGATATCCTCGGTATGCTCAATGAAGGAGTTGACCTTCTTCTTATTGCCGCCGTTGACAGCAGTACCCTTACCAAGTCACTTGAAGAGGCTAAAGCAAAGGAAATACCTGTTGTTGCCTATGACCGCCTTATCATGAATACCAATGCCGTTACCTACTATATCTCTTTTGATAACAGCGAGGTAGGAAGAATGCAGGGCGAATTCGTCCGCGACGCCCTCGACCTTGAAAACGCTAAAGGGCCTTTTAATATTGAATTCATTTCAGGCGATTCTGCCGATAACAATGCCCGTTTCTTCTTTGACGGCGCTTATGAAGCACTGAAAAAGTACATAAATTCAGGAAAACTGGTGTCGCCTTCCGGAAAGACTACATTCGAGAAGACTGCGACAAAGGACTGGAGCACGGAAAACGCCAAGACTGAAATGACCAGACGTCTGTCTGCTTACTTTTCAGGCGCCAAGCTCGACGCTGTTCTCTGCGCCAACGATTCGACTGCCCTTGGTGTCGAGGAAGCAATAGAGGAAAGCTATAAACTCAAAAACGTCCCTGTCATAACAGGTCAGGACGGCGATAACGAGAACCTGAAAAAACTCGTTGACGGTAAGCAGTCCATGACTGTTTTCAAGAACGTCCGCGACGAAGCGAGTGTTGCGTTTGAGGTGAGCAAGAGGCTGCTGAATGACGAGGTGCCTACAGGAAAGCTTGTGGAATCGCTTGCGGTTGATGTCAAATACGACAGCGAATCCTACAATAACGGAGTAAAATATGTTCAGTCATATCTGCTCGTTCCTACAGTCATAACAAAGGACAATCTGCAGATAATGGTAAATACGGGCCTTTACCAGTGGGACGCAGAAAATAAGTATATCGAAAGCGTTAATAAACAATAAGAAGCAATATAACGAAAAAAGACTTCTCAGCAGAGGTCACGTATATATTCAGCCCCGGAGCAGGTGCGATAATTATATAGAATTTTTTATATGAGATATTAAGAAAGCCCCCTTTTGAAAAAGGGGGCTTTCTCATATGTGTTATACATAATCGTAGCCGGAGATCTTCCATTTGCCGTCTTCAAGCTTTAGGTGGATAAGCATTCCGCCCATTGCTTCTTCCTTGAAGGATACACTGACTGTAGCTGTTGTATCTGTTGATTCTGTTATTATTGCGTCATCTCTGAACTCGAAGCCGCCGTATCTTGAAATGCGGCTGTAGAGCTTTCCGTTCTCATTATTCTCAATGTAAACAGGGAATCCTGCCGTGGTACCGTTTTCTGCGCATACTTTTATCAGGGCGTCTCTTAATCCGCCGGTCGTGAGGTCAGAGATATAGTTTTTAATATCATCGATGCTTGAAAAACGTGCGTCTGAAACTCTTGCATAGAAGATATTGCCGGGATTGGTCATTCCGCAGTAATTATATATTGTGTCATTGTCGAGATGATCGCTCTCGTCTATCTCAACAGTTCCGTTCTCAACATTCAGCACATCGTTCACCATATTCGGAGCTTCCTTTGCGGCGTTCAAGAGCTCGCTGTCTGAAATGCCTACATTGCTTGTTGTGGGCTGTTCGTCATCGGGGTATCCGAAATCGCTTACCTTCCAGCTGCCGTCTTCGTAAACAGCGGTGATCTTTACCTTTTCTTTTCCTCCGGGGACTTCATTGTCTGTGATTATCTCATATGACTTGTCGCTCGTTTTTATAAGTTCGGGATCGCCTGTGAAGCTGAAGCGGCTTCCTCTTGCGTTGTCGCGCATATAGAGTTTTCCGTCAACTTCCTTGAACATAGGAAGATCGTTTATCTCATCCTCGTAGATATAGCTGTAGGACTTGCTGAGTACTGGCTCGGTGACAGTGCTCTTGACCATTTCCTTTAAATTATTAAGATCCAGTATCCCGCCTGATACGAACTTGTTGTATATAACTGTATAACTGCCGTCGGGTGCCTGGAATTCCAAACTGTCGTCTTTGTCGACCGATGTGTAAGTGCCTCCTGCCATTAAATCATCTACAAGCTCAAGACTTGTTAAGAGCTGTAAAGCCTCTGTTTTTTCAAACTTGGAAGCATCCTTATCCGCTGTTTCGGTTTCTATTCTGTAGCTTTCAAGTTTCCACAGACCATTTTCGAGAACGACATGAAAAACTTCTGTTTCTTTGGATATAAGACGTTCGTTAACAACAACTATATCAAAACTGTTGGTGCTATCGTCATAGTTCTCTATTGTGTAATCATTGTATTCAGGTAAGGAGCCGCTGCCCTTTCTGAAATAGAGCTTGCCGTCGATCTCCTTGAAGCGCGGTTCCTGTCCGAGATAGCGTGTCAGTAAAGCTGTATAGTCGTTAAGGATGTTTCCTGTCATTATAGTTTCAAGGTATCCGTTCAGTTCATCTACAGAACTGAATATATCCGCGACTCTGTAATAGGTCACTGTTGAGCCGTCGTAGTCCTCAACGCTCTGGGTGTCGTTTTCGTCAAGCTTCATATTTTCGGGAATACCGTATGACAACCCCATAACAAAACTGTATTGCGCCAGAAGACTATCAGCTGCCTTGATGCAAGTTTCCTCTATGGACCGGGTCGATGCGACCGTTGCGGAAGGTGAACTTGCAAGCGGATCGTTGATATTTATGTTGGCTTTGTTTCTGCTCAGTGTATGGATCGTACCGCCGATACCGCCTATAAGGAGCATACAGGCTGCAACTGTGGCTATCCTGTGCCATTTTGGTCTGTGGTAGCGCTCAACGCCGCTTACCTCGTATTCCTTGTTGTTGAAGTTTATATTACTTTCTCTGTTCATTTTGTCCAGCTTTTTCTTACTCATAGCCAGCATCCTCTCTTTTTCTTCTTTTGTGAGCACAGGGACTTCCGAAAGGAGCTCCAGTGTTTTGTCGTCTGCATTTTCAAGCATATCAAATTCACGATTTGTTTTCATGTCCGCATCTCCTTATAGTGTGATACCGGCAGAAGCCAGTGTGATCTTTAGCTTTTCAAGGGCTCTTGCTGCTCTCATTCTTACAGTTGAGGCCTTCATTGAAAGCTGCTCAGCTATTTCTGAAGATGATCGGTCGTAATAGTATTTCTGTAGGATAATTGTAGAATCGGGTTCGCCGAGCTCGGTTATCTTGCTTAAAAGAATACTGCGTGTTTCCGCCGCGTCGGAATCTGCTTCGATATCGGTCTGAGCGCCGATGGTTTCGAGTTCCTCTTCTGCTGCGTCTGAAAAGTAGCTGCTTTTCGCGGTAAGGCTGTTGAAAGCGTTTATAGCGCGGCGCTTTGCCACAGTACCTATATAGGCTTTCATGTCGCCGTTATAGTCGCTTGCGGTATCATATCCGAAAAATATATTTGCGAATATGTCGCTGACACATTCCTCAATATCTTCTCTTGAAGCTATGCTGCGAAGTTTGTTGTAGACTATGGTATATACATAGCTGCAATAGTTCTCAAACAGGGCGTCATAAGCCTTGTCGCACGACTTTTTGTACAGTGCGCAGTATTCCTTGCCCGTCATGTTTTATCCTCCCGGTATTATGAAAGTGTTCCATGGATGTGTGCTTTCATTAACAACATTCATGTGCCGAAGCCAAAGTGTCACAAAAAATCTGAAAAAATTTTTTCAGAGAGCTGTTATGAGCTGCATATTATAATTTATCATTAAAATGCGGAGCTGTCAAGTTGTGCTGATATATCGCTTTGTCTGACAGTATCTGAATAGATACGCCTTTTTCTTCATATACTATACCGAAAGGGTGATGAAATATGAAGATAAAATGGACTGACCTTATTTTATGGGTAGTCGGAACAGAGCTTGTGGGAGCTTTTTCTGCGCTGTTTGCGGGAGGAAGCTTTTCCGCCTTCTATCAGTCTCTCGAACAGCCTCCGCTTGCGCCGCCCGGCTGGCTTTTCCCGGTGGTATGGAGCATATTGTACGCGCTTATGGGCGTTTCGGCGTATCTGATATCCGGCAGCAATAAAGCCGGGCGAAAAACAGCTCTGCTTCTGTACGGGCTCCAGCTTTTTGCAAATTTCCTGTGGACGCCTGTGTTTTTCGGGCTGAAGTCTTTAAGCGGCGCGGCGGCTGTTGTGATAGTTATGCTCATACTCATAACCGCAATGATGATATCGTTTTACCGTATCGATAAAAAAGCCGCTTACCTGAATATTCCTTACCTGCTGTGGACGGTGTTTGCCGCCTACCTCACAATAGGAGTGCTGGTGTTACAGTAACTGTATCAAAAAGCTTCTTGTTAAGTGTGATACTTATTTAGAAGCTTTTATAACTATTATTGAGGTAGATACTTTGGAAGAAGATTTTTCTCATACTTCTTTCATGACCGTTATTTCATTTTTTCTATAATGAAGCCCACAAGTAAATTTGCCCCTTTGTTTTTGCTGCAAAGGGGCTTTATTATAGAAAAAATCAGCTAAAAGTCTTTGGAAAGGGGTTCGGGGAAGAACCTTTCCTCAGAAAGGTTTTCCCCGAGTAATAACTATAAATTTCTATATAAGTGCCGCATTTAACGGGAGCTTTTTTTGCTGCCGGTATCGGCTCCTCCTTTCCGCTAAAATAATTAATTCAGCCATAAAAACTGTATTTCTTTGTAAATAATGTGTAAAAAACTGTCAATTCTGTTGACGTTTGTCTGTGAACATGATACAATTATGGTAGGATATTCTCGGAAAGGTAGTAGTGCGCCATGGATAAAAAGATGATTATTGAAGAGTTAAAACATAAAAATGAGATACAGCCTGAGGAATTTGACGGAACATACCGCTCTGTGCGTGAAGCGGTGGAATGCTATGCAAAGCTCAGAAAGACCACGATAATCAATTACAAGGACCTTGACCTGCTGTATTATCTGTCCCTCGGTATATGGAAAAACGATAAAAGCGAACGGAAGCTCCATATTCAGAACAGTCATTTGCTTCACATAGACAAGCTTATGCTCGATTCAAACCTCGACAAGATATGGAGCAGGAGTTCGAGAATGCTTTTCAATCATGTCATTGAAAAGCGTGAACTTGACTTCCTTACAACTCAGTTTTCGTTCAGGGAGTCGCTTATCGCCGAGAAGGACGAAGCTATCCAGTTCTTTTTCAAGATGTGCATCAATCTCGCAGGACTTGAAAATGACAACAAGCTTCTGGATACGGCTCAGAAAATGATACATTCACAGCTGAAGGATTCGGGAATGCCCGTATTTGCCATGTCAAGGATACTTCACTGCCTCAAACCATTTACCTTCCCTATACTTTGCGAAAGCGTCACCGATAATATCGTTTACAGGTCTCTGGATATCGAACTGAAGAAACCCGACGATGTTACGTATTACATAAGCAACTGCCGCAAGATACTGGATTTCCGCAATACCAACTTCAAATTCAGAAACACGAAAGTCTTTGACATTATGTCATGGAAGCTGTTCAATGCTCAGTTCGATCCGGTCCAGCAGGGTAAGTCTGAGCCGGAGATAAAGCCTGAAAAGAAGCCGGAACCGGTAAAGGAACCGGAGCCTGTGCTCACAAAACCGGAGCCCGCTCCCCAAAAATCAGATGTTCCGCGCAAAAAGTCCGATGCTCCGCTGAATCAGATACTCTATGGACCTCCCGGAACCGGTAAGACCTATAACGTGGTGAGGTATGCCGTTGAGCTGATCGAAGGCGAGAAAATATCCGCAGGCGAGCCCTATGCTTCCGTAAGGGAGAGATACACTAAATACGCTTCCTGCGGTCAGATAAAGTTCACGACATTCCATCAGTCGCTGAGCTATGAGGAATTTGTTGAGGGTATCCGTCCAGTCGTAGTTGACAGATTCGGCAACGACACAAATATCGCCCACGCTGATACCACGGTCATTTACCGTCCGTACAACGGCGTTTTCAAGGCGCTTTGCGAGAAGGCTTCAAAGAGCCCGCATATGAGCTATGTTATAATCATAGACGAGATCAACCGCGGAAACATCTCAAGGATATTCGGTGAACTCATCACTCTTATCGAGGAATCGAAACGCGGTACTTCAGTTATACTTCCGTATTCGCAGACCGAGTTTGCTGTTCCTCCCAACCTTTATATCCTCGGTACAATGAATACCGCTGACCGTTCCATCGCAATGCTCGATACCGCTCTCAGAAGAAGATTTGATTTCATTGAGATGATGCCTCAGCCGTCACTGCTCGGAGACTGCGACGGCGTTGATCTCTGCGAGCTGCTTACCGCGCTTAATGAGCGTATCGAATATTACTATGACCGCGAACACGCTATCGGTCACGCGTATTTCATGAATAACAACGGTTGTATCAAAAGCATAGCCGAGCTGAGAGAGGTTTTTTCCACGAAGATAATCCCGCTTTTGCAGGAATACTTCTTTGACGACTATGAAAGGATCAGGCTTGTGCTGAATGACGACAATTCCTTCATAGAGTGCATTGCTCCTAAGTATATCAAGCAGTTCGATTCGGGACAGAAGCTGTACCGTCTCGGCAATCCGAAAAACTGGAACAAGGAGCATTTCATAAACATATACAGTGATACTTCCTGATGAACGGAGAATACAATGTATACAAGACAATTTTGCGTATCCGCAAATGAAAAGATAGCGGATATTTCAGGCGATAACGGCGAGCTTTCAAAAATGCTCGGCGAGTTCGCCGAGGTCTGCGCCGCTGAGGGCAGGGAAGCCGTCACTGTCAGTCAGGGGAAGGGCGCTAAATACTTCATGGCAGGAGATTACTGCGGATTCGCAAGTCTCACTGACGGGACTCTCGTTGAGATACTGCCCCGAAGCAAAGGCGGCACCGCGGAAGCGAGAAAGGAACTCTGCACCGAGTTCTGCAGGCGGTGCGGTTATACCTTCAGTCCGTCAGGCTTTGATCCCGACAGGAACTTCATGGAGTATTTCATATCCGTTTTCGCAGGCGAGACTATTAAGATAATCAAAAGCGGCGTCCTCTCCACCTATACGAGCCGTGAGGAGAATCTGAAATCAGTTCAGGGAACTATAATGTTCTCCGAGAATATACGCCGCAATCTTGTCCACAGAGAGCGTATATATGTGCGGCACGATGTTTTTACTTCAGACCGTGCGGAAAACCGTATCATAAAAGCCGCCGCCGCGCTGCTCATAAGGATAACCGACGATCCGCACAGCTCCCATCTTCTGAATGAAGCGCTGTCATACCTTGACGAAGTCCGTATCCCATACAATATGGCGGTGGAATTCAGCAAGTGCATAAACGCGCGAAATACAAAAAAATACAGCACTATCCTCAATATATGCAGAATGCTCTTTGACAGAAATGAGGGTACCGCTTTTTCCGGAAAGTATATCTCATGCGCCCAGTTTTACAGAATGCAGTAGCAGCCGTGTCTTTTCACGGCTGCTTTTTTCTGCCGATTTTGCGCAATATATGGCTTGATTATCACACAGGCTTTTGGTATAATGTGCTTGATGGAAACGTGAAACCTTGTCTTTGGATCTTTAAGGAGGGATCAGCATGAGACTTAAAAGGGCATTATCTGCTGCCATGGCACTTTTCATGGCATTTACCTGTGTACCGTCGGTTTCTGCCGCTGAAGCGGGAGAGGCTGCGGAAGAGGACAAATACGCAAAGATAGAATACACTGACGGTGAAAATACGATAACGAGGGAGGCTGACGGGTATTTTTATGAAATGATGACCATTAAGCACCCCTCTGCGATAATTACCCATACTCCGTCCGTTACTCCGGGTAAGGACGGTACGTTTTCGGCTGATCTTTCTTTCAATGAAGAGGTCATTGCGCTGGCAGGAAAACGGTATGACGACGATACGGATATCCTCGGCAGCAATTACTGCATAAGCTATAAATATGAAAGAGATGAAAGCGACAACGGTATACAGGGCGTCTTTAAAAACAATATACAGGTCTGCGCAAGGGCAGTGCTGCATGATCCGGATACGGTCATAAGCTTCTGGGAAATGTCCGAAAGCGCTTATGCCGGTGCCTATTTTTCATATTATGCAGGCACTCTGGAACTGGACGGCGAAAAATATATCGTTGAGAGGGAAAGACAGAACTCCATGACCTTTTTCGATATATTCCATATCTGCAGCGATGAGACTGTGGAGAGCGAAACAAAAGAGTGTACTTACCATATCACCGACCTTGTCAGAGCTGCAAAGGACTTCGGTATCACTCCCGGCAAGCTGTATGAGATATCAGTCAAAGCAGATAATATCAGGAGCACAGGCTGGGTGAATGTGCTGGAGAATAATATTTTCGAGGACAGCGTTTCCCTGCTTGACAAGGACGACTCGCTGAAAATATATGCAAATGTTAATTCAGATCATCTGACCAGTGTAGAGATAGATTATTACGATTTCTATGCACAGTCGTACTACATCGGCTGCGGAAGCTGCATGACAGCTTATAACAACGGTCTCTTTACACTGGATTCGGTCACGCCGCAGGAAGAGCTTGAGGATTCTGCCTTCGATTTCGGTTCAAATTTCAGTGTCGGAAGAACTGCCATAGGTAATATGAAGGTCAGAAAAGGCACGAATATAAAATACAGCATAAATAACGGACTGGACGGTAAATACGGTATCGTCTTCGACGTTGATATCCCTGAACTCGCAAAGCGAAACGAGAGATACTGTTATCTTGATGTTGTGGAAAAGCTTTCCGGCATGGACGCAGAGGAGTTCATAAAGAGCTATGAGATCGCATACAACCATAAGCAGACCGAACTGTTATCGTCTGAGTTCATAAAGTCGTATACTTCGCAGGGACATGAGTATGATCTGTATAAATGCAGCTTCAGGTACTGGAAATTCGGTCCGTACTACGACCAGATACGGTATTTTGCTATAAGAAAGGACGACGGCGGAGAGGACGTCTTTGAAGGCAGCGTGGCTCTGTACGACCATTACAGTCAGATAGATGAGCTGTCTGATATCGGACGCGACCTTGATAATGTGGCGCTTAACCTGCATATCTGCGAAGCTGAGGGCAGATTCGACGTTAAACGCTTCGAGCTGGACTATGATGACAGAAATGCTGCTGATATAATAAAGGGCGATTTCAATAATGACAAGCGCATAGACTCAATGGACGTTATAAGCGCGAGAGCTGCCCTTATCCGGAAAATGGACGGCGCTGACACAGAGGGATGCGAGTATTCGGACATAAACGGCAATGACTCCTTCGACATAGGCGACATACTTCTTCTCCAGTCGTTCGTGATCGGCAGGATAAAGGAGTTCCCTCAGCCCTGAACAGAATTAAAACTTGCATAATACGCGGAAAAGCAGTCTCTACGACTGCTTTTTCCTTTATGTTCCCGGATAGCATTATCAAAGAGTTTGTGCATACTAACTCATGATACACAACCTTAGGCAGCTTATAATATCCAAACTGACGAAATGAAAAAAAGCGCTTGACAAATGCGTTAAATTGTGATAACATATGAATAGACATTCATATGTTCATATGAACTCATTGCTGAAATGAGTGTCTGACATCATTGATACAGGGGGAAAACACCATGAGTGAAAAAGAAAGAACTTTTCTTTCGGTAAGCGGACTGAAAAAGAGCTTCGGCAGCGGAGATACCAGGCAGGAAGTCCTGAAGGGACTTGACTTTACCGTGGGCAAGGGCGAGTTCTGCGTACTCCTCGGACCTTCGGGTTCGGGCAAGTCAACACTGCTCAATATACTCGGCGGCATAGACAGCGCAGACGAGGGCGAGATATCCATAAACGGCGACAAGCTGGCGGAAATGAATGAAAAAAGCCTTACACGTTACAGGCGCAAGCACCTTGGCTATGTGTTCCAGATGTATAACCTTATCCCCAATCTCAACGTAAAAGAAAATATAGAAACAGGCGCCTATCTGTCAGATAAGCCCCTCGATATCGACGAATTGCTGAAAATACTCGGTCTTTACGAGCACCGCCACAAGCTTCCGAACCAGCTCTCCGGCGGTCAGCAGCAGAGAGTATCCATTGGACGCGCTATCGTAAAAAATCCGGATATACTCCTCTGCGACGAGCCGACAGGTGCTCTTGACTATAAGACCTCAAAGGAGATACTTCAGCTCATCGAGGAGGTAAATCAGAAATACGGAAATACCATAATCATGGTCACTCACAACGAAGCCATAAAGCAGATGGCTGACCACATCATAAAGCTCCGCGACGGCAGGATAAGGCACGATGATCTCAACAGCAAAAAGCTCACTGCCGCAGAGATAGAGTGGTAAGGAGGCACGGTATGGAGAAGAAAATGATCTCTTCCGGAAAGCGTCCTAAGGATCCTCTGCGCAGGCGCGTATGGAAGGATATTTTACGGGACTGGAAACGCTATCTGATGATATGTCTTATGCTTGTAGCAACTATCGGATTCGTTTCGGGTATGTACGTTGCGAACAACAGTATGCTGAACACCCTCAGTAAAAATACTGAGGCTATGAAACGTGAGGACGGTCATTTCACACTTTCCGGAAAGGCTGACGCGGCGACCATAAAGGCTATCGAAACCGGTGAGCTTGCAGATGTGCCTGCCGTGTACCGTGAACGCGCTTACAGGGAAGCGGCTGACGAGGTGGAAAAAGCCGTCAGTGAAGCCCTGGAAGAAAAGGTTTCGGAGCAGGTCAGGGAAGCTGTAAAAACTCAGGTCTCTGCTGCCGTTGACGAGCAGATAACCGCCGCAAGGGCTATGGGTGCGGAGATCACAGATACAGAGCGTGAGAGCATGATAAGCTCCGCTTATGACGCAGCGATCGCTGAAAGCTATGACAAGGCTTATGCGGATGCTCTTAAAGCTGCAAGGGAGTCCGAGGACTATGAAAAAGCCTTGTCTGACGCAATGGACGAGGCAAAAAAGGAGATCGACAAGGAGATAGACGAAAAGTACGACGAGCTTGCCGAGCGCTACAGACTGAACGAGGAGTCGGCTCAGGTGCCTGTTACGGTGCATGAACTTTTCTTCAAGGACACGGAGGAGCTTCTGCCGTCAAAAAGCGGTTATTCCGGAACTATCCGCGTTTATACGGAGCGCAGGGATGTTGATCTTTACGATCTGCTCAAGGGACGGGCTCCGGAAAACGAAAACGAGATAATCATTGACCGTATGCACGCCGACAACGCCGGTATAAAAGTCGGAGATACCCTGTCAGTGGGAAATACTGACTTTGAAGTCACAGGACTTGCAGCGTTTGTGGATTACAGCGCATTGTACGAAAGCAATACGGACACAATGTTCGATGCCCTGACCTTTGATATCGGAATGGCTACTGATGAAGGCTTTGAGCGTATCCGCGCGAATACAGCCGCCAATTACGCATTTACCTATAACAGAAAGCCTGCTGACAAGTACGAGGAAAAGGAAATGTCCGAGAGTTTTCTGAAGGCTCTCATCACACAGACTGCCGTGTCAGATGACGGAGATACGGAGATAAAGGATTATGTTCCTGCCTATGCGAATCAGGCTCTTACATTTGCGGAGAACGATATAGGCAAGGACAAGGCTATGGGCGGAGTTCTTTTGTATATCCTTATCGCTGTGCTCGCGTTTATCTTTGCTGTCAATATAAGCACAACTCTGGAGCAGGAGGCGTCGGTCATAGGAACTCTCAGAGCGTCAGGCTATACCCGTGGTGAGCTCCTGCGCTATTATATGGGCGCTCCGCTTCTGATCGTCATTATCGCTGCCGTTATCGGAAATATCCTCGGATACACAGTGTTCAGGAATACGGTTGCAGATATGTACTACAGCACCTACAGCCTGCCGGGCTTTGAGACTGTATGGACTCCCGAAGCGTTTATAAAAACGACTGTAGTTCCTGTCGTGCTGATGATGGTGATAAATGCTGTTGTCATCACAAAAACCCTGAAGCTCTCACCTCTCAGTTTTTTAAGGCATGACCTGAAAAAGAAGAAGAGGAAAAAGGCAGTAAGGCTGCCGAAATGGAAGTTCTTCCGGCGTTTCAGAATGAGAGTGTTTTTGCAGAATATCCCGAACTACATCATGCTTTTTGTGGGTATAACCTTTGTTATGCTGCTTATCTCAATGGCTGTGGGAATGCCGGAGACGCTGTCGTACTATCAGAACTCAATGAGCGATATGATGTTCGCAGAGGATCAGATAATTCTCAGCAGCACTGAGGACGATGACGGTAATACCGTGACTACAGATACGGACGGAGCTGAACGCTTCTCCATAGCTTCACTGGAGAGAAAGTCCGACGCCTATAACGAGGAGGTAGCTGTTTACGGTATTGAGAATGACAGCAGATATGTAAAGCTTGATAGCTGTGAGGAAGGCTGTGTATATATCTCTCAGGCTTACGCCGACAAGTACGGTGTTCACGCAGGCGATACAATTACGCTTTCCGAGAAGTACGAGCACAGGGACTATAAATGGAAGGTGCATGATATATATGACTATTCCGCAGGCGTTGCAGTCTTTATGAGCAACGAACGGTTCAATAAGGTCTTTGAGAAGGATACGGACGATTTCAGCGGATATATGTCAGATAATATGATAACCGACATTGACAGGGAATATATCGCCAAGGAGATAACCTCTCAGGATATGATAAAGGTGGCGGATCAGCTCGATCACTCTATGGGGGCGTATATGCGGTACTTCCAGTACGTGTGCTTTATAGTAGCTGCGATAATACTTTATCTGCTGACAAAGGTAATAATCGAGAAAAACGAACGCTCTATCTCAATGACGAAGATACTGGGCTATGACAGCAGAGAGATAGCTTCACTGTACCTTTTGCCGACAGCCATAGTGGTTTTCTTATCTGAATTTCTTGCAATATATATAGGCTACAAGCTCATGGAATTCTTCTGGAAGCTGATAATGATGAAGATGAGCGGCTGGTTTGCGTTCATACTTCCCTTCTCCGGATTTGTAAAGGAATTTCTGCTTGTGTTTGCGGCTTATCTTGTAATTACAGTGCTTGACTTTATCCGTATCCGCAGGATACCAAAGGTACTTGCGCTTAAAAATATGGAGTAGGACTTTCCCGCTGAAGGCAGTAACCGCAGCTGCCGGCGGCGCAGACCCGAAATATATCAATAAATGATAACGATGCACAGGCTGAAAAGCCTGTGCATTCCTATATACGGTTATAGTTTCAGTCTATAACTCAGGATAAATAAATACGATTAAGAAAAGTATTGCATTTTCTTGCGGCAGAGTATATAATATACTTAACAGATAGGAATTATAGTTTACTATCAGAAGGAGGAAAATATCATGTCAAAAATTTATAAGGGCGCTACAGGCCTTATCGGTAATACTCCCCTTGTGGAGTTCACAAACATTGAAAAGTCGCAGGGCATAAATGCCACTGTGCTTGCAAAGCTCGAATACTTCAATCCCGCAGGAAGCGTCAAGGACAGGATCGCGCTTGCAATGATCGAGGATGCGGAGAAAAAGGGGCTCCTTAAAGAAGATTCAACTATCATTGAGCCCACATCAGGAAATACAGGTATCGGTCTTGCGTCTATCGCAGCTGCAAAGGGCTATAAGATCATCCTTACAATGCCTGAGACCATGAGCGTTGAGAGAAGAAATATCCTCAAGGCTTACGGAGCAGAGATAGTTCTCACAGAAGGCTCAAAGGGCATGAAGGGAGCTATCGCAAAGGCTGAGGAGCTCGCAAAGGAAACTCCGAACAGCTTTGTTCCCGAACAGTTCGAGAACCCTGCAAACCCTGAGATACACAGACTTACAACAGGTCCGGAGGTATGGAACGATACTGACGGAAAGGTGGATATATTCATTGCAGGCGTAGGTACAGGCGGTACAGTAACAGGTACAGGCGAATACCTTAAATCACAGAACCCCAATGTAAAAGTTGTAGCAGTTGAGCCACAGGATTCTCCCGTTCTTTCAAAGGGTACGGCAGGTCCTCACAAGATACAGGGAATCGGTGCGGGATTTGTTCCTAAGACTCTCAATACCGATGTATATGACGAGGTGATCGCAGTAGCTAATGAGGACGCGTTTGAGACCTCAAAGCTCATTGCAAAGCAGGAGGGCGTACTTGTTGGTATTTCTGCCGGCGCTGCTTACTATGCGGCCTTAGAGCTCGCAAAGAGACCCGAAAACAAGGGCAAGACTATCGTCGCTCTGCTTCCCGACAGCGGTGACAGATATTACTCCACTCCACTTTTCAGCGACTGATAATAGCGAACAGCTCAGACTTCAAGTGTCTGAGCTGTTTTTGGGGTTTCCGAAAACCCCCAGTTTTACTGGGGGTTCAAAAAGCTTTAGTTATGAGTAGAAAAAGAAAACCTCCAATGTTATAATAGTTATGGTCTGCCAACCAAACTAAAATAACAAAGGAGGTATTCGAGTGACGATTATTATTCTATCTAATAGCAAAAAAATACTTCCTCAATAAAAGGGAGTATTTTTACTGTATTCTATTTCTTCAGAAATTCTTCTATTGACTTAATATCTTCTTTTGTAGTCGAAATAATTCCTGTTATTACCTTCAGCTTTTGAAATCAAAAGTTGTTTTATTTCATCAAGCAGCTGCTGTAATTCTTTTCTTCTTCGTATTATACCGTCAGTTCGATCTTCAAAAGGAGACCAATGTACCCAGTCTTCAAAATAGAGTTTTATGTCCTGATACAACATATAGGCTATGAAGCAGATAAAACAGACACAGGAGGAAATATGGCAATTACTAAAATCCATAGAATTACGACTACTCTGATCCATGCCCTCAACTATATTGAGAATAAAAGTAAGACAGATGATAATCTGCTTGTAACGGGTTATGGATGTTCCCCCGAAATTGCTGCTATAGAATTTGAACAGGTCCGCAGAAATGCAATGAAGCTCGGCGGCACTCTTGCATTTCACCTTATCCAATCATTTGCTC
>NZ_JAEFAJ010000035.1 GCF_016287535.1 Ruminococcus sp.
TCTTGAGTGAGATTACGGGTGAGGACGATGATGTCATTTCACGGTCGCCGGTCGAAGCAACTCCGAGGACCATGTTGATAACAGCGATCTCGGACTCTGCCTGTAAGAATACGCCGCCTGCCTTATGCAAACGCTTTGCCATATAAGCGGCAAGCTCTGTCTGAGGAGTGATAGGATATCCGAAGAAGCATTTACAGCCTGCTCTGATAGCAGCCTCTGCCAGCGCTTCGTTACCCTTCATAAGATTTCTTTCCAAAGCTAAACAGCTCCTTTCAACGAATATAGATTATTTTTCAATAACGATAGCGCAGTCGGGGCACATTGTTGCGCACATTGCACAGCTTATACATGCTGACTGATCGGTACATTCTGCGTAAAAATATCCCTTCTTGTTACGCTTTTCCTTCTGAAGTGCAACGATCTTCTTGGGACAGGCAGCTGTACACAGACCGCAGCCCTTGCAGCGCTCGGTAATAACTGTCATTTTAGCCATACACTTTTTTCTCCTTTCAGATGAAATAATGATTTATGGTCAAATAAGGAATTCGGGGTTCGGAATCCGAGATCAAGCTGCTTTTGCTGGATCACGCATTCCGAATTCCGCATTCCGAATTTTCATCAGCCCCATATGGGCTTTACATATATCTTAGCCGGGAATACATCGGGCTTATCTGCAAGCACGGCTATATCCTCGGGATATACCGTATATATTACAGGAAGCCCTGTGATACGGGAGGTCTCTTCCGCAAAGGGACGCGACCGCTCGATTATGCCAAGGTCGGTCTCAACGCCGAGATTGGTGTTGTTTACTATTGCGGTATGCTTCATGCGGGCAGCCGCCTCTATCTCATACATCAGCTTTGTCACTTCCTCAGCGGTATTGGTGAGGTAGCGGCGCTGATTTATGACGTAGTACATCTCGATACTGTCCCTGAACTGCTCCAATGCTTCGGCATATCGTCCGAGAGCCACGGCTCCTGCGTCATCGCCGCCCACGTCGATTATAAGGCAGTCCTCGTCGGTGGCAAGCTCCACCACGTCGAACTGTATGGACGGGATATCAAGGTTGCTCCTTGCAAAATCGGGAGCTATGAGCCTTATGCCCTTTTCCTCGAAAAGGTCTTTGAAATCGGCAGTTCTGAAATAGGGATTTACAATGTCAAGGTCAACGATAGCTGCGGACTTGCCCTCCGCTGCGGCTTTTACAGCAAGATTTACTGAAAAATTGGTCTTTCCGCTGCCGTAATGACCTGTGATTATCTTAATATTCTTCATAAATATCCTCTTGGCCTCTTTGTGAAAAATCCTACAACTTATATTATATCACTTTAAAACATTAATTGCAAGTGCAATTTTTAGTATCTGACAATGGCGTTTTTGTTGAAAGCAGGCAAAAGCCCCGACTTAAAGTCGGGGCTTCATTTTATCAGAATAAAAGCCAATTGATTTTCAACTGCAAATTACTGGTCAGTCTATCGCTTCAAATCTGCTTTCAAACTCTGAACAGTCATCATCAGCAATTGTGTAATAGCTTATCTGTAATGTAAAGTCGTCATCTATCTTTCTTAAATAAACGATGGTTACTCTGTCGGGGGCGTAATCAACAGATATTCTTATCTTTGCGTACTCCTTGCCGCCAAGCTCTACTGTCTCAGGCTCTGTCACGTTGTACTCTATCCACTCAGTTCCGTCAAATGCTCT
This sequence comes from Ruminococcus sp., assembly GCF_016287535.1. GTDB lineage: Bacteria > Bacillota > Clostridia > Oscillospirales > Ruminococcaceae > Ruminococcus. Next base: position 1,702 of record NZ_JAEFAJ010000035.1, read on the forward strand.
TTTGGTTATAAAATCATCAAATGTCACATCTGTCTTGTCAGGAAAACGGCTCTTTGTGTTGATGAATTTGAAATCTACTCTTGTATTATTTTCGTAGTCCGTTGCATCTACGTCCAGGATCTCACTGTCTATTATGTACTTCTCTTCTGGAAACTTAAATCTGTTCTTCATCTGTTGCTCGGTGTATCTATCCTCTCGTGACATATAATTCATGCTCTCACTTCCTCTGAACCTGAACCCTGCATAGTCCGATGTGTACACCTTGCCTTCAAGTGTTCCCTCCCGGAATCCTGCGTCCGCAGCTGTTGTGCTTGCGGTTGTGATCTCTGCGTCCTGAACACCGGTGCTCTGGACATTTGTCTCCGCGGTATTTTCCTGTACTGATGTGGAGACAGTTGTAACTGCCTGTGTTGATGTTGTCCTGACAGAAGATGTGTATTTTGTTTCTGTGCTGTTCTTATCTGTTGCGACAGCCGTTGCCGCAGGAGTGACGCTGCCTCCGCCGTTAATACCGCCGTTTCTGTTCAGAAGTAAAACACTTCCAAGCACAGTTCCTGTTACAAGCACCAGTGAAGCTGCTGTAATGAGGGGTGTGAGCCACACAGGTCTCTTTACGCGGTCAACTCCGCTCACTGTAACCTCATCGCCGCTTATATTATTATCTTTCCTTGTTCTTTCTATTTCTTCCTTTTTCATTTTGTACTTCCTTTCGCTCCCTGCGAGCAGCTTTTCAAACTGCTCTCCGCCTATTTCCGGACAATTTCCTGTAAGCTCGTCCATAGAATCATCCTCTGCGTTTTCAAGCATATCAAATATATTTTTCTTATTCACAGCTGCTCCTCCTTTACCTTGTGATGCCTGCTTCGGCAAGCTTTATCCGAAGCTTGTCCATTGCTCTCGTACATCGTGAACGCACCGACGACGCCGTCATGGAGACCGTCTTTGCTATATCCGACGATCTGCGGTTATAGTAGAACTTCTGGATAAGTATGGTGGAATCCGGCTCGCCCAGCTCTTTTATGTTCCTGAGGAGTATCCTGCGGAGTTCCGAACTGTCAACGCGCTCGTCAACACTGAAATCGGAAACAAGCTCCGTCATATCCTCCTCGTCGGTGAATGCGGCATGGGCTCTCTCGGCAGAAAGGCTCCTGTACCTGTCTATAGCCGTGCGCTTGGCAACAGTGCCGATATATCCCTTTATATCGTTCACATACTTCTCGTCGTACTCGAATTTTATGAATATATCCGCAAACACGTCGCTGAAGCACTCCTCTATGTCCTCCTGGGTGCCGCAGCTCCTGAGCTTATTGAAAATTATCGAGTAAACATATTTTCCGTATTCCTGCATGAGCGCCCTGTGGCATTCAGCAGGAGACCTGCCGAGAAGCTCTCTCAGCTCGCTTCCTGTCATGTTCATCCCTCCCTGCTGTATTATTATTGAAGATCGACCTTTCATAAATAACATTCGGAGCGAAATACGAAAGTGCTGCAAGGTCCGAAAAAAATTTTTCCTTCTTATATATTACCATATTTTTACAGGGGTATCAACAAAAAAATCCCCCGACTTATGGTCGGGGGAATTAATACGCTCATTATTCAGCGTCTGTATTCTTTTCAATATAGTTTACGATGTCTCCTACTGTCTTGATCTCCTCTACTGCCTCGTCGGGGATAGAAAGATCAAACTCGTCCTCGATAGTTGTTATAAGGTCAACAACGTCGAGAGAGTCAGCTCCGAGATCGTCCTGAATGTTTGAATCAAGGTTTACTTCGTCTGCCTCCACACTGAGCTGTTCTGCAATAATATCTTTGAGTTTTTCAAAAATCATTATCTGGTCCTCCATTTTTCTTTTATTTATCTTTATTTTTTGTCAAAACCGGTTCATTCATTGAACGCTCCGATTTTTCTAAATTTAGTATAGCGTTCTTTAAGCAAAACGTCAATATCTTTTTTGCATTTTTCCGATATTTTTTGTGACAAATATTCCTTTATATTTTCTGAAATTTTGTCTAAATCGTTATGAGCGCCTCCGAGGGGCTCCTCTATTATGGCTTCAGCCACGCCCAAACGCACCATATCCTCCGCGGTTATCTTCATTATCTCGCTTGCTTCCTGCTCTCTCGAAGCGTCCTTCCAGAGTATGCTCGCAAAACCTCTGGGAGATAATACGGAATATTCCGCGTTTTCCAGCATTGCCAGCTCGTCGCATACGCCCAGCGCAAGTGCGCCGCCGCTTCCGCCTTCGCCGAGAACTATTGATATTATAGGTGTGCGCAGAGTCATGAACTCCGCGATATTCTTTGCGATAGCCTCGCCCTGTCCGCGCTCCTCAGCCGCTACTCCGCAGAACGCTCCGGGAGTGTCTATGAAGCATATTATCGGACGGTGGAATTTCTCAGCCTGTCTTGCTATCCTGAGAGCCTTTCTGTAGCCCTCCGGGTGAGGCATTGCGAAATTGCAGGCTTTATTCTCGTTGAGGTCTCTGCCCTTTACCTCCGCTATTATGGTGACGGGTGTGCCGTCAAGTCTTGCGATACCGCCGATTATAGCCCTGTCGTCGCCGAAAAGACGGTCGCCGTGCATTTCGTACCAGTCGGTGAATATCTGCGGTATATAATCCTTTATGGTAGGTCTGCCCTTGGTGTGTATGAGCTGAAGGCGTTCCCACGCTGTTTTCTTTTCGTCCATGCTCACGCCTCCTTAGGGTTGTATCCGTGGAGCTTCAGAAGGTGTGAGAGCACGCTTCTGAGCTTCCTGCGCTCAACTATCATATCCACAAAGCCTTTTTCGTACATGAACTCGGCAAGCTGGAAGTCCTCCGGAAGTCTCTGCTTGATAGTTCCCTCGATGACTCTTCTGCCCGCAAAGCCTATTAGCACCTTGGGCTCTGCTATGATTATATCTCCCAAAGACGCAAAGCTGGCGGTAACGCCGCCTGTTGTGGGGTCAGTCATTACGGATATATACAGTCCTCCTGCCTCGCTGTGGAGCTTTACCGCTCCTGAGGTCTTTGCCATCTGCATGAGGGATACTATACCCTCCTGCATACGGGCTCCGCCGGAAGCCGTGAACATGATGACCGGAAGACTATGCTCCGTTGCGTACTCAAAAGCCCTTGTTATCTTCTCGCCTACGATGCTTCCCATAGAACCCATCATAAAACGTGAATCCATTACTCCTATCACTACGGGAGAGCCCTTTATAGACGCCGTACCCGTGATTACTGCTTCGCTGAGACCGGTGCTTGCCCGGAGCTCTGCCTGCTTTTCGGCATAATCAGGGAAATCAAGAGGGTCTGCGCCCTTCATCTTTCCGTCGAACTCCCTGAAGCTGTCCTTGTCAACAGTTATTGCGATACGCTCTGTGGAAGAAAGTCTGCCGTGATAGTTGCACTTGGGGCATACTCTTCTGAGCTCCTCATATTTGGACAGCGGACTCGTGCCCTGACAGCGCGGACATTTGAACATGGGCGGCTTGTATTCCTCTTCGCCCTCTCCCCAGCGCTTCTTAACTACGTTAAAAAAATCTTCAAACAATTCTTTTCACCGCATTCCCGTTTTATTTCTTCTTTTCTTCCATATATCTCTCAAGGAAGCCGTTATCGTACTTTCCTGCCCTGAAATCTGCGTTTCTGATTATTTCAAGCTGAAAATCTATATTTGTGTCAACGCCCTCAACGATGAACTCCGAAAGCGCCCATCTCATCTTGTTTATGGCGTCCTCCCGGTCGGAGCCGTGCGCGATGAGCTTGCTTATCATGGAGTCATAGTAAGGGGTTATGGTATAGCCCTGATACACTGCTCCGTCTATTCTTATTCCAGGACCGCCCGGCATATACAGCGCCGTAATGGTACCCGGTGAGGGACGGAAGCCCTTGTCGGGATTTTCCGCATTTATCCTGCACTCGATAGCGTGACCCCGCATCTTTATATCCTCCTGTTTTATCTCAAGAGGCTTGCCGTCAGCTATCTCTATCTGCGCCTTTACAATGTCGAAGCCCGTTACTTCCTCGGTTATAGGGTGCTCGACCTGTATCCTCGTATTCATTTCCATGAAGTAGAAGTCACGGTTCTCGTCAACGAGGAACTCTATAGTACCTGCGTTATAGTAGCCACACTCCTTTGCGGCTGTCACCGCGGCAGCCCCCATTTTCTGACGTAGCTTCCCGTCCACGATAGGGCTGGGGCACTCCTCCAGCATCTTCTGGTTGCGGCGCTGCATGGAGCAGTCGCGCTCGCAGAGGTGTATATAGTTGCCGTGCTTGTCAGCTATTATCTGTATCTCCACATGGTGGGGATTCACAAGGAATTTTTCGATATATACAGCGTCGTCGCCGAAGAAGTTCTTAGCCTCCTGCTGTGCCGCTGTCATCTGAGCCTCAAGCTCGTCGGGACTGTTAACACGGCGTATGCCGCGTCCGCCGCCGCCTGCGGAAGCCTTTACAAGTACGGGATATCCTGCCTTTTCGGCTATCTTCCTTGCTTCCTTCAGGGTCTTTACAGCTCCCTTTGAGCCGGGGATAACGGGTACTCCGGCTGCTGCCATTGTCTCCTTTGCGGCAGCCTTGTCACCCAGCATTTCTATGGACTTATACGAAGGACCGATAAATACTATCCCGTTAGCTTCACAGAGCTTTGCGAACTCCGCGTTCTCGGAAAGGAAGCCGAAACCGGGGTGGATAGCCTCCGCACCGGTATTGAGAGCCGCCTGTATTATGGCGTTCATATTGAGATAGCTGTCCTTTGTGGCAGGCGGTCCTATACATATCGCCTCGTCAGCTATCTGCGCATGGAGAGAGTTGCGGTCAGCTGTGGAGTATACCGCAACACAGCGTATGCTCAGCTCTCTGCACGCCCTTATTATCCGTACAGCTATCTCGCCTCTGTTGGCGATAAGTACTTTTTTGAACATTTACGATTATCCCCCGTATGGATTATTTATTGTCTGTGACGATAAAGGTTATCTCGCAGGATACAGCCTTTTCGCCGCCTACGGACGCAAGCGCCTGTCCTGTACCCACAGGTCCGCGCTGACGTATCATCTCCACCTCAAGGTCGAGAACGTCGCCGGGAACCACCTGTCTGCGGAACTTTGCCTTGTCGATGCCTCCGAAAAGTCCGAGCTTGCCATTGAACTCAGGCTTTGAGAGCATACATACGGCTCCTGCCTGCGCAAGCATCTCCACCATGAGAACTCCGGGAGTTACCGGATATCCGGGGAAATGTCCCCTAAACCAGAAGTCGTCCTCTTTGATGTACTTCCTTGCGTGTACCCTTACTCCCACTTCCATATCCACTATCTCGTCGATGAGGAGAAAGGGATCGCGGTGAGGGATTATTTCCATTATCTGTTCTTTATTCATAAGTATATCAGCCATTGTTATATCTCCTTTTTCGTACATCAGTGTATTCAGTCACGGTTCTGCTCTCTTCTTGCCTTTTCGCGTATACTGTCGAATGTGATATTCGATATGCTGTCGGAATCGCTCTGGGAGGTGGTCACGGCAAGCCTTGAAAAAGCAGGATATCCGGACTTGTTTTTAAGCTCGTTCTCCGTTTTCTGATGGAGCCAGCCCACAAGAAGATTAAGAGCGGGTATGCCGAGGAACTTCCATGAGGCTATGAGCCAGTGATTGCGGCGCTTCTTGTTGTAGTTCCTGACGGCTTCGATATTATATTCTCTCGCCTCCGCGAACATTTCGGCATTGGTGACGCTTATGCCCCCTGCGTCGATGATATCCTGAGTTATATATTTCCATGCCATGATACACAAAGTCTCCCGTTATCCGAGGAAATCCCCGTCGTCAGGGTGATCCCTGCGTACATTTTCACGTATGCTGTCATAAGTGAGGTCGTTTATATTATCCGAACTGCTGAACACGGAATTGGTGACAAGTCTCTGAAAAGAAGGGTATCCCAGCTGTTTCGAGAAATAGTCCTCCGCCCTCTCATAAAGATATCCTATAATAAAATTTCCGAAGGGGATACCTGCAAGGTACGGTGAAAACGCTATTATGGGCAGCGAAGCAAGGCAAAGGGTCTTCTTGTCACGGCTGCCGTTGTGGAAGGCAAACCAGAACATCAGCCCAAGATAAGCAAGAACTCCCGCTGCACCGAGAACTATCCGCCATACCGGCATACTTGTCTTTGTCGCTGCGTCATAGCTCTCCTGCATATCCAGACTGTTCACAACGCAGAACAGCACATATATCACCTGCGCAGCTATCCATAAGCCGAAGATGATCTTTAACCAGTAACGCTTCTTATAGTTCTTAACAGCTTCTATATTGTACCGTCTTGCTTCCTCGAACATCCCTGGAGATGTGATATTCACGTTGCCTTTTTCTATGATCTCCTGCGTGATGTACCTGTATTCCATTATTTTATGACCATGATAGGCTGGTCGAACTCTACTGCCTGACCGTCGGAGACCAGTATCTGCTCAACTGTTCCGTCGTACTCCGACTGTATCTCGTTCATCAGCTTCATAGACTCGATTATCATTATAATATCGCCCTTCTTCACCTCGTCGCCTGTCTTTACGAAAGGCGGCTTGTCAGGTGAGGGAGCCGAGTAGAATGTGCCTACGATGGGCGATCTTACGATCTTTCCGCTTACCTCCTCAGCCATTGATGCCTCGCTCGCCGCAAGAGTACTCTCAACGGGTACGGAAGTCTGGACTGGTACTGCGGCTGCTACCGGCACAGGCGGCAGGCATTTTCTTCCCTTGAGGGTTATGCTCTTTTCGCCGTTTGCGATAGTAAGCTCAGAAAGATCCTTTTTATTTATTATGTCAGCAAGCTTCTCGATAGTTTCAAGGTCTATCTGACCGTAGATTTTCTCCATTGAATATCCTCCTTAGTCCTTTACCCTTGTGAAACAGAGTGTTGCGTTATGTCCGCCGAATCCAAGCGAATTGGAAAGTACGGCATTGACCTCCTGCTCAATGTTGCCGTTTCCGCAGTAATCGAGGTCGCACTCCTCGTCGGGCACCTTATATCCCACAGTCGCGTGAATGAAGCCCTCCTGTACGGACTTCGCGCATACCACCGCTTCCACAGCGCCTGCTGCGCCGAGAAGATGTCCTATCATGGACTTGGTGGAGCTTATCTTTACTCTTCTTGCGTCCTTCTCGCCCAGAGCGAGCTTTATAGCGGCTGTCTCGTACTTGTCGTTGAGACCTGTCGAGGTGCCGTGTGCGTTTATATAATCTATATCCTCAGGTCTGAGACCTGCTTCCTGCATTGCGAGCTCCATGCCCTTTGCGGCTGCTTCGCCGGAAGGCATGGGCGATGTCATATGATATCCGTCGCAGGTAGCGCCGTAACCTGATATCTCCGCGTATATCTTAGCGCCTCTTGCCTTTGCGTGCTCGTATTCCTCAAGCACGAGAACTGCGCTTCCCTCTCCGAGCACAAAGCCGCTGCGCTCCTTGTCGAAGGGTATGGAAGCTCTTGTAAGATCGGAGGACTTTGTGAGAGCTTTCATATTCGCGAAACCGCCGAAGGTGAATTCAACTCTTGTGGACTCTGTTCCGCCGGCAAGACAGGCGTCAAGGTAGCCGTCCTTAATCTTGCGGAAGGCTTCGCCTATGGAGTGGGCGCTTGAAGCACAGGCGGTGGTTATATCGAAATTGGCGCCTCTGAATCCTGTTTTCATGGATATGGTGCCGGCAGCCATATTGCTTATCATCATGGGGATATAGAATGCGGATACACGGCTCGGACCTTTTTCAAGATACTTGCTGTACTCCGAGAGAGTAAGGTCAACGCCGCCGATTCCGGAACCTACAAGTACGCCTACTCTGTAGGGATCAAGGTCCTTCAGGTCGGTGCCTGCGTCCGTGAGCGCCTCATGCGCTGCGACTACCGCGTACTTTGTGAAGGTATCCATATGCTTTGCTTCCTTCTTGTCGAAGCAGCCTGCCACGCCGTAGTATTCCTCTTCGTTGAAGTCGCGGATCACGCCTGCGATCTTCACTCCCGTGCGCTCGGTATCGAACATATCAATAAACGATATGCCTATCTTATTCTCCTTTATTCCTGCCCAGAACTTTTCAACGCCTGTTCCGAGGGGAGTAACGGCTCCCATTCCCGTGATAACAACTCTTCTGCTCATATTTTTCCCTTTCTGCTATTTATTAAGATTTTTGGTGCGTCCGGAGCTTCTGCCCCATGCTGCGACTGTTGATAATATTACATTGAGAGTCCGCCCGATATCTCTATCACCTGTCCCGTAACGTATGAAGCGTTGTCGGAAACAAGGAAGGATACAACGGAAGCGATCTCCTCAGGCTCGCCGTATCTCCTGAGAGCTACAGCCTCTATCATCTTTGCTTTAAGTTCATCGGAGAGAACATCTGTCATGGGAGTCCTTATAAGTCCCGGCGCAACAGCGTTGCAGGTGATGTTCCTCGAACCGAATTCCTTGGCTGTGGTCTTTGTCATGCCGATTATGGCAGCCTTTGAGGCGGAATAGTTCATCTGTCCGGGGTTGCCGTAAAGTCCGGCTACCGAAGCTACATTTACTATCCTGCCGCTTCTCTGCTTCATCATTACAGATGTGACCTGCTTGGTCATATTGAACACGCTCTTCTGGTTAACAGCGATGACCGCGTCGTATTCCTCCTCGCTCATTCTTGCAAGGAGCTTATCCTTTGTGATGCCTGCGTTGTTCACAAGTGCGTCGATAGTGCCGAAGTCAGCCTTTACCTGCTTCACCATAGCTTCACACTGGTCAAATTTCGATACGTCTGCCGCATAGCACTCAGCCTTTACGCCGAAGCCGCGGCACTCCTCCGCGACCGTGAGAGCCTTTTCCCTGTCGCTGTCGCTGGGATAGTGATTAATTACTACGTCAAAGCCGTCCTGTGCGAGTCTTTTTGCGATGCAGGCGCCTATTCCCTGTGAAGCGCCTGTGATTATTGCTGTTGCCATTATTGTTTCCTCCGTTTTCCTTGGACTGATGCTTTCATTCTATCATGACTTCACGCAGTTTTGAACGTGAAGAATGTCATTTTCTCAGTTACAAATGTAACTTTCTCAGTATTCAAATATCATGTCATATTCGATCAGGGCGCCGTATCCGCCCAGCTGTACCGGTACATTTCCAACATACCTGCAGCCCTGTGCAGCCATATCCTCTATCACCTGACGGGGACTCATCTTGCCGTTCTCGGTCTTGTGATAGTATTTGCCGCCGATACTGCTCTTCATCCTTACATACTTGTATCTCATAGCTTCAGGAGCCTCTCCGCTCCGTCGTTTATTTCCTTTACGATGTCAGCGCAGGACTTTATGTCGTTGACCATGCCGGATATAGCTCCGCAGAGGAAGGATCCGCTTTCCACATCGCCGTCAACTACGGCTCTGCGGAGAGCTCCCACTGTGAGCTGCTCGAACTCTTCGGGAGAGAGCGTGCCCTCCTTCTCGCCTGTGGCAAGCTTCTTTGCGAACTTGGTCTTTATATTCCTGCACGGGTGACCGGTATAGCGTCCCGTTACTATATTGTCCGTATCCTTTGCCTTTATGACGAGGTCCTTGAAAGTGGGGTGTATCTGACACTCCTCCGAAGCAAGGAAGCGTGTGCCTATCTGTACGCCCTCAGCACCAAGCATGAAGGCTGCCGCCATACCTCTGCCGTCGGCGATTCCGCCTGCCGCGATGACCGGTATCTCCACCGCGTCCACCACCTGAGGAACGAGACACATGGTCGTATTCTCGCCGATATGTCCTCCGGACTCCGTACCCTCAGCGATAACGGCGTCAGCTCCGGACTTCTCCATTCTCTTCGCAAGAGCTACAGAGGGAACTACAGGCATTACCTTTATACCTGCTTCCTTCCATGCAGCCATATACTTTCCGGGGTTGCCGGCACCTGTGGTGATGACCTTAACGCCCTCGTCTATGCAGAGCTGCGCGAGGTCGTCGGCATTGGGGCTCATAAGCATTATATTTACGCCGAAGGGCTTGTTTGTCTTTTCCTTGCAGAGACGTATCTGCTCACGCAGATAGTCTATTGGAGCACTGCCGCCTGCGATAAGACCTATTCCGCCTGCGTTTGATACTGCGGAAGCGAGTGTGTGCTCGGCTACCCATGCCATACCGCCCTGTATTATGGGGTATTCGCAGCCGAGAAGCTCAGTGATGCGTGTTTTCATAGTAGTAGTTCTCCTTCTGTTATTGAGCACTTAGCCTTTAGCTATCAGCTTTTAGCCTGTTGTGTGCCCTTACGGACATTAATTGAAATTACATAGGCTAACGGCTAATAGCTGAAAAAATCAGTATTCCAGTATTATTCCGCCGTAGGTGAGACCTGCTCCGAAGCCGATGAGAGCAAGCTTCTGTCCGCGCTTTATCAGTCCCTTTTCTATGCCCTCGCAGAGCGCAAGAGGTATGGAAGCGCTTGAAGTATTGCCGTAATGGTCAAGGGTAACTATGAACTTCTCCATAGGTGCGCCCAGCTTCTTGGCGGCTGTCTCTATTATCCTTATGTTCGCCTGATGAGGCACGAACCAGTCTATATCGTCCTTTGTGATGTTCACCTTTGCGGCTGCCATCTCAAAGGCTCTCGGCAGCGCCTGCACAGCGAACTTGTATACCTCCTTGCCGTTCTGGCGGAGCTTGTGGAGCTCCATTTCCGGGAAGGGGTCCCTGAACCCGTTCTTCAGCGCTACCTCCGGCGCTACGTTCAGTGCCCTTGCGCAGAGCAGCTCCGCGCCGCTTCCGTCCGAGCCGAGATGTGATGAAAAGAGCTTGCCGCTCTTCTCGACTACTGCTGCGGCAGCTCCGTCGCCGAAGAGTATGCACGACGCTCTGTCAGAAAAGTCGATGAAGCGAGAGAGGGATTCGTTTGCGACTACAAGCACGTACTTCATATCATCGTCCGTTTCGAGGAAACGCCTTGCCGTATCCAGCGCATAGACGAATCCCGAACAGGCTGCGTTCATATCGAACGCGGCTGCGTTCACAGCTCCCGTCTGGTGCTGTATTATGCTCGACATACTCGGAGTGTGGAAATCAGACGTTGCCGTACATGATATCACAAGTCCTATATCCGCAGGGTCTATGCCTGCCGACTTTATGGCGCTCATTGCAGCCTGTCTGCCCATATACCACGTCGGCTCCCAGCCTGCCATAGGGCGCTCCTTTATGCCCGTTCTTGAGCTTATCCACTCGTCGTTGGTGTCTATGAAACGGGTGAAGTCATCGTTTGTCAGTACCTGATCCGGTACATATCTTCCCATTCCCAAAATGCTTATGCCCATTAAAAAGCTCCTTAGAATCAATAAAATTATGAAAATACAGTTGTAAAAACCGTAATTTTATGTTATAGTAGTAATATCGGTACCGCCGGAGGAGACAGTTTTCCCCTTAACGGCGGGATACCACACATATTATATTGTAAATCATTTTGAGGTTTTTTGCAACGATATTTCAGCACTTTGATAATTTAAAGACAAAATATCGTCACTTCTCACAAATTTGCAATTAGGCAATAGGTTATTTTCGCCAATACCATTGGGGATAACATACAGAAAGGAAGTTATTTATTATGACAATTGCACTATTTTCAGGACAGGGTTCGCAGTACGAGGGCATGGGCAAAGACATAGCTGAAGCTATGCCGGAACTCATGGAGGTATACGACACCGGCTCGGAGATACTCGGCACCGACCTGAAAAATATCTGCTTCAACGCACCTCTTGACGAGCTTTCAAGGACTATCAACTCTCAGCCGGCTATAATGGCTACTTCCATAGTATGCCTGAAAGCCGCACAGTCCAAGGGCTTCACCTTTGACGGAGTCGCAGGACATTCCCTCGGCGAATACGCCGCAATGTACGCTTCCGGAATGATATCACTTGAGGACGCTTTCCGTCTTATAAAGGCAAGGGCTGCCGCTATGGAGGAGGCTACGGCTTCCGCTTCGGGTGCCATGGCTGCGGTCATGAAAATAGCTCCCGAAGAAGTGGAGAGAGTATGCGGCGAGGCGAAGGAATATGTCACCGCCGTAAACTACAATTCACCTGCTCAGACTGTCATTGCGGGAACCCCGGAGGGCATCGCAGAGGTAAGCGAGGTATTTGCTGAAATGAAGGCAAGAGTGATACCCCTTAATGTAGCGGGCGCTTTCCACTCAAAGCTCATGCAGCCTGCTGCTGACAAATTCTACGAGACCGCAAAGACAATAAAGTTCAGCACACCCGGAGTGAAGTATTATTCCAACCTCACGGGCGGCGAACTCACGGATTTCTCGGACATGGCGACCATGCTTGCAAAGCACATAGTATCACCTGTACGCTTCACCTCCGAGCTTGCTGCCATGCAGGAGGCGGGCACCGACGTATTCGTGGAATTCGGTCCCGGAAGAACACTCACCGGACTTGTCAAAAAGACGCTCAAGGATATAACTGCTGTGAATGTCGAAGACCTTGAAACACTTGGAGGATTATTATCATGAACAGATTCGCACTCATCGGTCACCCTCTCGGACATTCAATGTCCCCTCTCATACATGAAAAGCTCTTCGCACTCAGCGGACTGGAAGATACCTCCTATGAGCTCATTGACATCGCTCCGGAGGATATAACAGGCAGCCGCGGTCTTCTTGAAAGTCTCCGCGGTCTCAATGTGACTATCCCCCACAAGCAGACCGTCATCGCTCTTACAGACGAGCTTGCGGAAAGCGCTCTCCGCTATAACTCCGTCAACTGCATAAGCAACGACGGCGGAAAGCTCGTGGGCTACAATACCGACTGCGACGGCTTCCTGCGCTCAGCGGAGCTGCTCCCTGTTGGCGGAAATGTGGCTATCCTCGGCTGCGGCGGCGTCGGAAGAATGATAGCTATAGAGGTGGCACGCCACGGCGGAAATATCACCCTTGCAGTTATCCCTCAGGACGTTAAGAACGCGCAGATACTCATGGCTGAGATACTGGCAAAATGCAGCGGCGCTTCCGTAAGGATAGCTGATATATCCACTCTCGACGGCAGCTATGACCTGCTAATAAACGCTACTCCCGTGGGTATGTACCCAAAGGTGGACGCCTGCGCGGTAAGCGACACCGTCATTGAAAACTGCGGCAGCGTCTTCGACGTTATCTACAACCCCACCGAGACTCTTCTCATGAAGAAGGCACGAGCTCTCGGAAAGGTGGCTGTGGGAGGCGCTTCAATGCTGGTATATCAGGCTGTGAAGGCTCATGAGATATGGTACGGCGGCAGCTTCAATGCCGAGGATATCTCCGGTATAATCAAAGATGTCGAAAATGCTGTTGACAGCATGAACAAGTGAATATGAGACACGTTTGCGGAATAAAGAGCAGGACATTCCTGCTCCTTTGTCCTTTTCTGCTGATATACGGACTGCTTTCCGGCTGCGGAAGCGAAAAAAACAGACCTCAGCCGGCACTGCCTGAGCTGAAGGATATTTCCCTTATCAGTGACAACCGGTATTCCTGCACATTCGATTCCTTAAAGCATGATTTCATCGTTGACCTCCCCGACAATGCCGAAAACGCCCCCCTTGTACTTATGCTCCACGGCTACGGCCATACCGCCGAGAGCTTCCGCACATCGGTGCAGTTTGAAAAAACTGCCAATCCTGCCGGCTATGCGGTGGTCTATGTCACCGGCGCTGCCGACCCGGAGGACAGATCATCGTCAACAGGCTGGAATGCCGGCGCAGGAACAAGTCAGAACAGAGACACCGAGTTTCTGAAAGCTCTTGCGAGGTATCTTCAGAAGGAGTATTCCCTCGACAGGAACAGGACTTACGCAGCAGGCTTCAGCAACGGCGGGTTCATGGCACACAGGCTGGCTGCGGAAGCCGGAGACACCTTCTCCGCCCTTGTAAGCGTTGCAGGAATAATGACGGACAGCGTATGGGAAAACAGGAAAAACCAAAACAGTGTGAGTTTCTTTCAGATAACAGGCGCAAAGGACGATGTTGTTCCCAAGAACAGCGACGGTACCGCGAAATATTCCAAGTTTCCAGCAATTGAGGACGTTATGGCGTACTGGACTGAGTCAAACGGCGCTGTACTGACTGAGGAGTCGGATATCAGCAAACACGCTGTACTGAAAAAATACGAAAACAAGGATAAGAATATTCAGGTCTGGGACCTGCTCGTAAAAAACGGCGGCCACGAATGGCCTAAGGAAAACTTCAGCGGATTCGATACAAACGCTCTGATACTTGAGTTCTTCGAGGCTCAGAAGTAAAAAAGGAGAATAATATGACTGTTTTTTTATGCGGCTTTATGGGCTGCGGAAAATCAACTATAGGCAAGCTCGCGGCTAAAAAGCTGGGCTGCGGCTTCTGCGACACGGACGATATAATTGTACGCACCCTCGAAATGACTATCCCTGAGATATTCGAGAAAAAAGGCGAGCCCTTCTTCCGTCAGACCGAAGCTGAGATAGTAAAGTCCCTCTGCGGCAAGACAACTGTCGCTGCCTGCGGCGGCGGCGCTATGCTCAATCCCGATACCGCAAAGGCTGCAAAAGACGCAGGCGCGGCTGTGGTATTCCTCGACGTCCCCTTTGAAGTCTGCTACGAGCGCATAAAGGACGATACCAACCGCCCTATCGTTGTCAGCTCCACAAAGGAACAGCTCGAAGAGCTTTACAACTCACGCAGGGACATCTATCTGAAACATTCGACCATAAGACTTGAGTGCAGCGGCAGCCCCGTCGAAAACGCGGAGCTTATCGCACGTTCACTCAGAAAGTGAGCGGACTATGCTTATCTATAACGCTGAGATACACACTATGGACTCACAGGGAGTTATCCCCTGCGGCTGGGTCGAAACAGAAGGCGGCAGCATAAAAACTGTCGGTGATGGCGTTCCAGCGGACATACCTGCTGACGCTGTAGACGCGGACGGCGGTATGCTGCTTCCAGGCTTCATAGACGCACACACCCACCTTGGCATAATCGAGGACAGCCTCGACTTCGAGGGGGACGACTGCAACGAGTCCACCGATCCCTTTACACCTCAGATGAGGGCTATCGACGGTATCAACCCATTTGACCGCTGCTTTGAGGACGCTCGTACGCGGGGCATAACCACCGTGGCTTCAGGTCCTGGCAGCGCAAACGCCTGCGGCGGAGAGATAGCGGCTATAAAAACTTATGGCAGACGTATCGACGATATGCTTATAAAAAGCTGCGGAATAAAATTCGCTCTCGGCGAGAACCCCAAGAACGTATACAACGGACGTGAGGAAACTCCCGTGACCCGTATGGCGATAGCCGCCCTTATCCGTGAGGGACTCTACAAGGCTCGCCGCTACGTACACGATATGGACAGCTACTACTCCGACAGCGAGAACTACGACCCGCCTGAGTATGATATCAAGTGCGAGGCACTCATGCCTCTCCTTGACCGCAAGGTAAAGGCTTTCTTCCACTGCCACCGCGCAGACGATATATGCACAGCCATGCGCATAGCCAAGGAATTCGGTCTCGACCCCGTCATAATCCACGGCACGGAGGGTCAGCTCATTGCGGATATAATCGCCGCGGAAGAGATACCCGTGATATGCGGTCCTCTGATATGCGACCGCTGCAAGCCCGAAATGAAGGGACTTGAACTGAAAAATGCTTCTCTCCTCCACGAGAGCGGCGTAAAAATAGCCATATGCACAGACCATACGGTCATACCCGTACAGTACCTGCCTCTGTCCGCACAGGCTGCGGTCAAGGGAGGTCTCGGCTTCGGTGAAGCTCTGAAAACTCTCACAATAAACCCTGCCGCCATACTCGGAATCGACGATGTTACCGGCTCCGTCACAGAGGGAAAGGACGCTGATATACAGCTCTACCGGAAGGGGGACAATCCCCTCGACCTCATGTCCGAGCCGCTGCTCGTAATGATAAGCGGCAATATCTGCCGCAGGGAGATATGATATGAAAAAGGCTCTTTCTGCCATTCTTACAGCCGCCGCACTTCTGACTTCTGCCGCAGCAGATGTTTTTGCGGCGGACACTGCTTCTGACAGCTTCGCGCTGAAATATACTGTGAACGGCAAGGAAGTGACAGTCACAGGCTGCACCGGAAGCACAGATGTACTGAAAATACCGTCAGAGATAAAAGGACTTCCGGTAACGGCTGTAGCTGAAAACGCCTTTTCCGGCAATGCTGATATCACCGCCTGCATACTCCCGGACAGCATAAAGACTGTGGGCGCAAAAGCCTTCAGCACCTGTCCTGTCCTGAATAGTATCACTGTCGGAAAAAATGTATCGTTCATCGGTGATTACGCATTTACTGCCTGTCCTGAACTGGCTTCATTTACCGTGGACAAGGACAACCCCACGTATACCGCTGTCAGCTCCTGTCTTTACAGCAGGAGCGGCGATACTCTTCTTGCATACGCAGGCGGCAGTAACGCTGTAGTGCCCGACAGGACAAAAGCTGTCGGCAAGGGCGCTTTTTTCGGCAGAGCTGATATCACTTCGGTATCTTTGCCGAAAACAGTTACAGCCATTGGTGACAATGCCTTTTCCGGCTGCCTTTCACTGAACAGGATAACTATACCCGACTCTGTGACAAAGCTCGGTAAGGGCTGCTTCATGAGCTGCAGCTCCCTCGAAAGCGTCAGCTTGGGAGGAGCCCTCGCGGCGATACCCGAAAACTGCTTCCATTCCTGCAACAGCCTGAAAAATGTTTCCATTTCCGGCGGTATAACCTCTGTCGGCGACAACGCCTTTTACAGCTGCACAGGGCTCGGAAGTATATATATCCCTTCATCGGTGACTTCTGTAGGTAAGGACGCCGTCGGAAGAAGATACGACGTGAGGAGCTCCTCCTCGGAAAATATATCAGGCTTCGTCATAACCGGCGCAAAGGGCTCTGCCGCGGAAAAATACGCCTCGGAATACGGTATTGCCTTCAGGGAGTTCATGGTAAAGAAAGGTGACGTCAACTGTGACGGCTTTACCGACGCGGTGGACGCTTCCGCTGTGCTTGCAGAGTACGCGCGTATGTCCTCGGACAAGTCCCCCCTGTTCACCTCCGAACAAAAGCAGGCTGCCGACTGGAACGGCGACGGCTTCACCGACGCGGTGGACGCTTCCGGCATACTCGCCGAATACGCAAGGCTCTCGTCAGAGAAATCCGCATAAATGCACGGTCAGCACTTTAACACTGAGTTACTTTAGTATAACACATTGCTTTTTTCGCCAAAACCCGACCATTTTTGAAAATAAAATTCTATGCGCGACCAACTTCCCAAACTATTGACATAAGCCGCAAAAAATAGTATCATTAAAGTTAATATCACAAATGCAAGGAGGAATTTTTATGCTGACTGACATGAACAGCAAATTTCAGAAGGAAGGTCTTACTTTCGACGATGTGCTGCTTATCCCCGCTGAATCAAACGTGACGCCCAACATGATCCAGATCGGTACTCAGCTCACAAAAACCGTTCGGCTCAATACTCCGATCATGACTGCCGCTATGGACACCGTTACTGATTCACGTATGGCTATCGCTATCGCACGTGAGGGCGGTATCGGTATTATCCACAAGAATATGACCATTGAACAGCAGGCTGACGAGGTGGACAAGGTAAAGAGAAGTGAAAACGGCGTTATCGTAAACCCGTTCTCACTCACCGAGGATCACATCGTTGCAGACGCTGACGAGATCATGGGCAAATTCAAGATCTCAGGCGTTCCTATCGTTGATGGCAAGGGCAAGCTCGTTGGTATCATCACCAACAGAGATATGCGCTTCCTTACAGATTTTACCGCAAAGATCTCCGATGTTATGACAAAGGACAACCTTATCACGGCTCCCGTCGGCACTAATCTCGAACAGGCTCAGGAAATCCTCCGCGCACACAAGATCGAAAAGCTCCCTATCGTTGACGAGGCAGGCTACCTCAAGGGACTTATCACTATAAAGGATATCGAAAAATCCGTACAGTACCCCAATTCCGCACGTGACAGCAAGGGCAGACTTCTCTGCGGAGCCGCTATCGGCGTTACCGCAAATGTCCTCGAAAGAGCACAGGCTCTCATCGACGCTCAGGTCGATGTTCTCGTTCTCGACTCCGCTCACGGCCACAGCGCAAACATCATCAAATGCCTGAAAATGGTCAAGGAAGCTTTCCCGGAGATACCTGTCATCGCAGGAAATATCGCTACGGCAGAAGCTGCCGAGGCTCTTATCGCTGCCGGCGCTGACTGCCTGAAGGTAGGTATCGGACCCGGTTCTATCTGTACCACACGTGTAGTAGCAGGTATAGGCGTTCCTCAGATAACAGCGGTATATGACGTTGCCTGCGTCGCTCAGAAATACGGTATCCCCGTTATCGCTGACGGCGGTATCAAATACTCCGGCGATATCGTAAAGGCTCTCGCGGCAGGCGCAAATGTAGTCATGCTCGGCTCGCTCCTTGCAGGCTGTGCAGAAGCTCCCGGCGAAACTGAGATATATCAGGGGCGTCAGTTCAAGGTATACAGAGGCATGGGCAGTCTCGGCGCTATGGCTTGCGGCTCCAAGGACAGATACTTCCAGGAGGGCGCAAAGAAGCTCGTTCCTGAGGGCGTTGAGGGACGTGTTCCCTTCAAGGGTCCCCTTGCAGATACTATTTTCCAGCTCGTTGGCGGTATCCGTTCAGGTATGGGCTACTGCGGCTGCGTAGATATCCCCACGCTCCACGAAAAGGCAAAGTTCATCCGCATCACAGGTGCCGGACTCAAGGAGAGCCACCCGCACGATATCTATATCACCAAGGAAGCTCCCAACTATTCAACTCAGATATAAGCAGCGTGACGCTGCAAAAAAAGACCGCATAATGCGGTCTTTTTCTTATGCTTTAATATATAACGTACGGCTCTCCGTCTATGGTATACACACAGAGATAGACATAGTCGCCAAGTCTCTCTTTGAGCGAGTATGTACCGCCGTTGTTGTTCTCCTTCTTAACGTAGGTACAGTTCACCATGAGACACTTTTTGTTTTTAGCCTTTACACCAGGCATTGCGCTTTCCAGATGCTGGTCATAGACTTCAAATTCTTTTCCGTTTGCATTCTCCATACCGTCTATAAGCACGAAGTCAAAACTGTAATCAGTTCCTGTGTACTCTTTTATAAGGTCATATTCCTTGTCAAGAAATTCCTGCGTGCTCGCAAATCCGGAAGATTCAAGCGTATACTTCAGGAAATCAGGGTGGAGCGCTTTTTCAAGGTATTCGGGTTTCTTTTCTGAAATGGCATAGAAGTAATCGGCTATCTTTGCGCACTCAGCCTCAGTTACAAATCTTGGGTCGCGGTCAACTCCTATTGGAGTATCGTACTCCTCCGGAAGCACCTTCCTGTATTCGCCGCCGTAAGGCATATCCTTCAGTTTCAGGGTCTCGTCGTCCTTGCTGCTGCACGATACCGCCGCAGAAACAGTCATTACTGCCGCTGCAAGAAGCGCTGCCGCTCTTGCGATAAACTTCTTCATTTCAGATCCCGTCCTTATCCGAATGTATAATACTTGCCGTCCTTGACAGCAAAGGCAAGCTTTTTGTCATGCAGGAGCATATTCTCCTGACCGTAAGCGTTCTCGGTCATGATATAGAAGGTCGTAGCGATTAATTCATCGGTCTGCTCCTTGATCTCGCTGTAATAGTCCTTGCCGAAGTAATTGTTGTAAACCTGGAAATACTGCTCGAAAATATCAGTGTTTTCATCGCTGGGATAATTCCTTTCGAGCTTGATGCGTGTGATCTTGAAATCACCGTTCATATTGCCCGCAAGCTCGGAACATCTCTTTATGAAAGTGGATCTGATATCATAAGCGCCTTCGGTATTTTCGGCAACTGCGTCCATTTCCTCGCTGTATCCAGGGAAAAGGCACTTGTGATAGGTGTTGTAGTCAGCTGAAGCGAAAGCAGCAAAATATTTCTCAAATGTGAGGATAAGATCCTGAGGGATATCCTCTTCGTTATAGTAGAGCTTTATACCGCTGCTGCTGAGACGGTAAGGTCCGAGTTCGTAGTCAACGGCTCCTTCTTCGGGATATATGAGCTCGTCTCCCACAGAACCGAGTACGAGAGCGTCGTCGTCGATCTCCATTGCTTCTATGTACTCAACTAATTTTTCTTCATACTGTTCAGCGTTGTAATTGTCTCCCGAAAGCTCCTCTCCGCCTATCGGCGCATTGGTGGGAGTCTGTACAGCTGTTTCCGCATAGAGCGGCACACTGCTGCTTTTCTTCTTTGAACATCCTGTCATACACTGGGTTCCTGCTAATGCCGCAAGAAGCACTGCCAAAAGCTTTAATTTTCTCATAAACCATTTTCCTCTCATTGAATCAATTAAACGATAATTTACCCATTGCACCTGCCCAACCGGCTGTCGCCGAACCTTCCGGTGCGTTTATTTTCAGATCAGGTAAATCCTCTATTCCCCATTCGTCATAACTGAGTTCTTTTCCCAGTATATTCAGTGATGTCATACCTGTACAGCCCGCAAAAGCTCCTCTTTTTATCTCTTTGACTCCTGCGGGTACCGTCAGTTCAGCAAGAGCGCTGCAACCGGCAAATGCACCGCGCTCTATGGTGACAAGTCCTGACGGAAGATTTATATCTACAAGAGCAGTACAGTCTATAAAAGCTCCCTCACCGATGACCTTTACGCTTTCGGGAAGAGTAACGGAGGTCACTCCCATAGCTTCAAAGGCGAAAAAGCCGATCTCCGAGACCGGAGAACCGTCTATAGCGTCCGGTATGGTCACTTCTGTATCGCTGCCCTTATATCTCGTTATGATAACGCTGCCTTCATATACTTCATATTCATATGTGTCATTTGAAACTATATTGCGTTCTCTGACTGTTGTAAGCTCTTCATCGGTAGCCGGCTCGGCAACAGTCTCCGCGTCAGCAGCAGTCTCCGCCTCATCGGCAGTTTCTGTCTCCTGAACGGCAGCAGTCGGTGTGTTGTCATCAGCTTTGCCTGTACTCTTGCCGCAGCCGCAGAACGCAGCTGCAAGCGCAAGAAAAAGCGAGGCATATACAAATTTTTTCATATTATATCTCCCAATCCTGCAAACTGTATGATTTATATGTGTTGATTTAATGAAATCTCAGGCTTTCTTTCCTCTGTCCTTTGCTCTCTGGGTATTGCTGAGGACGCGCTTTCTGATACGGAGCGACTCCGGAGTTACCTCAAGGAGCTCGTCGTCGGCAAGGAATTCAAGACAGTCCTCAAGGCTGAGAACTCTCGGCGGAACAAGGCGGAGAGCGTC
This sequence comes from Ruminococcus sp., assembly GCF_016287535.1. Taxonomy (GTDB): domain Bacteria; phylum Bacillota; class Clostridia; order Oscillospirales; family Ruminococcaceae; genus Ruminococcus. Next base: position 22,955 of record NZ_JAEFAJ010000035.1, read on the forward strand.
GTCGCTGCCGCTTGCACGGGTATTTGTAAGGTGCTTCTTCTTGCAGACATTTACAACAAGGTCCTCTGTCTTGGGTGAAGCGCCCACTACCATTCCCTCGTAAACGGGAGTACCTGAGGTTATAAAGAGCTGTCCGCGCTCCTGAGCGTTGTAAAGTCCGTATGTTACAGCCTCGCCTGTCTCGAAGGAGATGAGGGAGCCTGTGTTTCTGCGCTCGATATCGCCCTTGTATGGCTGATAGCCGTCGAATACGTGGCTCATGATTCCCTCGCCCTTTGTATCTGTGAGGAACTCGCTCTTATAGCCGAAAAGGCCTCTTGCCGGGATAAGGAACTCTATACGCATACGGCTTCCCTGTGGGTGCATATCCACCATATCGCCCTTACGTGTGCCTATCTTCTCCATTACAGAGCCTACGCAGTCCTCAGGGACGTCTATCACAAGGCGCTCGATAGGTTCGAGCTTTCTGCCGTTCTCGTCGGTCCTGTAGAGAACTCTCGGTGTGGAAACGCCCAGCTCATATCCCTCACGGCGCATATTCTCGATAAGTATGGAGAGGTGCATCTCTCCTCTTCCCGCTACGCGGAAGGCATCTGTGCTCTCTGTTTCCTCAACGCGGAGAGAAACGTCCTTGAGAAGCTCCCTGAAAAGTCTCTCGCGGAGCTGACGTGATGTGACGAACTTGCCCTCGCGTCCTGCGAAGGGGCTGTCGTTTACGGAGAAGGTCATCTCCACAGTAGGCTCGCTTATCTTTACGAAGGGAAGCGGATCGGGAGTATCCGTAGCGCAGATCGTATCGCCGATGGTGATATTCTCGATACCGGATATCCATACGATATCGCCTACCTGCGCCTCCTGAACGGGAACACGGTTGAGTCCCTGTATCTGGAGAAGGGAAACTATCTTTGCGTTGTAGTTCTTCTTTGAGCCTGTATAGTCACAGACAGTTACCTGCTGGTTGACTGCTATCTTACCCCTTACGATACGTCCGATACCGATACGTCCCACATACTCGTTATAGTCGATAGAGGATATGAGCATCTGGAGAGGATCGTTTTCCTCGCCCTTTGGCGGCTCTATATAGTTGATGATAGTGTCGAAAAGGGGCTTCAGGTCCGTACCTGCCTCGTACTGGCTGAGTGAAGCCGTTCCGCTTCTTCCCGAACAGAAGAGCAGCGGACTTTCAAGCTGTTCCTCGTTTGCGTCAAGGTCGAGGAGAAGCTCGAGGACTTCGTCGCCGATCTCGTCAAGACGGGCGTCTGGACGGTCTATCTTGTTTACTACTATGATTATCTTATGTCCCATTTCGAGAGCCTTTGAGAGCACGAAACGGGTCTGCGGCATAGGTCCCTCAGCTGCGTCAACAAGCAGGAGAACGCCGTCTACCATTTCAAGCACACGCTCTACCTCGCCGCCGAAGTCAGCATGGCCTGGGGTGTCGATGATGTTGATCTTTGTACCGTTGTACATTACCGAGGTATTCTTCGCAAGGATAGTGATACCTCTTTCCCTCTCGATGTCGTTTGAGTCCATTACACGCTCGGCAACTGCCTGATTCTCACGGAATACGCCGCCCTGCTTGAGCATCTCGTCAACGAGAGTGGTCTTGCCGTGGTCAACGTGAGCGATAATGGCAATGTTTCTTAAATCTTCTCTAATCATATTTTCTTTCCTCCATAAAGGTTTTCTCTGAATGAACGGCTTGCGCCGTGATCTCACTTGTGTATTATCCTGCCGGCAAGCTTTTCATCAAGAAGCGCCGTGAGCTGTCCGGCAGTGCCCTCCGTGATATCCGATATACTGAAAGTCGTATTGTCGTCCGGAGATACTATACATATGAAGTCCCTGTATGTCACCAGCTTCTCCACCGCAGGGTAGCTGTATCTGCCCTCGAAGGAAACGCCGTTTTCCTCATTATAGCTGACGGTGTAGCCGTCTTCCTCAAAGGTGAGAGACTTGTGCATCAGCAGTTCTTTCCTTTTAACGGCTGCCCAGCCTCTTATCAGCGATACAGTGCGCAGTATCATCCTGATACCAACGACGAGGCAGGCTGCGCTGCAAAATATATATACCGCAGGAACTGCACTGAACACATCGTATTTATTCCTGAAGGCATTTCTCAGGAAGCCCGCGCAAACAAGAAAGCATACCACTGTCAGAGCAATATAGACTACGAACATCAGCCTGTCCCGCAAAGTGAACATCATGCGGAGAGACGCCCTGAATTTTTCCTTTGTGCCGTGTACCTCAGCTTTTATCATATATCCGCGCTCCTTTTGTCTTTGAAACGGCTGCCCAGCTTTTCCTCAAGCAGCGCTCCGAGTTCGTAAGCATTTCCCTCTGTAAGTTCGGATTTGTGTATGATAAAAGCTCTTTTCTTATTTATAAATATGAAGAAGTAGTTCATCGTCTCCACTGCATGGTGCAGGCTGCTGTAGGGAAACACCTTGTGTACGGTGAAATTTTCTGCCGTCTTCAGGTCGTCAAGAGCGTCATCACTGAATGAGAGGTCCAGAACGGAGCCATCCGCGGGAAGCTTCTGCTTTCCGCCGTCCTCTTTCAGCACCTTTATTATGTCCTTTCCAGTCCACAGTGCCAGCAAAGCGCCGCACACTATCAGGAACGTGTACCTTGTATCCGGAAATCTGCGTGAATAGTACAGCAGATACATCACCGCAGATATGCTTGTCGCAAACCACAGACAGTCGCTTATGATATTTTTCAATATATAAGGCAGCTTTGTAAGAGCATAAATAGCCTTCAGGTGGTGCTGCTGATATTTTACCCTTGCTCTTATCATATCACTTTACCCTGTATTTTCTGCCCAGCTTTTCGCGGAGTATAGCCGACAGCTGCTGAGGAGCACCCTGTGTGAAGCTGTTTTCGTGGAACGATATGCCGCTGCCGGAGCCGAATATCAGCACGAACCAGCCCTCTTTATAGACAGCCCTGCGTACGGTGCCGTAGCTCTGCTCCGAATGGGAGCTGATACCTGTACACTCCGTCCTGACAGAGCAGCTTTCCTCGCTGAAAGCGAAGCTCTGCACCATATCAGGAGCGGTCTTCTGCAGGACTCTGAATCTCCTTGCCGGATAGCGGAGTATCCTTACCATGAATATGACCGCCGCGCACACGAGAACAGTTCCGCAGACAACGAATATCAGATCGCCCCTGCCTTTTTTATAGTATAATATACTCATCACAAGGGCTGTAAGCATTATGAGCAGCAGCACCGCGAAAGCGGCTATTGTCCTTTTAGGCGGAGCTGTGACGCGGAACAGCCTGTTTATGCTTTCACGGGAAGGCTTTGTTTTTACTGTTATCATAACCAGCCCTCCTTTACGGTATACCTGTTTCCGAGGGTATTGCTGAGGTATTTTCTCAGTTCATCGGCATTTCCCTCGGTTATATCGGTATCGGAAAAGAAAATGCTTTCCGCCTGACTTATGTTAAGCTTGAAATAACCCATAGTCTCACGCGCCGAAACAAGTCTCGAAGCGCTGTAAACGCTGTTTTCCTTTGAATTAGCGGATACCGCTCTGTATTCGATATTTTCACCGCCGACAACGACCTCATATTTAAGGTCGGGATAACAGGCTGACAGCTTCCTGAATGTCCTTACCGGATTCATTAACAGCAGCTTCAGTGTACTGCCGATAAATATCCCAAAGAATATCGAAAGATACAGGATAAGGTCGGCAGTGAGCCTGTGTTTGCTGTACGCGGATATCACAGCCGCAAAGGAGACAAGAATGAATTCGACTGCTCCCAGAACAGCAAGAACACGGTAGAATCTGTACTGCAATGATGACTTTACTGCTGCTGAATGTACTTTTATGTCGTATTTCACATTTGCTTTTACCATGATAGTCTCCTACATTCTTTATACTTTTATAAACTTTAAAGCTGTATTTCCGTGCAAATCCTCTTTTTTCCCGGACATAAAAAAGCCCTTGCAGGGAAATTGCAAGGTTGAAAGCTGCAGAAGTTCAAACAAAAACAGCCCCGAAAAATTTTCGGGGCGTTTCTGGTGGGAGAGGATGGATTCGGACCATCGAAGCTGAAAAGCAACAGATTTACAGTCTGCCCCCTTTGGCCACTCGGGAACTCTCCCATACGAATAAAAATTTTGTCTCAGGACAAAATAATGGAGCTGGTGGACGGACTCGAACCCCCGACCTGCTGATTACAAATCAGCTGCTCTACCAACTGAGCTACACCAGCGCTAATGCTTAATTATTATACCACATTTGCTACTGCTTGTCAAGTACTTTTTTATTATTTTATTGGTCGAGGCGACAGGACTCGAACCTGCGGCATCTTGCTCCCAAAGCAAGCACTCTACCAAACTGAGTTACGCCTCGGATCTACATTCTTCGCCAAGTCCTTGACGGACAGCTTTTATATTATATCAGAACCGTTTATGATTGTCAAGTGCGAATTATACGATTTGTAACTTCACACAATAATAAGCCGCAGTTTTTATATTTTTTTGCCGCAGCATATAAAAACAAAAGGGAGCTTAAAGCTCCCTCAAACATATTGCGTCATCAGACCTCGTCTTCGTCAGCCTTGTCCTCGTCCTCAGCAGCATCCCCTGCGCTGTCCTTTGTCTCGCCGGAAGCGTCATCGCTTACCTCAAAATCAACACTCTCGTCTGTATCAAAGTTATCGAAATCATCGTAATCATCATCGTCATAATCAGAATCCGAGTCCTTATCCTTGAGAGCCTGTGCAGCGACATATCCTACAGCAGCTGCTGCGCCTGCAGCTAAAATTGCAACTAAAAACTTATTCATATCAATTTCCTCTTTTCTCCGCAAGAATTAGTATTACCGAACCGCTTGCGAACGGGCTCCGATAACCTAATAATTATTATATCATACCTTTTTTGAAATTTCAACTCTTTACATATTATTTGTTAAAAACATCAAAATTGAAAGGGCTGTTATTGGTGCAGTTTCACAACGCAGTATCCTCCTGCCCAGCCACACCTGTTTTGCGCCTGTTTTTACGGCTGCTTCCGCCTCCTCGCGGTCGAATCCGCCCTCGCTGCCGATGAAGATACCGACTGTCTCCGCGCCCTCGAAACCTACCTCTCCGAAGGAGCAGCCGCCCTCTTCCTCATAAAAGATAACGGTGCGGTCAAGCTTTTCCATCATGGAAATGGCTTCACTCAGGCTGACCATATTCGTCACCTCCGGGATAATCCCCCTGCCGGACTGCTTTGCCGCTTCCTCGGCTATCTTGTTCAGCCTCGGAAGCTTTTTCCGCTCAAAGTCCTTAGGGTCGGGACGTGAGATACAGCGCCGTGTAAGTACGGGAACTATCCTTGACGCACCCAGCTCCACGCTTTTCTGTATGATATACTCCAGCTTGTCCAGCTTTGGCACAGCCTGAAACAGAGTTACCTCGATATTCGGCTCTGCCGCGCACCTGTGCTTATCCACCAGGTCAAGGTATACCGCTTCCGCAGTGATACTGCCGATAGTGCAGCGGTAATCCGTACCGTTGCAGCAGACCGTTACTTCCTCGCCCGGTCTCATACGGAGAGAACGTCCTATATGGTTGGCGTCGCTTCCTGTGAGGACTATATTGTTTTCGTCTAATTCATTTGTAAAAAATCGTGGCATACCACACCGCCTGTTCTGTCGTTATAATATCAAAATCCCCTGTCCTTCCGACAGGGGCTGTCCGTTCGTTCATCATGCTACGCCGAGGTACTCTTCGAGGCATATTCCGCTGTTGTGTATCCTTGAAGCGATCTTTGAGCCCACATATCTTATGTGCCACGGCTCGTACTGTCTGCCTGTGATATCTTCCTTTCCGAGCGGATAACGGATTATAAAGCCGAATTCATGGGCGTGCTGTTCGAGCCACGCAGCCTCCGCCGTATAACCGAAGGAAGAGTCCGCGGTATTGCAGTCCACGCAGAGCCCTGTCTGATGCTCGGAGTGTCCGGGGCTTGCGGTACAGATATCCGCCATTGCCTCACCGTAGGTCTTTACGCTTTCCTCATATATCTTTTCCTGATCCTTGTATGAACGGAAGCCGGTGCATATATATATCTTCAGCCCTTCCTTTGCGGCTGCGGAGGTAAGAAGGCTGAACTGCTCATAACAAAGGGAATTGAGCGGCGGAGCGTATGTGGCAGGGACGCCGTATTCCTTGTTGACGAGCAGGACCCCGTTAACATAAGTAAGCCCCTCTGTATCATCTACAGAAGGGGCCGGAGCCTCAGCCCTGCTCGACTGAGGCGATGTAGTTGAATCATTGTCGGATGCCGATCCGCGTACAGTAACCTTTATCTGTACTTCCTGCTTGGGGTCAGCTGCTGATTTCAGCGTAACCAGGCAGACTCCGGGAGAAACTCCGGTTATATGTCCGTAAGAATCGACAACCGCGATACTCGGATCGCTCGTTGACCATCTCTCATCTGCTTCAAGAGTACCGTCGGGATACTCAAGCACCCTCGGCATATCCTTTTCGCCTACCATGATTGAAACAGTCTGCTTGTCGAGCCTGAAATCGCTTTCGTTAACAGGTACTGTTACAGCCGTTGTAGTCGGCGCTGTCGTTGTTATCGAAGGATCGGTAACAGTCGTGGTAGTAGTTATGGTCGTGACGTTCTTGCCGCTTGAAGAACTCTTTTTATCGCCCTTGTCCTTGCAGGCGTTGGCGATGAGTATTACAAAAAGAAGCACAAGGAACCCTATTATTGCAAGGGCTGCGAGCCTTCTGTTTCTGTATGTCCTGCGGGATACTTTTCTGCGGGGACGGTTGGAACTGTATCTGTTATCATCCATTGTGACAAATCCCTTTCTGTATTGATCGGGCAGCCTGCTGTCCGTTGTTATTAAAACTTCCTTAATATTATATCACAGGAATTTTAAAATGTCACGCAATTTTGCACAGATTCCGCAATTTTTTAACAACTTGACATATAACAAGGTCTGTTTTTGGCATTTTTGACCAAAGGCACCGCAAAAAAGTCCCCCGCAAGACAGCAGCGCAGTACGGAAGCTGAGGACTGTTCTTGACAGACAGGAGCTAAACGGGTATAATAGTATAGATATAAGCTGCGATGACCGCAGCTTCTGAAAGGAGCTATCATAATGATGAATCCCCGGAGAGTCCTTGCGGCTCTCATAGCTTCTGCGGCTGTACTTTCATGTGCAGCCTCATGCAGCAAAAAGAATAAAAACAGCGCGCCTGACGTATCCGAGCCCGAAAGCACGGCAGCTGCGGAAAGCAGCGTTCCTGCCGCCGATCCCGGTGATACCGAGATAACCTGGCTGGCAGACTACGACCTCAACGATCCCGGCTATGAGCGTCCTGCGGCACTCGCTATCTTCGAGGACGTCTACGGCGGAAGAATAAACTACGTCCAGACCACCCCGGACGACAAGCTCTCAAAGCTTGCGGAGATGATAAACGCAGGCGAAGAGGTTGATATGTTCCCTTATGAGGACGGAGTGTTCCCGGAGGGGGTATGCCGTGACCTTTTCCAGCCTCTCGACCCATACTACGAACAGCTCGGCATGGAAGAGGGCATCTGGGACGAAATGTCGGAAGTAATAGATATGTTCGCCTACAAGGGTGAGCACTATGTTGTCCCGTATGCTCTTTCGGAGCCGTTCCTCCTGACATACAGCAGGAAGCTCATGCAGTCCGAGGGCATAGACGACCCCTATACCCTGTACCAAGAGGGCAAATGGAACTGGAACACTTTCATGGATATGATAAACAAGTTCTCGGCAAGTGAGACAGGCGCACACCATTTCGGCATAAACGGCTTCTACGGCGAGGCTATGCTCTCCTCGACGGGAAGTACCGTCATCGGCTTCGACGGCAGCAGCTTAAAAAACAATATCGGCGATCCAAAGATAGAGAGCGCTGAGGCTTTCATGCAGGATATCCGCTCAAGATGGCTCTACAACAGCAACTGGAGCGATATGTTCCTACGCGACCAGAACACTCTTTTCTATGCATCGAGAGACTGGTCACTTCCGATCTCCGACAGGTACAGCCCCGATCTCGATATCATGGTAGTCCCGTTCCCGAAAATGCCCGACGCAGATAAGAACTACATCAACTGCAGGGCAAATGCGCGTATGCTCGTAAAAACCTCCGCAAAGGGCAAGGCAGTCGCAACTTATCTCAAATGCGAGCGCCTTGCGGTGACAGAGCTGAAGGACTCCGCAAAGGAGAGAGCTCTGAAGGAGATAACCGAGGAGCAGTACAACGCTATACAGGAATTCCTCGATCCGTCAAAGGTTACTCCCGTTTTCGACCTCGGATACGGAATGAGCGAAAAAATGTACGGCAACGGCCTCTACACCTTTGAGACCCGCGGCGTTATGAACAATATAACCTCCGCTCTCCTTGAGGGCGGCGCTCCCGTGGGCTCATGGGGTGAGCTCCGCGACAGAATGTCACCGATGATCGACGAGGAGCTTGCGAAGTACAACGATCAGCAGTAAAAAAGCGGCTTTGCCGCTTAAAAGCGGGGGCGCACTGCGTGCGCCCCCGTTCTTATCCCCTCCCGACTGGTATTACGCACAAATGATATACGACGTTTTTGATGTATCCCACAAAGATTTGCGAATTTGTGCGTAATTACATAAAATATTCACAAAATCCACGAAAAATATGTTATAATATGTTATGGAAGTTTATTCTTCTACAAAGTATGAGAGGGGTGTTTGAAATGAAGCATTCAAACATTATTTGGAAAAAGATCACGGCAGCTTCAGCCTCAGCTGTTATAGCTGCAACTTCCGCATTATCCGCCGCAACTGTCACAACGACAGGAGCCGAGGATAACAACTATTACGAAGCCCTGGCTATGTCGCTCTATATGTACGACGCAAATGCCTGCGGAAAGGGCATAACCGACGGTCCGCTCACATGGAGGGGCGACTGCCATACATACGACGCCGAAGCATCGGTCGACAGCCTCGACGGCTCACTGAAATCCGTCGTTGATCCCGACGGCGACGGAAAAGTCGATGTATCAGGCGGTTTCCACGACGCAGGCGACCACATCAAATTCAATCTCACTATCGGCTTCGGCATAAGCAGTCTTGCTTTGTCCGATTACCTCAATCCCGGAATCTACGAGAAGGCGGGCTGCAAGGACCACCTTATCTATGAGCTGAAATGGGGCGCCGATTACCTTATGAAAACTACTTTCCTCGATAATTCGGGAAATGTTGCGGCTATTGCTCACGTCGTGGCAAACGGCACAGAAGACCATGCCATTTGGTCGGCTCCCGAAGTACAGACCTACGCAAGACCTATTTACTGGCTGACCGCTAACAAGAACAATTCCGCGGTATGCTGCGAAATGGCAGCAGGTCTCGCCGGAACCGCCTATGTTGTAAAGGAGAGCGACCCGGATTACGCTGCAAAGTGTATAAAATACGCAAAGGCTCTTCTTGAATTCGGTCAGAAGCACGTCGGCAACGAAGGCGGTGGACTGTCCGAATATTACGGCACAGAGGCTCAGTATCAGGACGAGGAGGCTCTCGCTCAGGCATGGCTCTGGGTCTGCGACGCAGGCAGCAAGCCAACAAGAGTACCTAAAAACAAGGACTACGGCAACAGTCAGTACGACGGCTGGGTATACTGCTGGAACAAGGTATGGCAGGGCTATTCCGCTCTGATGTACAAGGCTACTGGCGATCAGGCATTCGCGGACGAGCTGAAGGTGGAACTGCAGAGTCAGGGAGACCTCACAGTCGGCACCTACAACGCTGACGGCTGGGGCGCTTCACGCTACAACTGCGCAAAGCAGATGGACGCTCTCGCTCTCGCAAACGGCAACAAGGACGCAGAATACGCAAAGGCCGCAAAATACCAGATGGATCATATCCTCGGCAACAACAGTCTCGGATACAGCTTCCTTCTCGGCTACGGCAGCAAATGGCCGGTGCATATACATCACCGCGCCGCTAATCCCGGCACGGACGCTAACGGCGCTTCGTCAAATCCTTCCGCAAAGTACACGGCTTACGGTCTTCTCGTAGGCGGCGACGACAAGAGCGGTTATCAGGATCAGACCGACAAATATCAGTACACTGAGGGCGCTCTCGACTACAACGGCTGCTTCGCAATAGCCTGCGCAGGCATTGCCGCTCTCTACGGCGGCGACGCTTCCGCTATGGACAAGCTCGCAAAAAGCGCTGACGAGATAAACGAGAACTTCAAGTTCGGAAACGGTGAGAACAATACCACAACTACCGAAACTACCACCGTAACGACTACAACCACATCAGTCACAACATCAAGCGTCACCACAACTGTCACGACTACGGAAGCTCCGCTGATAACCATCACACTGATACCCGAACTGGTCGTGCAGGAGGTCATTTCATATCCTTCAAAGACGGTCTATACCGCCGGCGAGGAGCTCGATCTCTCAGGCGTTTCGGTAAAGGCACGCTACGAAACACGCTGGTTCGAGGCGGAAGGAAGCAGAGCAGGCACCATGTACGGCGAGTCAAAGATATACGACAATATCACCCTCGATCCCGGAAACGCAATAGTAAGAAATGGCAGCAGCACATGGTGGTACGGAGACAAGTTCAGTACTCTTGAACCCGGAGACTATGCTGTGAATTACAGCAGTGATGCCTCGACCTCCAACGGTGAAAAAATAAGGTTCAACAGTTTCAGATTCCCCGTAACATTAAAGGCTGACAGCGGAATACCGCAGTATTCCTATGTTTTTACCGTAAAGGACAAGGAGACCGGTGAGCTCATAAACAACGCAACACTGACATTCTCAACACATATCGTCTATGAGATAGACGGACGCGAGGTTTCCACAGGTCCGTTATTCAGGTATAATACGGCAGACGCTAACCCTGTGGTATACAACTATGCAAAGTATAAGGACGCAAAGAGCCACTCTGTCGGTGATATTCATGCAGAGGCTGACGGATATACCTTCGTCGAAGCCATGGCAGACATCAGGGACGGCGGTGCTCCGGATGTTACATATATGGACGTACTGATGGTCAAGGGAAATGCTGCTGCCATCGCAGGCGATACCAACCTCGACGGTCAGGTGGATATGGCGGACGCTGTACTCATAATGCAGTCACTGGCAAATCCCAACAAGTACGGTGTGAACGGCACCAATGAAAAACATATAACCCAGCTGGGTATAGACAACGGAGACGCGGACAAAAACGGTCTTACAAACAATGACGCTCAGGCAATACAGAAGCTTCTCCTCGGTCTTATCAAATCATTGACGACTACATAATCCCCATTTGTTTCCGCGCAAAGCCAGTCTTTGCGCGGATTTCTTTTAGTAAATTTACTAACTGGATATTTATAGTGATAATATACAATGAAGAGTAGTGGATTTTGCACACTATGCTGAAATTGCTCTTTTTAGTATACATTTCACCAGATTGTAACCTCTTTGTTACTGTTTTGTTACCAATTTTCCGCATAAACCCTGTATAATGATTTTAAGGCATATTATAGGCAAAATACTTTTGAAAGAAGAGTGATAACATGATAAAATTAAAAAGGCTGAAATCAGCCATCATCAGCAGCGCGGTAGCTGTTTCTGCATTTGTGACACCTCTGGCTTCAGCGGTACCCTCTCTCACAACAAATGCAGCCGGCGGCGATAACTACGCTAAACTCCTTCAGTACTCTCTCTATTTCTATGACGCAAATATGTGCGGTAAGATGGACGGCGACTGTGCTCTCTCATGGAGAGGTGACTGTCATACAAACGACGAGGTTCCCGGCGGCTTCCACGACGCAGGCGACCACGTTTGGTTCGGTCAGCCGGAAGGCTACACAGCTGCTACTCTCGGCTGGGCTTACTATGAGTTCAAGGACGCATTCGACGCAACAGGCCAGACTGCACATCTCAAGGTAATAACAGACCGTTTCGCTAAGTTCATGCGTGACGCTACAGTCCTCAACGGAAACAGCGTCTCAAAGGTACTTATCGAAAAGGGTGAAGGCGGTCAGGACCACTCCTACTGGGGCGCACCTGAGCAGCAGGGCAACAGAGGACGTATGCTCTGGACCACCGACGGCGCAGCTAACATTACAGCAGAATATGCTGCTGCTCTTGCTGCAAACTATGTAAACTTCGGTAATCCTGAGGACCTTACTTACGCTAAGGCTCTCTTCAATTTCGCAAAACAGCACCAGGGCTCATACTCATGTGAATTCTACGGCAACAAGGAAACTTCCGACGAGATCGCATGGGCTGCCTGCTGGCTCTACCTCGCCACAAAGGACAACTCCTACATGGGCGATATCCAGAATATAGGCACTGCCTACTGGGTACACTGCTGGGAGAACGTATCTCTCGGTGCTGCTATCCTCAAGGGTGAGATCACAGGCGACTGGAGCTGCACAAACGCTCTCGGCGACATGAACGGCGACGGCTACAAGTTCTACGATCAGTGGGGCTCTGCAAGACATAACGCAACAGCTCAGATGTGCCAGCTCATCGCTGCAAAGCACGGTCACGGAAATGCTGCATGGGCAAAGGGTCAGATGGAGTACCTCACAGGTGACAGATCATTCGCTAACGGTCAGTCCTACTGTCTCGTTGTAGGCTTCAAGGACAACTCTTCAAAGAATCCTCACCACAGAGCGGCTTCTCCTGATGCTGACGCAAGCGAGCAGAATGACGGAATCGCTAACAAGAACCTCCTCATCGGCGCTCTCTGCGGCGGTCCTGTAGACGGAAACGGCACATACAAGGATATCCGTTCAGACTATAAGGGCAACGAGGTTGCCTGCGACTATAACGCTGGTCTCGTAGGCGCAGCTGCCGGTCTTTACAGCAACTACAAGTCAGGCTCAATAGACACAAACATTACAGGCGTTACAAAGATCTACAGCGGCAGCGGTGTTTCAAGCGGCGGCAACAACAATACAACAAATACTACCACCACCACTTTCGGCGGCGGAAACAATAACACAACTACCACTACCGTTACAACAAGCGGCGGCGGAAACAGCTCTTCTTCAGGAGACGATGTTGTTCTTGAAGGTTCAAGCCTCAAGGCAGTCAAGGAAGAAAGCACTACAGACGGAGCTATCAACAATGTTGCTGAGTTCCCACACAACGGTGCAAAGTCACTTACAATGTACCTCAAGGTTAACTCAAACGATACTGAGGTATCAGGCGGTTTCGGTACATGGAACGGCGAATGGCTCCAGGAGGAATTCTCAGGCGTTAAGGTAGGCTCTGACAAGACTGTAGCTATCGACTATACTATCCCTTCAAACGCAGGCGCTAACATCAAGGCTATGGTTTGGTGGCCGCACGACGACGACGTTACTATCGAAAAGATAGTTCTCCACAAGAGCGGTTCTTCAAGCAGCGGCGGAAACAACACAACAGTGACTACAACAAGACCTACAACAACGACCACTACCGTTACAACAAACGGCGGCGGAAACAGCTCTTCAAGCGGAGACGACGTTGTTCTTGAAGGTTCAAGCCTCAAGGCAGTCAAGGAAGAAAGCACTACAGACGGAGCTATCAACAATGTTGCTGAGTTCCCACACAACGGTGCAAAGTCACTTACAATGTACCTCAAGGTTAACT
>NZ_JAEFAJ010000036.1 GCF_016287535.1 Ruminococcus sp.
TGGCGGCAAGGAGTACGCAAAGATAAGAATATCTGTTGATTACGCCCCCGACAGAGTAACCATCGTTTATTTAAGAAAGATAGATGACGACTTTACATTACAGATAAGCTATTACACAATTGCCGATGATGATTGTTCAGAGTTTGAGAGCAGATTTGAAGCGATAGACTGACCAGTAATTTGCAGTTGAAAATCAATTGGCTTTTATTCTGATAAAATGAAGCCTCGACTTTAAGTCGGGGCTTTTGCCTGCTTTCACAAAAATAAGCCTGTGGGATACTAAAAATTGCACTTGCAATTGACAGTTTAAAGTGATATAATAGAAATTGTAGGATTTTTCACAAGTGCTTAAAGAGGATAATTATGAAAAATATTAAGATAATCACAGGTCATTACGGCAGCGGAAAGACAAATTTTTCCGTGAATCTTGCGGTAAAAGCCGCGGTGGAGGGCAGGTCCGCAGCTATCGTTGACCTTGACATAGTAAATCCCTATTTCAGAACTGCCGATTTCAGGGATCTTTTCGAGGAAAAGGGCATAAGGCTCATAGCTCCCGACTTTGCAAGGAGCAACCTTGATATCCCGTCGATACAGTTTGACGTGGTGGAGCTTGCCACCGATGAGGACTGCCTTATAATAGACGTTGGCGGCGACGACGCGGGAGCGGTCGCTCTCGGACGCTATGCGGAAGCCCTTGAGCAGTTCAAAGACAGTATAGAGATGTATTACGTAATCAATCAGCGCCGCTACCTCACAAATACTGCTGAAGAGGTAACGAAGCTGATGTATGAGATAGAGGCGGCGGCGCGTATGAAGCATACCGCCATTGTCAACAACACCAACCTCGGCTGCGAGACCACACTTGATATAATCGAGCAGTCACGCCCCTTTGCTGAGGAGACCTCGCGTATAACGGGACTTCCCGTCATATACACCGTATATCCTGAGGACATCGCCGGACAGTCGGATAAGCTAGACGTATTCCCGGCAAAGATATACGTAAAGCCCGTCTGGGGCTGATGAAAATTCGGAATGCGGTATTCGGAATGCGGAATCAGGTATGGAATGACGTAATCCCGGATTCTGAATCCCGAATTCCTGATTTGACCATAAATGAACATTTCATCTGAAAGGAGAAAAAGTGTATGGCTAAAATGACAGTTATTACCGAGCGCTGCAAGGGCTGCGGTCTGTGTACGGCTGCCTGTCCCAAGAAGATCGTTGCGCTCCAGAAGGAAAAGCGTAACAAGAAGGGATATTTTTACGCAGAATGTACCGACCAGTCAGCCTGCATAAGCTGTGCAATGTGCGCAACTATGTGTCCGGACTGCGCTATCGTTATTGAAAAATAATCTATATTCGTTGAAAGGAGCTGTTTAGCTTTGGAAAGAAATCTTATGAAGGGTAACGAGGCGCTGGCAGAGGCTGCTATCAGAGCAGGCTGCAAATGCTTCTTCGGATATCCTATCACTCCTCAGACAGAGCTTGCCGCTTATATGGCAAAGCGTATGCATAAGGCAGGCGGCGTATTCTTACAGGCAGAGTCCGAGATCGCTGCTATAAATATGGTACTGGGCGCTGCTTCAACAGGCGTTCGTGCAATGACATCATCGTCCTCACCCGGAATCTCACTGAAGAGCGAGGGCGTATCATACATAGCAGGTTCAGACCTTCCTGCTGTAATCATCAACGTAGAGAGAGGCGGCCCCGGTCTCGGCGGTATCCAGCCTTCACAGGCTGACTACTGGCAGGCTACAAAGGCACTGGGTCACGGCGACTTCCAGCTTCTGGTATACGCTCCTGCGTCAGTACAGGAAATGGTAGACTACGTAGTAAAGGCTTTCGACCGTGCCGACAAGTACCGTATGCCTGCAATGATCCTTGCAGACGGACTTCTCGGACAGATGATGGAGCCTGTTACATTCCCGGAGATCAATCCTGAGGCTTATGACAAGAGCAGCTGGGCTGCAAACGGTCACAAGATGAAGAGAGAGCATCACATAATCAACTCCCTCTACCTCAAGCCTGATGAGCTTGAAAATTCTATCCTTGAGCGCTACAAGAGATACGAGATAATCAAGGAAACAGAGACAGAAGCGGAGCTTTATCTCACAGAGGACTGCGATATACTTGTATGTGCGTTCGGCGCAACAGCAAGAGTTGCGAAGTCTGCTGTAAACGACGCAAGAGCACAGGGCATAAAGGCAGGTCTCTTCCGTCCCAAGACACTGTGGCCATTCCCTGTAAAGGAGATCAACGAGGCTGCAAAGAGCGCAAAGAAGCTTCTCAGCGTAGAGATGTCAATGGGACAGATGATAGACGATATCAAGCTCGCTATCAACTGCTCAAAGCCTGTTGAGTTCTTCGGAAGAACAGGCGGCGTTATCCCTTCACCTGCTGAGGTGCTGGGCGAGATCAAGAGAATGGGAGGTGCCCTCTGATGGCTGTAGTATTTGAAAGACCAAAGTCGCTCATCGACGTTCCTACACATTACTGTCCCGGCTGTACACACGGTATCGTACACAGGATACTCTGTGAAGTCATCGACGAAATGGGTATCGAGGGCGATACTATAGGAGTATGTCCTGTAGGCTGCTCAGTTATGGCTTACGACTACTTCAACTGCGATATGATCGAGGCTGCACACGGACGTGCTCCGGCTGTTGCAACAGGCGTTAAGCGTACAAACCCCGACAAGTTCGTATTCACATATCAGGGTGACGGAGACCTCGCCGCTATCGGTACTGCCGAGACTGTACACGTAGCTACAAGAGGCGAGAACATCGTCGTTATCTTCATCAACAACACTATCTACGGAATGACAGGCGGTCAGATGGCTCCTACAACACTTCCCGGACAGATAACACAGACCACACCTTTCGGAAGAAGCCCTGAGCTTGCAGGTTATCCCGTAAAGGTATGCGAGATGCTCTCACAGCTCACAGGTACTGCTTATGCAGAGCGTGTGGCAGTTGACAGCGTTCCCCATATCAAGGCTGCAAAGAAGGCTATCCGCAAGGCGTTCGAGAATCAGAAGGCAGGAAAGGGATTCTCTATCGTAGAGGTACTTTCCACCTGCCCCACAAACTGGGGACTCGCACCTCTTGACGCTATCAAGAGACTTCAGGACGAAATGATCCCGTACTATCCTCTCGGCGTATACAAGGACGTAGAAGAGGGAGTATTCCCAAAGACAGAAGGAGGTAATGAGTAATGGCTACTACAGAAATACTCCTCGCTGGCTTCGGCGGACAGGGTATCCTCTTCGCAGGAAAGATACTTGCATACTGCGGACTTATGGACAATAAGGAGCTTTCATGGCTCCCGTCTTACGGTCCTGAGATGAGAGGCGGTACCTGCAACTGTTCAGTTACTATTTCCGATGATCCTATCGGTTCACCTCTCGTACTCACACCTCACCTTCTTATCGCAATGAACCAGCCTTCATTCGACAAGTTCGTAAGCTGTGTCCGTCCCGGAGGAAAGGTATTCTTCGACAGCTCCATGATCGAGGCTGATACGGACAGAACGGACATTGAGCTCTTTGGTATCCCGTCACAGCAGATGGCTGACGATAACGACCTCAAGGGCGGCTCAAACATCATACTTCTCGGCAAGCTCCTCAAGGAGACAAACATCTGCTCGCTTGAGACTATGCAGAAGGCTATCGAGAAAGTCGTACCGCCAAAGAAGGCAGCACTTATCCCCAACAACTTCAAGGCTATCGACCTCGGCATGAACGCATGATTTCAAAAGCTCCTGACATTAGTCAGGAGCTTTTTTAGCAGTGTAGGGGCTGATGCCCGCATCAGCCCGCAAGAGCTTAATGATCCGCCTTTTTATTTGACATATCTCCTGCCTTTGTGCTATAATGTATATGCTGTGTTTCCGAAAAAGGCACAGCAAGGATATGAGAAAAGCGGAGGATGATTTTTATGGAAGTAATCAAAAAAATATTCAAGGTATTGGGCAGGATACTGCTTGTACTGCTCATACTTATAGTCATCGCGCTTATAGTATGCTTCTTTTATCAGAAGTCGGCACAGAAAAAGGACAGGAAGCTCCTTGAGGACGGCGGCTACAAACACCTTTATTCCGCAGGGGACTACAACATGAACATAAACATCTACGGCGAGGGCAAGAACAAGATAGTAGTCATGCCGGGCAGCGGAGATGCCGAGTTCACCGTGAATATGAAGAAGTTCTCGGAGCACCTCAGCGATGATATAAGCCTTGTGGTCGTTACCCGTCCGGGATACGGTCTCTGCGAGGAGACCGACCATGAGGTAACGACGGAATACATCGTTGACAGCACACGTACCGCACTGAAAAATGCTGGCGTAGAGGCTCCTTATATACTTATGCCTCATTCACTCAGCGGAATTTACGGCACCTACTGGGAGAACACCTACCCTGACGAGGTATCGGGTGTTATCTTCCTTGATACGGTAAACGACGCATATCCCGAAGTTCCGGAGGAAGAAATAAACGAGAATATCTCGGGAGCGGTTTTCCATATAGCTAAATTCTTGCAGAGATCGGGCGTAACAAAAGCTCTTAATGATATTATGCACAAAAGCGATGACGACGATGAATATGCAAAGTATGCAAATGCGATGTTCGAGATAAACCCCGCAGGCTTTTCAAAATCCTTCATCAGCGAGTTAAAGAATTTCAACAAGAATATGAAAACAGCGTGGGCTTCCATAAAGTCCAACGATATCCCCAAGATATACATTTCCACAAACTATCAGACTATCGACGATATCAGGGAATACCTGATGTTCATGGACGGAGAAGTTGACGAAGCGAAGGCACAGGAATGGTTTGAGGATGAGAAGTCCGCAGAGAATCAGGATTACTACAAAAAGAGGACAGAGTACATCAATAAGGTAGGTAACTGCAGGGAAATAAACATTCCCGGAAGTCACTTCATCTACGAACAGAAGCCCGATGAAGTTGCAAAGACTATAAAGGACTTCGTTGACGGCATTAAATAAAAAATCAAGCCCGGAAGCGGTGATATCACCGCCTTCGGGCTTATTTGCGCACTGCGCCGTTTATTATCTGTGATGACCGCCGCCGCTGTGGGAACCGCCGTGATAGCCGCCGCCACCGCCGTGGAAACCGCCTCCGCGGCTTCCGCCGCCGCCGGAATCGATCCTTGTTTTGGTGGTATGTGTACCCTGGAAGATATCGTTTTTCACAGATAAGCCTGACATTCCTGATGCAAGATATATTCTCGGGTTGGTCTTGTGCTTGAATTTATAGTTCCTCTTTGTGACTAAGAATACTATAAGCGCGGTCAGAACTCCGACAAGATCTGCAATAAGAAGCCTGTGGAGCTTTTTTGCAGGCGGTATGCTCTTGGTGATGAATGTTTTTCCGTTTTTGATGTAGGTATAATCGTGATTATAGTAATCCCTGTCATCATAATAGGAGAGCCTCGGCTTGTCGGAATTGAAATCGGTGATGAATTTGCAGAAGCTCTTTATAGCCTTTCCTACCTTTTGGGGATCAATGGGATCTGAGGAGTAGGAGGACGGCAGATACTGGTCAATAGAGGAATAGATAGTTTCGAGGATGGGTTCTGTATACAACAGGCAGGCCTTTCCGCTGTTTGAGATATAATCGTAAGCCGGACGCTTTCCGGAAATATCTATATAGTACAGCACACCGTCGGTATACTCGCCGAAAGCGGTATCGTAGGTGCTTGCCGCGAAATCCTCTATTGAAGAGTCGGAATGATATCTTTTGGTCTCGTCCGGAAGATAAATGAGGATATTCATTCTGTTTTGTCTCGCACAATCCCTGACAGTCTCATTCAGATCGCTCAGAAGAGACGGGTCGCTGTTATAGAGACCATGCTCGTCGATTATTCCGGACTTTGAGACATCATCGTCGGAAAACTCCACGTGCTGATTTTCGGAAGTAATGTTCGCTGCTATCAGGTTTGTGACTGCAAGGAATGCCGCGAACACAAGTACGATAAAAAGTGAAGATATCTTTTTCATAGACTTATGATACCTCCGATAATCATACCCAGGACAGATACAACAGCGCCTATAGCGCAGCTGAACAGTGTCAGCTTGGCTTTTGAGAGCGGCGGAGTGCCTGCCAGCTTGCCTGTCTGTCCGTTTATAGCGAATTCATACACCTTGTCGTTGTATTTGTACGACATGAACCATACAGGCAGCATGGTGTACTTCCAGTCGGTCTGTGTGATGTTGTAGCTCTGCGCAAGGGGGGTAACGGAGGTATATCCTGAGATGCTTTCATTTACCAGAGAAGCGCAGGCTTGCTCTGAACGGGCTCTTATACGCGGGAACACCTGAGTCTTGTCCTCGTCGTACTTATCCGCGAAGAAGCCGCTGAGGTATGACATGGAGAAGTCCTCCAGCTCGTTGTAGTCAAATGGCTCGATTGATTCCATCAGCAGGTCGTCTATCTTGGTCTCTCCGTCTGCCGGAACACCTTTTGTAACGAGGTCGCCTCTGCGGACAATGTGGTATGTACTGGTCTCGGTGTATCTGTAATTGCCGCTGGTCCAGCTCCTGACCTTCTTGCCGGTGCCGGAATAATCGACATTCACATGGCAGTCAGCCATCCAGAAGGGGACATAGAGACCGGTGAGCTTTTCTATCTGCTGTTCCGATTTGAAGTCGCTCGGTACGAACCAGCGCTTGCCGACCCATTGCTTGAAATTGAACACGGCGTGTTCCTTGGTGAGCTTGAAGCCGATGATCTTGTCCGGCTTATATTTGCCTCCCATTTTTCCGGCAAGGATGACCGGGTTATGGCAGTAATAGCAGAAGGTGGCGGTTTCCTTTTCTTCCGCCATTATCTCGGCGCCGCAGCTGTCGCAGCGGTAGAGGTGGGTATGATTCTCAAAATCCTCTTTTAGCTTCACCTCTTCTTTGGGTATGCTGTTTTCAGTTTTAGCGCAAAGCTGTTTTATTTCCTTGACCGTAAACGAACTGAGGCAGTATTCGCAGGACAGCATCTGTTTCTGCGGATCGAATTTCAGGTCTGCGCAGCAGTTCGGACAGGTATATTTTACTGATTCCAATGCCATTATCTCCTTTCCTCTGCACCTGTGTGCGGAAGTAACCCTATAGACTATATCATGTGCCGGCACGGACCGACAAATATAGTTTACCATATTATACGGATTTTTTCAAGTAGAAAGCAGATAATATTTACATCATGCCGAAAAAAATAATTGTATCACAGGGCTGCTGATGCTTGACAAAACTGCCGAAATCACCTATAATAAGTAATATATACTATTGATAGTACAAATCGTAATAATGAAAGGGATGACGATAGATGAGATACAAGTTTTCAGAACTGACGCCGGAAATAGTCCAGCTTGCTGATATGTCGCTGGATGGCTACAAAATAGACCCGGAACTCTATACCCAGTACGACGTTAAGCGCGGTCTCCGTGATATAAACGGAAACGGAGTCGTAGCGGGACTTACCAATATAAGCACCATAAAAGTGCTGGATATGGGCGACGGAATGCCTAATCACGGCGACGGCAAGCTGTATTACAGAGGAATAGATGTAGAAGATATCGTCGCCGGTTTCATTAAAGAGAAGCGTTTCGGCTTTGAGGAAACGGTATACCTTCTCCTTTTCGGGAAGATGCCCTCGGAGACGGATCTTGCCGGATTCCGCAGGATACTGGCTGAGTTCCGCGAGCTTCCCTCAAACTTCATGCGCGATGTTATAATGAAGGCTCCCACGGACAATATGATGAACACTCTCGCAAAGAGTGCACTTGCACTGTATTCCTACGATGACAGGGCAAACGACATATCCATACCCAACGTGCTCCGTCAGAGCATAGAGCTTATAACGCTTTTCCCCGTGATATCCGTTTATGCGTATCACGCATATAAATACGCAAGATTAGGCGGAAGCCTTTTCATACACAGTCCGCAGCCGGAACTTTCCATAGCTGAGAATCTGTTGTATATGCTCCGCGAGGACAGGAATTATACCGAGCTTGAGGCTCGTATACTCGACCTTGCACTTGTGCTCCACGCAGAGCACGGCGGCGGAAACAATTCCACATTTACCGTACACGTTGTATCCTCGTCAGGTACGGACACCTACTCCGCTATCGCGGCGGCTCTCGGCTCACTGAAGGGACCCAAGCACGGCGGCGCCAATATCAAGGTGGCTATGATGTTCGACGATATGAAGCAGAACGTGAAGGACTGGACTGACGAAGAGGAGATAAAGTCGTATCTCCGCAGACTGCTCCACAAGGAAGCATTTGACAGGTCCGGACTTATCTACGGCATGGGTCACGCGGTATACTCCCAGTCAGACCCAAGAGCAAAGGTGTTCAAGGGCTTTGTAGAGTCTCTCAGCTCCGAGAAGGGCAGACACGACGAATTCGCGCTGTATTCCCTGGTAGAGCGTCTCGCTCCGGAGGTCATAGCCGAGGAGCGCAGGATATACAAGGGAGTATGCGCCAACGTGGATTTCTACAGCGGCTTCGTATACCGTATGCTCGGCATACCGGATGAGCTTTTCACACCGCTGTTTGCGACATCGAGAATAGCCGGCTGGTCGGCTCACAGAATAGAGGAGCTCATCAACTCCAACAAGATAATACGTCCTGCCTACAAGGCTATATCGCCCATGCGGGAGTACACCGACATGGAAAACAGAATGGACTGATAAAGCTATGAAAGGCAGAGTTTTGACAAGATCGTTCCTGATGGGGATGATCTGTCCTATGGTCATATATATTGCAGGAGGAGCGCTTGACGTTATCACAAAGGAAAGCAATTTCATGCTTGCGGTCATGTTTGTAATGGGCGCGGTTTTGCTTGCCCTGCCTGCATACTTTCTTTGCCGGGAAAAGAAGCTGAACGAACAGTTCCGGACTAAGCTTATCGCTCCTGCGTATCTGCTTGGTTATGGAATACTGTTGCCTGTTATGCTTTATGTCACGGACTGTCTTGACACGCAAAATCTTTTCGGTCACAAATTTCTCGGCGGCATAGGACTTACCATAATGCTTATAATACTTGCCTGCGGCTTCGGCTGGGCAGTTGTATTCCGCACAGGAGCGGCGATAGTCCGGTTGATTAAAAAGGGATAAAACATATTTTTAAAAGGATTGTGATAGAAATGAAGAACACAGCAGAAAAATTTGAATGGAACGGTACGACCTGTATAAAGCTTGAAGCGGGCGGCTACGAAGCGTGGGTGGCAAACGAGATAGGCTCAAATGTTATCCGTCTCCGCGACAACGAGAACGGTATAGAGTTCTTCCGCTTCAAGGAGAACAATACGGCGGAAAAGATAAAGCAGTCGCCGGAGGTGTGGGGACTTCCCACACTTTACCTCCCCAACCGTTTTGCAGACGGCGTGCTCAGAGCGTCAGACGCTGTGTATCAGCTTCCCGTAAATGAGAAGGAACCATTTAACAATCACATTCACGGCTTTCTGCACAAGAGAGCCCATGAGGTAGTGGAGTACAGCTCCGATGACAACTGCGCATGGGTAAAGACGAGATATGTCTACGATGAGAACGACGAGTTCTTTGAGTACCTTCCCGTAAGGTTCACAGTGGAGTACACCTTCACTCTTTCCGAGCAGGGACTTGAGCAGAATATCCGCTTTGTAAACACAGACGGCGTAAAGGTGCTTCCTATGTCGCTGGCTTCACATACGACCATAAATTCGCCATTTGTTGACGGCGGAAGAGAAGAGGATATCCGCCTTACAGTGCCGGTAGGAAAGCGCTGCGAGCTCAACGAGCGCTGCCTGCCCACCGAGCAGCTGAAGGTGCCGAATATGCACGACCTTGAGTACAGCAACGGTGTAAAACTGCCTGTGCTCCGTGTTATAGACAACGAGATGTATTTCGGCGAGTACACCAAGCTTGACGGCGAGAACTTCCACGGAGTGATCGTGGAGGACACAGCCAGCGGCAAGAAGATATGCTATGAGGTATCTGAGGAGTACGGCTTCTGGATAATCTGGAACGACCGCGGCTTCAATCATTTCTTCTGCCCTGAGCCGATGACCGCAATGATAGACGCCCCGAACCTCAAGCTTTCACCCGATATCACAGGCTACCGGGAGATAAAGCCCGGCGGAGTATTCGAGACACACGAAAGATTTTTCACAAAGCTGTGATATAAAGCATATGCACTAATATCCGCATCAATCAAACGCAACAGGAGGAAGAATATGAGACGTTCAAAGATCACGGCATTATTATTTGCGGCTCTTGTTATGGGGCTCAGTACGGCTTGTACCCATGAGTCTCCGCCGTCGGACAGCAGCGAGAGCGCTCCGGCGGTACAGGAGAAGACGGAGCCGGCTGCTGCGGAGGGAGCTTTTGCACCTGCCCTCACAGCAGAAAAGGAAACCGACCTTGACCTGACAAAGCTTACGGAATTTGACCTCAGCTCAGAGGATCTTCACGACGGAGTATGGGATACGGACATAACAAAGACAAAAAACGGCTCAAACCGTTCGCCCCAGCTCTCATGGCAGCCCGTTGAAGGCGCGTCCTGCTATGCTGTGTATATGATAGATACGGGCAGTACGGGCTATTCCTCGTGGATGCACTGGAAGTCCCTGACCGGAAGCGAGACCGAGCTTCCGAAGGGCTGGGCTCCGGAGAGCGAATACGTCGGACCCTATCCCCCTGAGGGGACCCACGTTTACGAGGTGCTGGTATTTGCGCTGAAGCAGGCTCCCGACAGTCTCAAGGGCAACTTTGACAACAGCAACGATCCCAAGCTGCTGGAGTTCCTGAAGTATATGGACGGCGGCAACGGCGGGAATATCATATCCTTCGGACACATCAGCGGAACCTATACCTATGGTGATTAAATGGCGGCGGTAAAGGAAGAACACGCGGTACTTACCGCTGACGGAGAGATAGAATATGTACTGGAGCGCAAGAAGGTAAAGAATATAAATCTGCGCGTAAAGCCCGACTGCTCGGTATACGTATCCGCTCCCCACAGGGCTGCGGTGCGTGAGATAGAGGGCTTCATAAAGGCAAAAAGCAAGTATATAAGACGTGCGGAGGAGTATTACCGGAGCCGTCCTCAGCAAAAGGCAGCGGAGCTGCAGTATGTCAGCGGCGAGGTCATAAAGCTCCTCGGCACCGATGTTGAGCTGAAGATACTGAACGGGAGCAGGGACTTTTCCGAAAGGAACGGCTCTGTGCTGTATCTGCACGTAAAGGACACGGAGGATATCAGACGAAGGCAGAAGCTCTTCAACGCATGGCTCGACGAGGTGTGCAGAGAGATATTCACTGACATAATGCGTGATGTACACGGGAGGTTCTCGGAGTACAGCCTGCCTTTCCCGCAGCTGAAGCTCCGAACCATGACGTCCCGCTGGGGTAGCTGTCATCCGGGCAAGAAGATAATAACGCTCAACAGGCGGCTTATAGAAGCGCCGAGGCACTGTATAGAGCAGGTAGTCACCCATGAGTTCTGCCACTTTGTATATCCCGATCACGGAAAGGATTTTTACGCTCTGCTGCAGCGTATGTATCCTGAATGGCGGTACAGCAAGGCAGTCCTTGAAAGCACGGTAGTGCTCTGATATACTGGCGTAAGCGACCATTTATGACAGGAGGAAGAAGTATGGGATTTCATTTCAGGAAGAGCTTCAAGATAGGCAAGCTTTTTAAATTCAACAAGAACAAGAAGGGCGGCAGTATCTCGGTAGACGGACCTTCCATCGGCGGAAAAAAGCTTAAATTCACCGTCAATAACAAGAAAAAAGCCACAGTTAGTCTTCAGGGCACGGGCATATCCTACGATACTGATCTCGGCGGCAAGAAGAAAAAGACTGACAAGAAATAAAGGCTCAGTATGAAGAATCTGCTTTTTATAGGCGATGTTGTGGGCAGAGCCGGCTGCGAGTTCCTTTCGGAAAAGCTGGGAGCCCTCAAACTCGCGCATGATATAGATATTACCATCGTTAACGGCGAAAACTCCGCGCAGGGTAACGGTATCAACCACGCCTCTGCGGATATGCTGGTAAGGGCTGGAGCTGACGTGATAACCACGGGAAATCACGCCTTCCGCCAGAAGGACGCTATGGAGCTGTTTGAGTACGACTATATGGTACGTCCCGCAAATTATCCTGAGGGCGGCTGCGTCGGCAGCGGAGTAAGGATACTTGATATGGGAGCCTATTCCGTAGCGGTGGTGAACATGATGGGCACCGTGTATATGGATCCCCTCGACAACCCGTTCAGCAAAATGGACGAGCTTCTTGAAGAGATAGATACTCCGAATATATTTCTTGACTTTCACGCGGAGGCGACCTCTGAGAAAAAAGCCATGGGACACTATCTTACCGGAAAGGTGAGCGGCGTTTTCGGTACCCATACACACGTCCAGACCGCTGACGAATGTATACTCGGAGGGCATACTGCATATATTACAGATGTGGGAATGGTAGGCCCTGAAATGTCTTGTCTCGGCGTAGACACGGCGTCTGCGGTGGACAGGCTGAGGTTCAGGATGCCTGTGAAATTCCAGGTCGCAGAGGGCGAATGCTTCCTTTGTGGAACTATAGTTAATTTTGATGAAAAATGTGGCAAATCATACAAAATAGAGAGAATAATTATAAGATAGTCCACAAACTTTGCTCAAAAGTATTGCAATTTCTATTATAATAAGTTATAATACAATTGTACAATAGCCTAAAGGCATTTGACAATATACGTACAAATATTTTTATCAGGAGGGTTATTTGTAATGGAAATTCTGAAAGTATCATCACACTCGTCACCGAATTCTGTAGCCGGAGCTATTGCCGGCGTCATAAGAGAGCAGAAGGCTGTTGAAGTTCAGGCAGTCGGTGCAGGTGCGGCAAATCAGGCAGTAAAGGCGATAGCTATCGCAAGAGGATATCTTGCTCCGATAGGAATCGACCTTATATGCATACCTGCTTTTGCTAATATCCAGATCGACGGCGAAGAGAGAACCGCTATAAAGCTCATCTGTGAGCAGAGATGATCGGTAAACAACCACAGGGGCGGACAGTATGTCCGCCCTTTTTATGGTCAGATACGGACAGTTCGGAACTAAGAGCCCGGTATACTGAGCTTTTAGTTCTGAGCTTTTCATGATAAGGAGCAGTTATGGCAGCAACACTTTTCAGCGATATAGAGTATCTCAAAGGAGTCGGCAAGGCAAGGGGCGAGAAGTACCGTAAGCTTGGCGTGACTACTCCCTATGAGCTGATATATCATATCCCCAGGGATTACCTTGACTTCCGCACTCATGTGCCTGTGAATCAGGCGGTGCTGAACGATTACAATGTACTGAAATTGACGGTGTTCCGCAAAATGCCGCCTCAGCGCATCAAGGGCGGACTTGTTATATGCAAGGCAGCCGCCACGGACGGGACCGACGATATCCTTATAGTGGTATACAACAATGTATACGGCTTTCAGGCAATGAAGGAAAACGAGACCTATTATATGTACGGCAAGGTCACGGGCAATTTTCTCCGTAAGGAGATAAGCTCCCCTGTGTATATCAGCGCGTCGGAAAAGGTGCTGATACAGCCGAAATACCATCTTACACAGGGGCTTTCCGTGAACATGATACGCATGAATATGCGTCAGGCGCTGGAGCTCATGCGCAACGAGCCCTTTGAGACTCTTTCCGGCGATATACTGCGGAAATACGACCTCTGCCCGCTGATGTGGGCTCTGGAGAATATACACTTCCCTGAGAGCGAGCTTGCGGCTGAGACCGCAAGGCGCAGAATTGCCTTTGACGAGCTCCTGAAATTGCAGATAGGTATGTCCGTTATGAAGTCCCGCAGCAGACGGAGCACCGCCTATAAAATGGACAAATCAGTGGATATCGGCAGCTTTACGGAGGGGCTTCCCTTTGAGCTCACCGGCGACCAGAAAAAGGCGGTATCAGAGATAAAGGACGACCTGTGCAGGGGAGTTCCCATGAACAGGCTGCTTCAGGGCGACGTTGGCAGCGGAAAAACGGCTGTGGCAGCCGCAGCCTGCTGGTTTGCGGCAAGGAACGGAATACAGTCAGCCCTCATGGCTCCCACGGAGATACTTGCCTCCCAGCATTTCCGCACTCTCAGCGACTTCCTCGAACCCTTCGGCGTAAGGGTATGTCTGCTGACAGGCTCCCTCACACCTAAGAAAAAGACGCTGATACGGGAACAGATAGCTGCAGGGGATATAGACGTGATCGTAGGTACTCATGCCATAATACAGAAGGACGTGGAGTATAAGGCTCTTGGACTTGTAATAACCGACGAGCAGCACCGTTTCGGAGTTGCCCAGAGAGCGGCTCTTGCGGAAAAGGGCGATTCCCCTCATAAGCTGGTAATGTCGGCAACTCCAATACCCCGCACCCTTGCGCTGATAATTTACGGAGACCTTGATATATCGGCGATAACACAGCTCCCCAAGGGCAGGAAGCCGGTAAAGACCTATGCGGTCACGGGAAAGCTCCGCAGCCGTGCATTCGGCTTCGTCAGGGAGCGGCTCGACGAGGGACGGCAGGCTTATGTGGTGTGCCCCATGATAGAGGAGAGCGAAAGCGAGCTCTTCGCGGTAAAGACCTATGCGGAAAATGCCGCGAACGGTGACCTGAAAGGCTATACCACAGCTCTGCTCCACGGAAAGATGAGAGCTGCCGAGAAGGACAAGGTCATGGAGAAGTTCCGCGGCGGCGAGATACAGGTGCTTATATGCACTACTGTTGTTGAAGTCGGAGTTGACGTGCCGAACGCGGCGGTAATGGTCATAGAGAACGCTGAGCGCTTCGGACTTTCCCAGCTCCACCAGCTTCGCGGACGAGTTGGAAGGGGCAGTTTCGAGAGCAGCTGCATACTCATAACCGACAATACCACAGAGGAATGTGTGAAGCGAATGAAGATAATGTCGTCCACCACCGACGGCTTCAAAATATCCGAGGAGGACCTGAAAATGCGGGGACCGGGAGATTTCTTCGGCAACGCCCAGCACGGACTTCCGCCGCTGAAAATAGCGGATATCGCCTGCAATATGGAGCTTATGAACCGTGCCCAGAGCTGCGCGAGGGAGCTGCTTGAGGAGGATCCCCTCCTTGAAAAACCGCAGAACCGCGCCCTGAAAATGGACGTAATGCGTCTGTTCAGCAGGGATATCATAGGATAACGCGAAAAGCCTGAAAGCAGTATTTCTGCTTTCAGGCTTTATGTTTTGGTCACAGGTCATATGCGTTCATGTAACGGTCAGAACTTGTCCCTGTAAACGCCTACCTCTGTGAATACGCCCTTGCTGCTGCCATTTACGGAGACATAGCCTATGCGCTCGCCGCTTATGCTGCCGAAGCTCACAAGGTCGTTGAGGTCCTCGCCGTGGTATCCGCTGTAGGAGCAGAATATCATTTTTCTGCCCCGGAAGTCGTATTTATCCCGGTAGACAAGAGCCTGCTGGGGAGAGTAGAGGAAGCGCATATCGAGGTCAAAGTATTTGTGACGAACTATTTTCAGAGGCGCAGCGTCGCTGTCAGTAAGGTTGAAGCTGCCGTAGTTACCGTCGATATCCGCCATATGATAATCGCTGGCAAGGCGGCTGTTGATGACTTCGGTACCGCTGGATATGAACTTTTCGCCGTTCAGGTCAAAGCTTGACGGAGATAAGACAGGGCTCATCATTACGGTATTTGTGCCTCTTATGTAGGGGTATGTGCCTCTTCGCTTGTAGGTCAGGTTCGCAGCCGCGTCCCACATGGAGGTATTAGGACGGACATAGATATAGCTGCTTGTGTCGGAGTCGTTCTCGTGGGTGACGTATGGAAGCGTATAGTAGTTCTCCATGAGCATATTGAAGGAGATATTCATTTTGAGCCCCGGCTCTATCTGATTCTGACAGAGCAGAGAGGTGAAGCTGCGTGAGCTTATGCTTACGAACCTGCAGCCGTTTTTCTGCTCGCATTTTATGCTGTCTATGAGACCGTGGTGAACGGTATTCCCGTCGAGTAAGAGCAGTACCTCCGCTGCGTCGTCGTAGGACAGGGCGGAAGTGCAGATACGTGCTGTAAGGGCTGAATACGGTGTGTACAGCTCCTTTGAGAAGCTGAATGAGAGTACGTTCCTTTCGGTGAAAAGAGTTCCTGATGAAGATCTTATACCTATTGCTGCAGTCATGTTGCATTGCTCCTTGTAATACTGTCATTGGTGAGAAGTGTGACCGAAACGTCAGCCCATTCGCCGCCCTTATCCTCGAAGCTGTAGCTGACCATACAGCAGGCTGTGAATATCAGTCCCATGTATTCCACATTGAATGAGGAAGAGGAGCGGACAAGGCTGTTGAAGCTGTAAATGAAGTCCTCAGGGGAATTGTCCGTGCATATCCTCCCTGTGAAGGTCAGCCCGGTGCTGCGTGAGGCGCTGTTTGTAATGGCGGAACCGCCGTCTGCGGTGGATTCCTCGTTCATGCGTCTTTCCGCTCCTGCCCTGAACCTTTCGCAGTACACCGTGACTCCGCCTATATTTACCGGTACGGCTTCACGGTAAGAAAGCTCTGTAACGGTACTCATACATTGCTCCTTCCGATCTTGGTTATGCCGCTTGCAGAGAGCTTTACACCGAGTACAAGGCGGCTGATGCTGCTGTCGGTTTTTATGCTCATTTTACTGAGGCGGCAGGTAAGTCCCGACATATCGAATATAACCGGAGCTATACCGGTATCGTAGAAGTTATAGAGCTCCTCCGCGGTAGAACCCTGGGGAGCTGTGATACTCAGCTCAAGTTCGGTCTTGAAGGGGATATATACCGTATAAGGCGAGTATATCGGCTGGGAGGATTCAAAGCTGCTTATACCGACAACGGTAAAAAAGCCGCTGCCCTTCCGATCAAGGGAACGTGCGTCAAAGGCGCTGTAAACGGGAAAGATACTTGCAGCCGCAAGTCTTTCGATTATATCGTCGATTATTTCGCTGAGCATCATATCTCCTCCTCTCCGGTGGAAAAGCTGCTGAAAATGAAGTTCTGCGGGAACATCAGGTCGCTGCACAGCTGCATATAGTCTCTGAGCAGGCGCTTTGAATACTTGTAGGCGGTATTCTGCGATTCCTTCAGCACCTTGCCTGCGTAGGTATATTCCGCCCTTTCTCTTGCGGCAAGCATCTGCTGCATTCTGTAGAAGGCAATGGCAGCGGCGAGGAAAGCCAGTCTGACATCGGTCTGATCGGCATCCGGGAGCAGCATTGCCCTTGTTTCGTATATCGCAAGGTTTATTATCTGAAAGTATTCAGTACCGTTTTCCTCGCCGGTAAAAAGCTCGAACAGCCTGGTTACTGTCTGTATATCCATATCATACCTCCTGTTTCATTGAAAAGAATTCGGTCTGCCCGTCCTGAGCTTCGCTGTATTCGAGCTGAAGCCCTGTCCCGCTGTTGCTGCACTGCTTCTCAAGAGAACGGCGCATTTCTATAAGCTCCTGCGTACTCAGCTTTGAAGCGGACAGAGAAGCTATGTCGGCAGCAGCCCTGCCGCCTGTAAAATATGCGAGCTTGCGTATATCGCGGCGGAGCTCATCATCTGCTGCGGAGATATCAGCCACAGCCTGAGCCTTTACGGTATCGGCTTCGCTGTATTTTTTGGTAACGCCTGCGTTCACCTGCGCGGGCACCGCGACGAAGCTCCACTCGTAGGCGTCTGTGATATCTTCAAGGATAGTGTGGCAGCGCTTTCCGCCGTACTTTCTGCCCTTTATGTGATTACAGGAAGCCATATTCTTATCGCTGCCGCAGACAGAGCATATACGCTTTGCGGCTGAGCAGGAAATGCTGACCTCCTTTTTTATGCCGCCGTCTATCTCGGCGATGAGGTTTTTATTGTCATCGGTTCGGACCATGTAAGCCATAGCTTTGAGGTATCTGTAGTTTTCGCCGTATTCTGTTTTGCGTGAGAGGTCGGTGACGAGCTCAGTATCGAAGATACGCGCGTTCTGATTTACTGTGCTGATATTATGGTCGAATATGCCAGTTTTGCCTATGAAGCGCTCTTTTAGCGTTTCGAGAGCGCTGTCGGAGAAACGCTCGCAGTCGCGGTCGATATCGTTGTCGCATAGTATTACCGAGAATACATAAACCTCGTCCTCACTGAGTTTTCTGCGTGTGAACCGGTTTATCTTATCGAGAATGGTCTTATCCATATTTGCTCCTTTCCAAAAAGTATAAATAGCGTATGAAAGGGATTCCAAAGGTACTTTGTTCCTTTGGTCAGGTCAAGGACTGACAGCCCTTGTGGGGTGACTCCCCATAAAATTGGGAGATGTCGCGCAGCGACAGAGGGGACGGACCTGTGAGGTTGGGGCAAAGCCCCACAGTTACAAAGCGCACCGCAAGGGTGAATTCCGAAAACAATCCAGTGAATTGTTTTCGGAAGAGGGACGCCCTGCAAGTGAGGGCGTCCCTTAATGGGACGTCGAGACGGCGTTCCCTACAAGTTTTATGAGTTTGCTGCTGTGATCGTAAGCACCTTTACAGCGTCGGGAGTTATCCTTCTGAAGCCGCAGGTTATTGATACAGTCATCTGATCGAGCTGACGGTCGATGAGCTTGTCCGTCTCCATTACAAGGTCTGTGCTTGTGATAAATTCAAGCGCGAAATCACGGTCGATACCGATGATGGTATCGTCGTCCACCGCAGAGGTCTTGATAAGCTCGGAGCCTAAGGGGAGCATGAGCTTTCCGTCGGCATTCGCCGGGCAGTCCTTGAGCTGATCCATAGCCGCTATCTTTGAAGCAAGCTCCGGAGAGGTGATGACGGTTGTCATGTCGAAGCAGTCGAATTCTCCGTAGAGCTTTGCGATATCGTCGTATGTAAGTGCGCTGGTGGTTATTGGAGTAAGGTCGTCGATGAGAACGTCAACAGCTTCCTTTACCACTGTTACTGCAAGTCTTACACCTACGCTCCTGAGCATTACTCCGAATACATCAAGGCGCTGCTGGCGTACAGCCTCATAGGAGGCGCTGATAAGTCTGCCGAACTTTGAGAGCACTGTTGCTGTTGATCCCTCTCTTACTGTAGCCTCAGGAAGAAGGTCTGCCTGATCGGTAGCGGCATAAGCCTCGGAATCGTCAAGCACACAGCCAAGGTACTGGCTGCTTGCGCATACTGTCTTTGCGGCGCATACAGATCTGAGTACAGTCTCGTTAAAGCCTTTTCTTATGCAGCGCGTAACAAATTCCGGAAAAAGCACGGCTGTCTCCGTAGTAGAGAAGAACTTCTCCACACAGTCGCAGTCAGGTCCGCTTATCCTGATATTGAAGCGCTTGAGCTGTCTCTCGAATGCGTCCAGCTTTTCAAGTGGAGTCCCTGTGTACGCTGAGGAGGGGTCGAGCTCCTCAAGAGCTGCGGTGAATGACTTTCCGCTGAGATTGTAAAGACCCTTTTCAAGTTTGATATCGTTATACATATTTTTACCTCCGTATTATTCGTTTTTTTCAAGGCGCATCTCTATCTCACGCGCCTGTGCGTTTTTCAGTCTTGCTTCCGCAAGAGCTGTTTCGTCCTGTAAATTGATATTGTCCCACTCCACGGAGCAGGTGGCTTCCCAGCCTTTTGAAGCAAGGAATGCGTTTCCCACGTCGCATATCACCGGCGTGAGAAGTCTGCGGTAGTATTCCAGCTCAGAGGTGAGTATATCAGCCTGCTGAGAGGACATACGCTCGGTAGAGCTCCACGACAGTCCAAGCAAAAACGGTGGTATGGAGAGCTTTGCGATGAGCTGTTCAAGTATCTGCCTTACGGGCACATTGGTATCGAAAAGCTGATTGTCAGCTCCGATGACCTTTATATCAACGTCGCCCACTGCCACAAAGTCCTTGACCTGTCCGTATTTTGCCGAGTTCATGCCGTCTGCCCATTCACGGGCTATCTGCTGCGCCCTTTCGCGGGTATACATCAGATCTCCCGCTTCTCCCGGCGGCTTGTATGTCACTGCGTAGCGGACATTTCCTGCACGGTCGTAGTTCTGACCGATACATTCGTATATCCTCATGAGGATGCCGCTGAGTGAGGGAAGTCCGCGCAGGAGAGAGTGCCCTCCCGTGAGGGTGGAGTAGACTATCCTTTCCGGATGAAGCACCTTTTTGCTGCTGCCGTCGGGAGCTGTTATGCTGTAGCTCCTGCTGAACGGGTCAGCTCCCGGAGCTATGCGGATACGGGATATATCGCCGTTCCACAGTCCTGCGATACGCTGCTGCGAGCTGTCGTGGACTATCTCTCCGGCGGCGCTGCCGTAGGTGAGAAGGCTGTCGAGGAAATTGTCTGCGAAACAGCCTATTGAACGCCCCGTAAGTCCTACGGGAACGCTTTCGAGGAAGCTGTCCAGTTCCTGCTGACAGTCCTCGTCCGAGCATATCACATGAAAACCGCCTGTGAGCCTGATTATCTTCATTATCGCGGCGTCTATGATTGGTACTGCATAGCGGAGCCTGTCGTAAAGCTCCTTTTCACAGGGCTGTATCGCCGCAGGGAGGGTAAATTCTCCGCAGCGGCTCCGCTGGGCGCTTATCAGCTCCGGAGCGGTCTTGGGTATGTTTTTCTTCTGAAAAAGCTTCATGTTACCTCCTTGATAAGTATTGAACGGTTTATCACCGGGCTACGGAAAGAGCTATGAACCCGTCGCCGCAACGCTGACCGAAGACGTCTGCGACAAAATACCGCATATCGTCCATTGCGTGGTCGTTCTCCTTTACGGGAGCGTCCGTGCCCGATTTTTCGTTCCAGCTGTAGAGCCGGAATTCCCGGAGTATATCCCTGCATGATTCGTGAAAACGAAGCCTGTCCTGTTTCAGCGCTGAGCCCACCAGACGGATACCGGATATAACGTCGTTATCCGCCTTTTCTACCCGGAATCTGCCGTGGCGGCGTATACATTCTATAAAGCTTGCCGCCGACGGGTCAACGATGACCTTTTCCACAGGAAGTCCGCCTGCAAGCTCTTCAAGGGCGGAATAGTGCTCCTCATCAGTACGGGATATGCCCTCTCTCCGGGAGTCGTAGTAATATTCTCTCAGCCTGTGCCAGACCCCGTTATGAAGTCCCCACAAGCCGAATGAGGAGGGATTTACCGTGCCGTAGTCGCAGGAGATGATATACCTCTCACAGTCGGTTTCGCCGCTGTAGACGTGTCTGCTCTCGCTGAACATGGGATAAACTATACCCTGGGAGGCAGTCCATTTTCCAAGTATGAAGCGGTCGTAGAAGCTGCCTGAGTACATACGCTCATAGCGCTCCCGGACGCTTTTTGAAAGCGAGGGATTGTCGTCCATATTAAAATGGATATACAGCGCGTTTTTCTTCTTCAGCTTCTTTATCCATTCGGTGTAGAACCAGTGTGCGGGCGAGTCGGGATTGCAGTTGAACCACATTTTCGAGCCGCTGACGGAGCATCGTGCAAGTGCCTGTTCAACGAAGGAGCGCGGCATAAGCGCCACCTCGTCAAAGAATACTCCTGCAAGCGTCATGCCCTGTATCAGCGCAGCTGAGCTTTCG
Source organism: Ruminococcus sp. (assembly GCF_016287535.1). Classification (GTDB taxonomy): domain Bacteria; phylum Bacillota; class Clostridia; order Oscillospirales; family Ruminococcaceae; genus Ruminococcus. Next base: position 21,546 of record NZ_JAEFAJ010000036.1, read on the forward strand.
TCCCTGCCGCCGAAAAGGTACACTCTGTTTGTGTTGCCGAGAAGGGTGATGTCGAAGCAGTTGCTGCTGACCTTTTCATTGACCGTGAAGCCGTATTCCGCAAGCATGGGAAGCAGCGGCGTTATCACGTTCCTGCGGAGAGAGGTTATGGTCTTGCCGCACATCGCAAAGGAGCAGCCGTTAAAGCATTTCCCTGCCCAGAATATGAAGCCGAGAGACATGGAAAGAGTCTTGCCGCTGCGCACGGCTCCGTCGCATATTATCGCGTCGCGTTTGCCGTATTCCCGCATATTCCACCATTTCATGACAAAGCGCTGCTTAGGTGAGAATTCAGTTATCGTCAAGCTCCTCACACTCCTCGTCTGCGGCAAGTGCCTTTATAAGATCTTCAGCCCTGCTGCGGTCCGTGAAAGCGTTTTCAAGCTCAAAGAGCTTCTCAAGCGCTTTCAGTCTGTCAAAAAGCTTTACCTCCACTCCTCCGCCTTTTACCCGTTTTATCTCGGAAACATTGAAAAGATCCAGCTTCCCGATGACCTCAGGCGGCGGCAGCTCGTCTGCGAAAACAAGATATACCGCGTCGGAGCAGCTGCCGAATGCAAGCCTTTTCAGTCCTGCGGCTACGCTGCCGCTGTCGTCAAGCAGCTCGCGGAGCTGCGATATAAGACTGCGGCATTCCTCTGTTTTCAGGAGCTCTATGCCCTCGGAAAGCGCTGTCTCCCTCGGACAGCCCGCCCTTACTGCCGCTTCCCCGGCATTGCCGAGCATTACATAATTGCAGCAGAATGAGTTGAGCTTTCTTTTGTTTTTTACCGTCAAATATTAAAGACCCCCTTTCGTGTCTGAACGGAAACGCCGTTCATAAGGGGGCCGGAATGGCATGAAATTCAACTGAAAACAGTTGAATATTGAAAAAATAAATTTCAGTTTTGTATATATGCATAATTTCAAACATTTGTTCTTGTTAAAAATCAACAGTAATTGTGCTTGCGATTTAAAGTGATGAACTGATAACAGTAATAAAAAAAGGACTGCAAAAGCAGTCCTGATTTTTTATAAAGCCGGTATATTTTTTCTTATGCTGTGCAGGTGGAGTTTATATGTGCTTTTTCAGTCCGGATTTGTCAAAGGCTGCAGCGGTAACTATGTAAAGCACGGTGCTTGCGCCCACCTGTATAAGATAGCAGGGTGTCTGGCTGAATGCGGCTATTATAGCGCCCTTGTTCAGACTGTCTGCCATAACTATTCCCTCGTAAAGACTGTAGCCGACTACGCATACTATAAGGGACGGGATTATTCCGAGTATATTGTGCAGATTGAGTATCTTTTCCTTTTTGTTGGTGAAAAACAGTGCTGTAACAGCTTTTATCACAATTGTGGCGGGTATCCATACAGGGAAGCCTGTAAGTCCGTCCGCAAGCGCTCCGCCGATGACTCCGGAGGCTATAGCGTATGGGGTGGGAAGTATGCTTGCGGCAAGGTATATCAGTCCGTCGCCTGCATGAGTGTAGCCTGCGCCTGTGGGAACGTGTATATACGCTGTGAATACGAAAATAAGCGCAGAAAACAGTCCCGTGAGGGTCAGTATCTTTATCTTGTCGCTGTTTGCTGTACGGGTCATAATGATCTCTCCTTTATCTACTAATCTGATATGCTTTAAGGTTGAACTTATTATAACACAGTGCAGAAAGGTTTTCAAGTGCAATTCTGCACAAACTTCACAGACGTCAACTGAGTTTTTTGTAGTGTGGGTGACGTATAGGTTTGGGCTATATTTGGTTATAAGCGGTAAATGTGCGCACATACATTGATATTCGACAAATGGGGCGATGTTTACATCGCTCACCTGAATATTTATACGGTATATTTCGGGCGGATACAAAACGGGCGGCGAAACACCGCCCATGCAAATACGTTACGGGAAGATATGAAAACGGACGGCCAATGGTCGTCCCTACAAATAGTGCTGTAAGCGATGTATGATTATCGTTTTTATTAAGAGTGAGCGAGTTTACGGGCGTCAACGTGGCAAGGGTGCAGCGTCACGCTGCCAAAAAAGGCGGACTTAAAGTCCGCCTTTTTTATGGGCTTAGCCCATTACTATTTCAACTTCATGTGTGCCGCCGCTGCATACAGGGATCACACAGCCCTCTACTGCCTTGCCGTCAACTGTCATAGTCTTTACGCCCTTGCATACGTGTGAGGGGTTCTTGACTGTGATATTGAAGGTAGCGCCTCTGAATTTACGTACCGCTGTGAAGCCGTCCCACTCATGAGGAATGGAGGGGTCTACCTTGAGTCCGTCAAATACAGGCTGTACACCCAGAATATACTGGGATATAGCTACCATGTTCCATGCAGCTGTACCTGTGAGCCATGAGTTCTTGCCCTGACCGAAGTTCTTTGCGTCCTTGCCGCCGATCATCTGTCCGTATACATAAGGCTCTGTCTTGTGGATATCAGATGTTTCCTCAGTGAATGCAGGTGCGATCTTTGAGTAATACTCAAATGCCTTGTCACCTCTGCCTGCGTAAGCCTCGGCACAGATTATCCATGCGTTGTTGTGTGTGAATATACCTGCGTTCTCCTTGTATCCGCCGGGATATGTGGAGATCTCGCCGTACTGGATATAGTACTTTGTGAATGCAGGATTATTGAGAACAAGACCGAACTCGCAGTTGAGGTACTTGTCAATGGAGTTGAGGGTCTTGATATCTGCGCCCTGATCCTTGCCGATCTCTGACATAACTGCGAAGCCCTGAGGCTCAATGAAGATCTTGCCTTCCTCGCACTCTTTGGAGCCCATCTTCTCTCCGTTTGCGTCGTAGGCTCTGATGAACCAGTCGCCGTCGAATGCGGATTCCATAACATTCTTCTTCATCTTGTCGATCTCAGCCTGAGCCTTTGCAGCTTCGTCCTTCTTGCCGAGGTGCTCCAAGATGCCTACGAATGCAGGTCCTGTGTATGTGAAGAGGGCTGCAACGAATGCAGACTCAGCTATCTTGGAATAGCCGCCCTCTGCCTTGAACTTGGGATTGGTGTAGGTCTGGAAGGACTCGCCGGGTGTGTCTGAGAAGCATGAAAGGTTGATACAGTCGTTCCAGTCAGCTCTCATAGCAAGCGGGAGACCGTGGGGTCCGAGATTGTTTACTATATGATAGAAGGAAACATTGAGGTGCTCCAGCATTGTGTGCTTGCCGTTCGGGTCGTCGTCGAAGGGAACATTTGCGTCAAGTATGCTCCAGTCGCCTGTTTCCTTGATATATGCCGCAACGGAAAGAATCATCCAGAGCGGATCGTCCGAGAAGTCGCCGCCGATATCAGCGTTGCCCTTCTTTGTAAGAGGCTGGTACTGGTGGTAGCAGCCGCCGTCTGAAAGCTGTGTGGAGGCAATGTCGATAAGTCTCTCTCTTGCGCGCTCAGGTATCTGGTGTACAAAGCCGAGGATATCCTGGTTGGAGTCACGGAAGCCCATTCCACGACCGATACCGCTCTCGAAGTATGAAGCGGAACGTGAAAGGTTGAAGGTCACCATGCACTGGTACTGGTTCCAGATATTTACCATGCGGTTTACCTTGTCGTCAGGTGTATTGACATTGAATATGGAAAGGAGATCCTCCCATGTGCTGCGGAGCTCTGCAAGACCTGCTGCGACCTTTTCAGGTGTGTTGTACTTCTCAATCATTGCGTAAGCCTTCTCCTTGTTGAGTACCCATGTCTCTCTTGTAAGGAGATTTGCAGGCTTTTCAGCAGCGAATTTCTTGTCCTGAGGATTCTCTGCGTAACCGAGGATATAGATAAGCGTTTTGGACTCGCCGGGTGCGAGAGTTACCTTCTTGTAGTGTGAAGCTACAGGAGACCAGCCGTCCGCAAAGGAGTTGGAGGGCTTATCTGCCTTGACTGTTGCAGGATTGTCCCAGCCGTTGTATATGCTTCCGAGGAATGAATCGCGGTCTGTATCGTAGCCGTCGATATCATCGTTGACAGTATAGAAAGCGTAGTGATTACGTCTGTCCCTGTACTCTGTTACGTGGTAGATAGTCGAGCCTTCGATCTCTACACGGCCTGTGGAGAAGTTTCTCTGGAAGTTTGTGCAGTCGTCCTGAGCGTCCCAGAGACACCATTCAGCGATAGAGAAGATAGAGAAGCTCTTTGCTTCCTTGCTCTCGTTTGTGAGAACTACCTGCTGTACCTCTCCGTCGTAGTTCTGGGGAACGAAGAATGTTACCTCAGCCTTGAGGCCGTTCTTCTTGCCTGTGATGACTGTGTAGCCCATGCCGTGACGGCACTCGTATGAATCGAGCTCTGTCTTGACAGGCGACCAGCCTGGGTTCCAGATAGTACCATTGTCGTTGATATAGAAATAACGTCCGCCCATATCTATAGGCACGTTGTTGTAGCGGTAACGAGTGATGCGTCTGAGGCGTGCGTCCTTATAGAAGCAGTATCCGCCTGCTGTATTAGAGATAAGTGAGAAAAATCCCTGATTTCCGAGGTAGTTTATCCACGGATAGGGAGTCTTTGGGGAATTGATAACATATTCCTTTTTAGAGTCGTCAAAAAATCCGAACTTCATAATTCTACTCCTTTGTTTTTGGTGACAAAAGCGGTTTAAAAAATCGCATTTACATTATTATACCATATAATGAATTATAATACAATAGATTATGCAAAAATTGCTATGTATTTTTTTCAAGTCTTTTTTTGTGCATTTTGTAGGAAATTCAGCCATTTGTCATAAAAAGTTCCCCGGTATTTGTGTGGAACACCGGAAAAGCAGAAAAAAGCAGCCTGCGCTTGATGCGCAGGCTGTATGCTGTCAGTCGGCAGCGACCCACTTATGTGTTGTACTTTCTTTGCCGTTCTCTGTCACTGTGACGGGACGTATCTCGTAAAGCAGCTTGCCGTCGGCGTCGAATGCCTTTCCGCAATACCAGTCGTTTCTATTGCCCATATCTGCTTCGCTGTTGTATGCGACAGCTCCGAAGCCGTTATCGTCCAGCTCCAAGATCCTTGGTTCTCCGTTTACGGTGTATTCTATGCTCCTGATACGTTTGTCAATGGCGTAGACCCCGAAAGCTCCGAAAAAGCCGTTGCCATTAACGGAAAAGCCGTGACCTTCCGAGGCTATGGGATCGTCTGCCTCAAAGGGACAGGGGTCGGTGGAATAGCCGCTTTCTACCCACATACCGATACGCGGCAGGTCGTGACGGTCTGCGTCGAAGGAATAGAATATCCTATAACCGAGATCGGGCTGCTCTACGATCATAAAGCCTACCGCGTATTTTCCGTCGCTGCTCTTTACATCGCCGAGATAGGTGTATTCTGCCTTAGGCGCGTTCCGCGCCTCCTCCTTCGTGGCGTAAAGGTCTGAGTGTATCTCCTTTACGCAGAGTTTTCCGAGACCGCGAAGAGTAAACCGCGCCCTGTCAAGATAGTTTCCTATTATGAGTATCACAAACAGAGCTGCGATAGTGCAGAGGACCACCCGGAGAAGTATCCAGCGTGAGTGCTTCCTCAGGCGCTTTGCCGTCTTTTTGTACTGCTCTGTTTCGGCAGTGATCTCCGGTTCTTTATCAATATCAACTTTCTTTTGCATCATTTCCCACTCCTTTGCGCAGTCGGAGCATTCTGCTATATGCTCCGAAACTGCTTCCCTGCTTTTTTCGGAGGCGATGCCGTCGATGCACAGCGGCATGAGGTCCCTTATGACATCGTGTTCATATTTCATAGCCATACCTCTCTTTCAGTGTCTTTCTCAGCTTCGCAAGCGTGCGGTTGTATATCACCGCCGCAGTACCTGAACGTATCTGTAAAAGCTGTGATATTTCGGAATAGCTTATCCCGGAGTAAAGGCGGTACTGCATTACTGACCTTGCAGGTTCGTCCAGTTCTTCTATAAGCGTGCGTATACATATGAGCATTTCACGGTCTTCTGCCGTTTCCGTCGGTGAAGGAGCGTCCGGCGGAGACTGGGTGATGTTCCTTTGCCTGACTTCCTTCCGTACATATTTATAGTAAGTATTCTTTGCTATCCTGAACAGCCATGTCTGCATGGCACATTCGCCGCGGAACCTGCTGAGAGAGAGAAACGCCTGATAGAATGTTTCCTGAGTCAGCTCTTCGGCTGCGGTTATGTCAAATGCAGTCAGCCGCAGCAGAAAGCGGTATACGTCCGGCTGATACTTCCGGAATATTTCTTCAAATACATCCACAGGCTTCACCTCCGTTTTATTTTGTGCTGACCGGTCAGTCTGTATATTAGTACCTTTTTGAGAGGAAATATTACAGTATTTCAAAATTTTTTTCAGGGCGGAGAGCCTGTATAAATTATATCAGAAAAACAATGCGGTGTAAAGCGGCCGCGCCGCTCTACGGAGCGTGGATTGACGGACAGCCTGATCCGGGATATAATATAATCGGAACATGAAACGGAATTTTTTTAAGAGGTGATATTATGGATCAGGTCAGAACAGGGGAGCTTATCAGACGTTTCAGAACTGAGCTCGGACTTACACAGAAACAGCTTGCGGAACTTATCAGCGTCAGCGACAAGGCAGTGTCAAAATGGGAGTGCGGCAACGGCTGTCCTGATATATCACTGCTCTCGGCGCTGGCTGAGGTTTTCGGCACTAATATAAGCGTTCTGCTATCGGGTGAGATAAATAAAAATGAAAGTGAGAATGGCGATATGAAAAAAATAAAATTCTATGTGTGCGGGAAATGCGGAAATATCATAACTTCAGCCTCAGGTGCGGAGATCACCTGCTGCGGTAACAGGCTTTCTGCCCTTGAGGCGGAAAAGGCTGATGAGAACGAAATGCTCAGGGTAGAGGATACAGGCGGAGAGCTGTTCGTTTCCTCCGACCACGTTATGACAAAGGAGGATTATATTTCTTTCGTGGCTTATGTGTCGGACAGCTGCGTCATGTTGTTCAGGCAGTATCCGGAGTGGAACGTACAGTTCAACCTGCCGCTTTTCCGCTCTGGAAAACTGGTGTGGTACTGCACAAAACGCGGGCTTCTGTATCAGGATATACGCAGACATTGACACGGGGATATGAAAAATTTTTCAAAAAGGACTTGACAAATCCGCTTTTATGTGGTATAATCCAAAATATAAGCTGTGATGAAGACAAGCAGAGTTTTGCCAATGTCTGCAGAGAGCCGGCGGCTGGTGCGAGCCGGTGATAAGCAATGCGATGTATCCCTTCTGAGCCGGAATGCTGAAAGTTACAGTAAGCGTTCCCGTGATTCTGCGTGAATGAAAAGGACTTGCTGGAGTCTGAAGAGGTGTACGCAATAGCGGCACAATTTGAGTGGTACCGCGGGTAATCAAGTATTGATACTCGTCTCAAAGAAATTATCTTTGAGACGAGTTTTTTATTTTTAAAAAAAGGAGAGAGCGTTATGAGCGAAAATTTGCAGAATGCAGAGGTCAGGATAAAAGAGGTCGCAGAACGAATCGCAGCTCTGCGTGAGGATCTCGGAATTTCCGTTGAAGAAATGGCTGCTGTTACGGATTATTCTGTCGATGATTACAGGAAGTTCGAGTCCGGCGAAAAGGATTTCAGCTTTACGTTTATTTACAAATGCGCTAACAGGTTCAATGTCGAGATCACCGAGCTCATGGAGGGAAGCAGTCCCGAACTCAGCGGTTATACAGTTACGCGCAGGGGCGAGGGTGTTCCGATCGTCCGCAGAAAGGGATTCGTTTATAACCGTCTTGCTGCAAAGTTCAAAAACAAAGCGGTAGAACCTTTCCATGTCGTTATCCCTTATTCTGTTGACGCTCTTTCACAGCCGCTGCATATGGCAAGCCATGCCGGTCAGGAAATGGATATCGTTATCAGGGGAACTCTGCGTATGACTGTCGGTTCTCATACAGAGATACTCCATGAGGGCGACTGTATCTACTACGACAGCTCTATGCCCCATGACGAGGTGGCTCTCGGCGGTGAGGACTGCGAGATATACGCCTTCGTAATGCCGCCTAAGGGCGCTACAGGTATGTCTGAGTACCATGAGCAGGTGGCAGAGCACCACCTTACAAATGTTGACAAGGCAGGTCTGCTGCACCCCGTTGCCGAGAAGTTCGTAAAGTGCGAGACCAGCAACGAAGGAATACTCAGCGCAGTTCATTTTGAAAATCAGGATAAGTTCAACTTTGCATATGACATCGTTGACGCTATGGCTGAGAAATGTCCGGATAAGACTGCTATGATATATGTTGACGTCGATCATAATGAGCGCAGATTCACATTCAAGGATATCAAGAAATATTCATGCCAGACCGCTAACTATTTCAAGTCCCTCGGTATCAAGAAAGGCGACAGGGTAATGCTTATCCTGAAGCGCCACTATCAGTTCTGGTTCTCGATAATCGCGCTGCACCGTATCGGCGCACTCGTTATCCCTGCTTCAAATATGCTCAAGGAACATGACCTTGAATACCGCTTCAATTCCGCGGAGGTCTCCGCTATCGTCTGTACCGCCGACGGCGATGTGGCTGATGAGGTCGATAAGGCAGGAGCAGTTTCTCCTTCACTCAGGACAAAGATACTCGTCAACGGTCAGCGTGAGGGCTGGCACGATTTCAACGATGAGCTCCCTGCATACAGCACACACTTTGAGCGTACTGAGGATACTCCCTGCGGCACAGACCCTATGCTCATATTCTTCAGTTCAGGTACATCGGGAAATCCAAAGCTCGTTCTTCACAGCTATCAGTATCCCCTCGGTCATTATGTTACCGCTCGTTACTGGCAGAATGCCGACCCCAACGGTCTGCACTTCACTATATCCGATACCGGCTGGGGCAAGGCACTCTGGGGCAAGCTCTACGGTCAGTGGATGTGCGAAGCTGCTGTGTTCGTTTATGATTTCGAGCGTTTCCACGCAGACGATATCCTTCCCATGTTTAAAAAGTACAATGTTACATCCTTCTGCGCACCTCCTACTATGTACCGTTTCTTCATAAAGGAGGACCTTTCAAAGTACGACCTCTCATCACTGAAATATGCCTGCATCGCAGGTGAGGCTCTCAATCCTGAGGTGTTCCACCAGTTCTACAAGGCAACAGGTATCAAGCTCATGGAGGGCTTCGGTCAGACCGAGACCACTCTTTCTATCGCAAATGTTGTCGGTATGGAGCCAAAGCCCGGCAGTATGGGCAAGCCCAATCCACAGTACGATGTAAGTGTGCTTCTTCCTGACGGTACTCCCGCAGGCGTCGGCGAAACAGGTGAGATCTGCATAAAACTCAAGGAAGAGGGAGTTCCCGGACTTGCGCTCTGCTACTACGGCGACGAGGAAAATACTGCCGAGACCTGGCGCGATGGCTTCTACCATACAGGCGATACCGCATGGGTGGATGAGGACGGCTATTTCTGGTATGTGGGCAGAGTCGATGACGTTATCAAGTCCTCAGGCTACCGTATCGGACCTTTCGAGATCGAAAGCGTTCTCATGGAGCTTCCATATGTCCTCGAATGCGCAGTAACAGGCGTTCCTGATGAGATAAGAGGCCAGGTCGTTAAAGCGACTATCGTTCTCACTAAGGGTACATCAGGCTCGGATGAGCTTGTGAAGGAGATAAAGGAATACGTCAAGAACCGTACCGCTCCTTACAAGTATCCCCGTGTAGTGGAGTTCGTGGAAGAACTTCCGAAAACAGTCGGCAGCGGCAAGATCCGCCGTGCTGCAATACGCGAAATGGATAAGGCTAAATATCAGAAGTAAGATATATCAGCGTTATTTCAATAAGTAAATGATAAAGTCCTCACAGACAAAACTGTGAGGACTATGTTGTTTTATTCAGATAAACACATTAACGTGAATATCACGCCAGCTTAGTATCCTACGCTTAGTAGACTTTGCGTAAAGGTATTCTTTAGCATCGTCCTGAAACATCGTAAAATACCCGATTTTTAGATAGTCGTGAATTACTTTCCTTCGTTGATTGCAGCCTGTGCAGCATCGTCTTACGGGTAGTATTCTGATTCGTACTCAGATGTTCTGAAGGGAAATAGGATACGATTACTTTGTTATGTATGTCAGAAGCATCTTCATCAGATGCTTCTTCGTTGTTACCCATTAAAATGAGTGGATGCCTTTTATTTCCAGATACTGAAAGGTCTGTGCTTACTTCATTTGATTCTGTTAATCTGTAATTCCAGTAGTATGTGTCATTTTCAGGAACAATTGATACTAAAAACTTATCAAGGCATTGCTTTTTTATACTTTCATCTGTGACATCAATAAGTTCACCAAGAGCTTTGGTTATCTTTGTCAGATCTTCGATACAGCTGGAGTAGTGTTCCTGCTGCTCAGATATACTGTTTCTCTGGTTTTTGAGTGAATCAATCTCGTTTTCATAAGACTGACGCACATCTGCATATTCATCCTTGTTTATCTGTCCGTCAGCAAACATATCAATGAGATTTTTCTTTTTCTGCTGAAGTCTCTCAATCTGACCTTCAATGAAGCTGATATTATTTTCAGTGTGTTTTTGTGAATCTTCCCTGTAGTACTGAGCAATCTCATCACTGAGAGCAAGGAGATCTTTTTTTCTGTCCTGCCATACCTGATCAATAAAATAATCAGACATCATATCCATTTTCCACTCTGCAATACATGGAATATCACAGTATCCTGTTACATCTATTCCTGTTTTGGCACGTGTTGAAGCCTTACCGAAACGAATCTGATTATAACAGATAAAACAGAAAGTGTTTTTACCATCTTTAGATTTGTGATAAATATTCCTTCTGAAGCTTGAACCACATGAACAGCGCAGTTTATTTGTCCACATACATGATGACTTTGTCGTGCTTCTGCCGGTTACATTTCCATTATGAACTGTTGTAATTCTTTTCTTTGAATTTTTCAGTTTCTGTACTCTTTCCCATTGTTCCTCAGATATAATAGGCTCCCAGTCGCCTTTATGATATTCGTAAGTTTCCTTGTTACGGTTTACAATACGCTTTTGTTCAAGATAGTTATTGCTCCCACTTTTATTGTAACAAATATAGCCTTTATAGGTTGCATTATCGAGTATTCTCAGTACAGTCGAAGGCTCCCAGCGTACTTTACCCGAAGCATTGAGACGATTTCTATCGGTAAGAATCTTACCGATTTTTGTTATACCGTTTCCTTCTTCATAAAGATCATAGATCATTTTTACAGTTTCAGCCTGTTCAGGATTGATAACATAAGTGTTTTCAGAAGGATCCCACTTACCATCAGGTCCAATATTTCTTTTCAGGTCGTAACCGAGGATATTTCCGCAGCCATAGAGAATATTCTTGCTTCTGCTTATGTGCTGACCGGCTCTTACTCTTTCGGAAACCTTGCGGCTTTCTTCCTGGGCAAGTGTTGCCATAATTGTCAGTCTGAGTTCTCCGTCGCCGTCCATAGTCCATATATTATCATCAACAAAATAGACTTCTATTTCACGACTTTTGAGTTCTCTTGTATGAGTAAGCGTATCAACGGTATTTCTGGCAAAACGACATACTTCTCGCGTTACGATAAGATCAAACTTTCCTGTCTTTGAGTCTTCTATCATTTTCATGAAAGCAGGACGTTTCTTCGCCTGAGTTCCGGTGATACCTTCGTCTATGTATTTATCGACGACTTCCCAGTTGGGAAATCGTCTTGCGATATCGTCATACCACTGCATCTGGTTTTCCAGGGCAGAGAGCTGTGCTTCGTGTTCTGTAGATACTCTACCATAGAAAACGACCTTTCTCGGACGGTTGTGGTCTAAAATGATTCCAAACATAACAGTTTCCTCCTTAAAATACTTTACCTTTAAATTCCTTATATTTGTGTTCAACTACATTATCAAATGTAGGTTTGTTGATTATTCCTTCTTCGAGGAGACAAAGCAGCACAAGGTATCTCATGAATCTGCTGTCAACTTGCTTACAGGTGTTTTTCATAATAATCACTTCTCCTTATACTTTACCACTTTAAAGTGCGATTGTCAAGCCTGTTATCTAAAATTAATATATTTAAAGATACGAGGCTATGTATAAGGCGGCTCTTAGGCCGCCAAAAGGAGGATATAGATTGTTTTTAGCGGATTTGGATAAGGTTTATTTCCGTATCGTCCCTGACCGGGGTGATTCCAAATGAACTAAGGAATCTGTACAGAAATTCTACACCCTTCTGTGTCCATCGTGTATGCACATAGTTTCTGTAAGTGTTGGTTAAGAAATCATAACGTCGCCTTACTTCTGTTCTGACATATCCTTTTCCATCATATTCTTCAGTAAGATACCAAGTATCATCCGCTCTGATCTGTATTCCTAACCTGAAAAGAAGTTGATTAAAAATAGCAGCGGATGTTCCGTATTCATAAGCGATCTCTGATACAGTTATCAGTTTTCTGCTGCTCATTAGAATATCATAATATTCAGCTTTAGGTTCAAGGGAAGAAATACGATCTTCGAGTAAGGCGTTGCTTTCTCTGAGCTTTTCTTCTGCAAAATATGCACCGTTCTTTCTGATTGAAGGAAGCACTTCTGATGTTATCCAACGCTTGAACCTCTTTGCTGCTGGAAGTTTGCTTGAAAGAACGAGGCTGTAAAAACCAGATTCATTTATAAGTGTTGCCATCGTACCATTGACGGTGAACGATTCGTTCACCGTCTTGTCTTCATCATCTACATGATCTCGTAAGGCTTTTTGTGGGTTAGTATACTTTAATATTAAAGCTACATCTTTTCCAACAAGCCACGGTTCACCGTCAATGGTGATTGTTCTTACTGAGCCGAACTCAGGGTTTTCAAAAATTGTAATTTCATTCATTTTCATTTACCTCCGTTATATCAAAACTTACTGCTACTGCTCTGTCAACCTGTTCCATAACTTCGGGACTAAGTTTACAGAGCATTTTTCTTAGCCTCGACTTGTCCATTACCTGAATCTGTTCACAGAGTATCACAGAATCCTTGAAAAGCTTGTTGCTTTCAACAGGAACATGAACCGGAAGATTCCTTTTCTTCTTTGAAGAAGTTATTGGTGCGATCAGAGTCGTCGGACTGAAATGATTTCCGACGTTGTTCTGAATGATAAGTACAGGTCTTTTCCCTCGCTGTTCACAACCTTTTCCGGTAGTCTCATTTTAGTCCCAGATTAGACTCAGCTTATTTGTGACACCAGTGGTGACACAAGTTCATTCAGATAATATGTATCATAATATAATGTCATACCTGTATTTTTCATTCGATAAAATCTTATGACAATCTCAGCTTTAATACTGTGAGATTACGGATGAAATAGAGTAAAAAGCATCAACTAATGAGTTCTTTAAAATCAAAGAACTGATAAATGAAATAATCAAGGCTACAATAGATATCACAATTTTATTGTTCGCAATAAAAGATTGCATTTTATATATGCTGCATATTAAATACACAATCGTTAAAAACAAGAAAAATCCAGAAAGAAAAACTGGCAGTAATATGAAAAAGCTTAAAATGGTATTTTCAGATGTTCGTGCTGTTTTATATATTATGTAAACAGCCGTAAACATCTTACCGACCTTGTCGATCCTTTGGTTGAGTTTGAGACTAAGGCAGAGAAAAAGCGTTTTGAGGACAGGATCAACAGCTGCCACAAGAGCTTAACGCTTCTGGAACTGCTTGATAAAACGATAATCATGGTAAGGGATTATCCCGACAAAGGCAGGCTGTATTATGATATTCTATCCAGATATTACTTTGAAGATTATGGATATACCCATGATGAGATTATTTCCGTTCTTGAAATATCCCGTTCAAATTATTACAGGTGTTTTGATCAGGCTGTAGAATGCTTCTACAAGCTTCTTATTCCTGTTCTGAACTCAGAAGATTATGAGGTTGACGACGACCTCATACCTGTAAACTATGGCTGATTTGAAGAAATACTGGCGCCCGCAAAACGGGCGTCTTGAAAAAGTTAGTCACGCACTGCGGTGCGTGGGTGGAAGGGAGCAAGCAACGCCTGTGTCCGTACACTTTCGATTTTTCAAGAAAAAATCGTGTCACAGGCACAGCTTGTTGGGAGATTCCCAAACCCTTTCGTATGGTGTTAATAAACGATTATTTGAGGAGGCAGATATGGCAAATCGTGTAAGGAAAAACAAGATAACTTTCTTTGTTGATGATGATGAAAGAGCAGTGATAAAGCTAAAAATGGATAAAATGAACATGAGCAATCTGTCGCTTTATCTAAGAAAGATGGCTCTTGAAGGACGTATCATAAAAGTAGATTATTCCATTTTCAATGATATAGGAAAATCTATTTCTGGCGTATCGAAAAACATCAATCAGATAGCAAAGCGTATAAATGCTACTGAAAACATTTATACAGAAGATATGAGGCAGATAAAACAGAAACAGGAGGAAATATGGCAATTACTAAGATCCATAGAATCACGTCTACTCTGAACAAAGCACTTGATTATATAAAGGATAAAAACAAAACAGATGATACCCTGCTTATCACAGGTTATGGATGTTCGCCTGAAATAGCTGACATAGAATTTGAACAGATCCGCAGAAATGCAATGAAGCCCGGTGGTACTCTGGCGTTTCACCTTATCCAATCATTTGCACCGGGTGAAGTTGATTATGAAACTGCTCATAAGATCGGAGTTGAACTTGCAGACAAGGTTCTGAGAAATCGTTTTCAGTATGTAGCTGCAACGCATATCGACAAAGATCATATCCACAATCATATCGTTTTCAATTCTGTAAGTTTTACAGATTATAACAAGTTTCATTCTACAGCTTCGGTCT
>NZ_JAEFAJ010000037.1 GCF_016287535.1 Ruminococcus sp.
ATTGTATCATAATTAACTATATTAGTCAAGCTAGAAAGGAAACAGCCCGTGAAGGGCTGTCATCATATTAGGAAATTTCTTAATTCTTTTTCATATATTCTTCCATTGACATAGGAGTTTCTTTTGTAGTCGATACATACGCATAGTACGCAAGAATACTCGATGCGTCAACGGCATTGATATCTCCGTCGTGGTTTACATCTGCTGCAAGCATTTGCTCTTCATTATATCCGCCTTCTTGATTGGTCGATACACGGGCATAATATGCCAGCACCATGGAAGCATCTACTGCGTTCACATTTCCGTCAAAGTTCACATCTCCCGTGTCAGAATCAACGGGTACAAAGATGCGATCGTACTTATTGGCGTAAGCCTCTGCAGTAGAGCCTCTGTATCCCTTGATAATACCTGTATAGGCATAACCGGCACCGTTGGTAAAGGTCGAATTCATGTCGCTTATATCACATTCGGGATTAAGTATGCAGACCTTTTCAAGAGAATTGCAGCTCTGAAAAGCACTAGGTTCTATTTTCTCTACCGATTCGGGTATTGTCACCGATTTCAGTGATCTGAATCCCTCAAAAACACGGCTTTCTATTATCTTCACCGAATCAGGGATAACGACCTCTGTTACTGACCAATATCCCCAACCCTGAAAACATCTCCGACCTATACATTCAACTCCGTCAGGTATGACAATCTTTTCCGTATCGTTTCTTGCAGCAAGAAGAACACCGTTTATTATCACAAAAGGCGACTTCTCAAGCTGCTCTTCCTCCCATTTTGTGCCTGAGAAAGCCCCGCCTTCTATCTTTGTGGCTGTTGAGGAGATCGTTATTTCCGCATTACTACAGGACTTAAAAGCCTCATGTTCGACTACCGTCACAGAAGCGGGTATTACGATGGAAGTGAGAGCGCTGCATTCAGAAAACGCAACAAAGCCAATGGTTTTCAGAGTATCGGGAAGGGTAACGGACACAAGGTTCTTACAAGTATTAAAATTCTGATCTCCGACTCTTGTTATCCCATTGCTTATAACCACTTTTTTTATAAGATCTCTTTCTTTTACCCACGGAGTATTTTTGACAGGACCTACATCGCCCATATCTCCCTTGCCGCTGACAGTCAATGTACCGTCGCTGTCCAGCTGCCATGTGATATTCTCGCCATAGTTGCCGCTGTCAACTATGGTTGCAGCTTCAGCCGAAAGAGTTACAGGTACTCCCAGCGAAAGTGCTGTCGTTCCCAACGATATTACAGCACACATCAACGCTGCTACTATTCTTTTACAATTCATAATATACCCCCTATTCAACGTCCAAGAATTTCTCGACAACAGTCATTATCTCCTCAAGGCGCTTACCACCGATACCTTTGATCTTACTGAGTTCAGCCTCAAGAGCTGGGAGATCAATCGTCTTGACCTGTTCTCCGAGAAGTTCGTCGCCATACTTAAGAATGAACTTTGTAAGCTCCTCTCGGTTCATCTTCTTGATTTTTTTATACGTGTCTCTGTCAATAATCTCTTGATTTGCCATATGTAACTCCTTTGTCATTTCTCTTATCACCAATTATAGCATAATACCGATATAATGTAAACACATAAAGCAGAACCGCCTATAGGCGGTTCAATTAATAATATTAGTTGTCTCTGAGTATTGCCTGCATATCATATATCTTTTGTATTTCCGTTTTTAAATATTCTCTTAATGCCTCATCCATTATATAGAGATACAAACCTTTTTGTCCTCTTGTAAATAATACTTTATATGTATTTCTTATAAGTTGATCGATAATATCACTATCTTCAGGGGTAGGTTTTCTTTGATGTGGTCTCCTGAATTCTCCTGATCCCTTAGGATGCCTTGTATAGTCTGTTATGACTTTCCCTTCTCGATATAGTAGATCATCACCGACAATAAGAAAACGATAAGAAAGGTATGCACATATCAAAGATATCACCATTTATTTCAGAGACGATTAGCATTAATGGAGTGGATTTCAATCGAACCAATTTCATTCCCCATTTTATTAAATATGATAATTACAGTGAGGATGTAAGGTTATACTTTAATGATGTATCCGCTGAATGGTTGATCAGGGTAAAAAATGGTTTACCTAAGTTAATCTCACGCTTCGTTGTTGAGGCATGTCTAATTGTTGATGCTGTTGGACCTGGATCATGCAGTGCTTTAAGTGTATTTCTGAAAGGCTCTACGAAGCCACTGATTTTCAGTGAGGGAATTATCACTTCCTCAGATCTCAGGAAGCAGACCCAGTATCATCAGAAGGGACTTACCCTTAGGAACAGGGACTATTATTATGAATCGTTTATCAGGGCTATTTGTATGTGCAATAATGTTTTCTTTCTGACGCTTCCTAAGCACGCAGGCTGGAACAATACTCCAGATGGCAGAAGAATTTTTGTTTCAGCTGAAAACATGATTCCAATCTTGTCCGATTTTTTTTACGATGAAAAGGAGTGATATTTTATGTCAGTTAAATTCAAGCGTAGGAATGCATTTAACTATATCCACCTCGAACGTACTACGGAATCTATAGACAAAATTGTGGATTCTTATCATAAGGCTTGTCCAAGTACTCTGCCTGTTAAGGTGGGGACTGCATTATCGATATTGAGCCGTCTGCTTCCTCAATTCAAAGATGAAGGACTTACCCAGGATAGAATGTGGGTTATTGAAACGTCAGATGATGATAATTCTAGATTCATGACTGCTGTTATCCAGAACAGAAATCATAATTCTATGGAACCTATCTTCTCACATAGCCGTATTACAGGTATTGAGGATGAGCTAAACAAGCATGTAGACTGTTCTACAATTTTGCGTCATTCTTTTGTTATTGATGATTACTATGACCTCGAAAAAGTTCTCAAATTAGTGTATGAGCAGTTTCAGACCGCTCCGCTTGAGGAGAGCGTTTGTAGAACCGTACCAGTGCTTATTACCGATAATGCCGGAACTATTCCTGACACATTTCCGCATTATCAGCTCTCAATCAGCAACAGTATCAAGGTTGAAGATTTCGGCCCGTTACAGAAAGCTATGGGAAAGCTGAATTATTGCATTATCAAGTATGCAGAGCAGAATCCGGATGCCATAAATGCTGATCTAAAAAAAGCGATCAAGAATGCTGAGCAATTAGTGTCTGAGTTGCCATATAAGGCGCAGAGCAATTCAGCAATTATGTTTCTTGCTACAGGTTTAGTGCTTTATTATAAGAAGATATTCTCCAAAAATGATGTGCTTGAATTAAGGAATTATCTCAAATCTGAAGCAGTAAACAGAACAAGTCTTGGTAATGTAGTCTCTAAGGCAGTTGGTAAATCACTGAGCACAGCAATATGTTCAGGGACACTTGGGGTAGGTAATGAATCATCCCCACCGTTCTGGAAACCTAACATGGCTTTTGCAGGTAGCGATGGATCAATCAATGTTACAAGGCAACTGTTCGTTGAGAAAATTTTACAACAACTTGAACTCCCGGTTGGTCATAATAAGATTTTTCAAGCACTAAAGGAAAATGATCTTTGCTTCGCTAATCCAGGGGAAGATCTGAAGACTCGCACTGTAATCGGAGCGGATGGTGTTAAGAATAAGCAACGTTTCGTATCCCTATCAAGACGTCTGTTGAGCGAAGAGGCAAATAGAAAAGTTGACGTGGCTGTAGCTTCTGATATGTTTCATAAGTTGGATAAGCCTATCAACAACTTTTTTCCGTTTATGCAGCATCAACATCTCAACATGGTGGCAGGTCAGATAATAAATGACTAAGCTGATATGTAGTCCTTGCAGTGCAGAACAGCATACAGATAGTAGAAGATATCTTCTTTGGTTACACGATCTCCATATATCCCCTTAAATTTGTTAAGTGCAACATCAGAGATAGCGTAACGCTTCTTGTATCCAGTGGTTGTATCTTCGACCATATCACCGAACAAGCTCATTTGAGCTAGATTCTGCTTCTCAACTCTGTCATGAGCTATTCGATCCACAAATACAACAGAGGACATCAATACGATGTATCAATAGAAAAATGCGAGACCATTCTTTAAACGTGTTTTCATATTGTACAGACACTTGTTCGCTTCGCTCCTCGTCAATCAGGGAGTGGACATCGTGACCGTTTCGGGAGCGTTAGGACATTCGACGGTTTCTACAACAAGTAATATTTATTGTCATAATTCATCAGCATATATTACCGGCATTTTTAACAATGCGCCGTGCAAAAGGAACTGATTTTTTGCCATCACGCACAATATTCGACTTGAAGTCGGTTTTGTTCTTGACAATTCGTTTAACAGGTGTTATCATAATATCAGGAATTCGACTTGCAGTCGAAAATTAGGAGGTCAATATGAAAGGCGAAAAAGGTGAACGCCGAAAAAAAGAGTTGTTAAAGATCGCATACCGTATGTTTATCGAAAAGGGCTACGATAATACAAGCATTGACGAGATCATTACAGAGGCGGGAATTGCGAAGGGAACTTATTACTACCATTTCCCCAGCAAGGAAGCTACACTTGAAGCGGTCATTGATATGATGATAAGCGAGGAGGCAGAACGGGCAAAAAACGTGATTTCTACACCAATCCCCGTTCCACAGAAGATCGTTGCCGTTACAATGTCAATGCGTCCGCAGCTGGAAGAAAGCGGTATTGCAGGTACTCTGGAACGAAGCGAGAATATCGTTATGCACGAAAAAATAAACCTCCGTATTCTTGATGTGACCGTTCCGATATTGACGGAAGTCGTGAAAGAGGGTATCTCACAAGGGATATTTGACTGCACAAATGTCGAGGAGCGTGTAAAAATGATCCTTATTATTTGTCAGCGTATTTTCGACAGCGGCAGTTTCAACGAAAGAGATGTTGAGGTATTCATCGACATGACCGAGAAAACTCTCGGCGCAAAAACAGGAACGATGAGCTTTATCAAGGAGCTTATACACTGACGGAGGTAGTTATGGAAAAAGAGGCCTTTATTTCTGCAAGACATCTTAAAAAGGTTTTTGGTTCGGGCGACAGCGAGCAGGTGATTTACTCGGATTTTGATATTGATATTTACAAGGGTGATTTCACCATTATCATGGGTGCATCCGGCGCAGGAAAGTCTACTCTCATGTACTCCCTTTCGGGTATGGATACGCCGAATGCAGGCACTATTATTTTCGGAGGAACAGAGATAACCGGCATGAGCAGCGATGAACTTGCCGTATTCAGACGTAAGAACTGCGGCTTTGTTTTTCAGCAGATCTATCTGATAGATAAGATGAACCTGCTGGATAATGTAATAACCGCTGGAAGCCTTACAAGCAAGGACAAAGCCGACATCGTTAGACGTGCAAACGAGTTGTTCGATATGGTGAACATTTCGGAGGTGACACGCAAAAAGCTGCCATCGCTCATATCGGGCGGTGAAGCACAAAGAGCAGGCATCGTCCGTGCGGCGATCAATCAGCCCTCAGCTATATTTGCCGATGAGCCGACAGGTGCGCTGAATTCCAACAATTCCGATGCAGTTCTGGACGTGTTATCAAAGCTTAATGAAACCGGACAGAGCATTATAATGGTAACACATGATAAGAAATCGGCTCTGAGGGGAAATCGGGTTGTTTATATCAAGGACGGCGAGATCTGCGGCGACTGCGATTTGGGAAAATACAGCGCAGATGATACCGAAAGAACGGGAAAGCTCGAAATATTCCTGAAAGATATGGGGTGGTGATATGGGCGGACTTGTATTGCATAACCTCAAAAAAGCAAAAGGACAGTTCATTTCATTTGGTATCGTGATGATTATAACGGCGGTGATACTCAATATTTCACTTGTGCTTCTGTTTCAGACGGGTGATGCATATGACAAGCGTTTCGATGAACTTAACACTGCTGATATCAGTGCGAGTGTTCCCGCTGCCCTTGCATCTGAGGAACTTGCCGGTGATATTGGTCAAATCAATGGCGTTTCGGCTGTCGAAAAGAATGAAGCTCTGTTTGCTTCTGCCGCCTTACAGGAATTCCAAGGCTCGGAATTTACGATGAATACCTATTTTTACAAACTTTCCGATGAGCGAACTATCTCGAAGCATACGATAGAGGAAAAAGCAAGTAGCGAGGAAGAAAACGGTGCGTATATTCCCATGTATCTGTCTGCGCTCGGCGGATACAAGACAGGCGAAAAGATAAGATATATCACAGACGGCAGGGAATATGCCTTTACCGTTAACGGCATTATCAGCGAAATGCAGTACGGCAACTACGGCACGGGCTTTATCGGGATATACCTTACCGACAAAGCATATGAAGATATGACCTCTGACGAGAATTTTACGGCGGTTTCGGAATATCTGATAAAAACCGACAATGATACTGATATATCCGGATTAAAGAGCGATATTGCGGCACTTCTGAAAGGAAAAAACATCCACGTAGTTTCTCTCCTTGACCGTGACACTGCCAAAAACAGCCGCACTATGGTATCAAATACGATCGTCTTGTTCCTTGCGGTGTTTGCTTTACTTGTGCTGATCGTAAGCATATTCCTCGCGCGTTTCAGGATACGAACAACGATTGACGAGGAGATCAACGAAATGGGTGTTCTCAAAGGAATAGGTTACACAAGCAGACAGCTTATGTTCAGTCAGGTAATCCCTTACGGTTTGATATGCGGTGCAGGACTTATCATCGGAACAGCTATTTCCTATACGGTGATACCCTCTGTTGCAAATTTGCTTGCAGTACAGTCTGGTTTCTCCTATACACCTGTTTTCGACATCAAAGCTGCCTGCATCAGTATATCTGGCATACTCGTATTTGTTCTGCTGTTTACGTTACTTGCCGCAGGAAAGATCAAGCATCTTGAACCTATCAACGCTATCAGAGGAATTGATCCGCTGAAACCCGCGGACAGGAACAGTTTTCCGCTTGACACCTCAAAAGGCTCGGTGGCTCTGAACCTGACCTTAAAGCAAGCTGTCTCATCTGCCGGAAGAAATATCCTGCTTTTTGCGGTTACTTTTGTTATGATGATACTTCTGTCATTTACGGGAGTGCTTGTTTATAATGTAAATATCCGTCCTGAAAACTTCCTCACTACGTTGTCTGAAGAGCTGCCTGATATAAGAGTGCAGTCGGACGGGAATTATTTTGAGGAACTGAAAGAGTTGCTCAAAAATGAGAATGTCAAAGCAGTGAATTATGGTATCGCTAACGGTGAATACACAGACGGCAGCTTACCAATGATCGTGTGCGAGGACTATTCACTGCTTGAAAATGATATTTGCTACAAAGGTGCGCACCCCGACAATGCCGATAAAATTGCGATAGGTAGTGCATTTGAAGACGATTATTCTGTCGGTGATAAATTCAGGCTGACTGTGAACGGAAATTCTCACGATTATACGGTCAGCGGCTTTATTCAGAGCGTCAACAACAATGGACTTATTGCCGAGCTGACCGATGAAGGATATGCCAGCATCTCGGATAAGCCGCTCTATTCGTTTAACATCTACACAAACGGCAGGGATATTGAAGACCTTGTTGACAAGCTGAACAGCGAATATTCCGATTATACTGTGAATATAAGCAATACCGCAAAGGAAACAAAGGCTATGCAGGCGATGTATTCCTCGCTCATCACCATTGTTGCAATACTGCTGTTCATCATCACAGTGCTTATCATACTGCTGATACTCTACGTTATCATGCGTTCGATGATTTCGAGCCTGAAAATCGATTTCGGCATATACAAGGCGATGGGTTTCACAAGCAGACAGCTTATCGTGCAGACGGTCGGTAGTATCACACCTGTTGTACTGATAGGTTCTGTACTGTCGGCGATGCTGGGTATTGCATATCTGCCGACTATGTTTGATGGCATATTCTCAGCCATCGGAGCGCAGAAGAATAATTTTGAGATACCTGTGGCAGTTCTGCTTATCATGGCTTTGATACTGACCGCTGTAAATATCATCATCGGTACGCTGCTTTGCAGGCCTATAAAAAGGATAACCGCATATTCACTGATAAAAGAGGGGTAAGAAATAACTAAAATATGCTTTTATCTTTCCTATAAGTCACGGTTTTAACGTTTTTTAAGCAGTAAAAAAAGCGCTCACTTTGACTGTGAGTGCTTTTTTATGAACTTAAACAATTTCGGTTCGTTTTTTGTTGGTATGTATATATACTGCAAAACAAAGAGCTATTTGCAGCAGCGTGGAGCAAGGTATAGACAGTCCGATAAGGAACAGAGAGCCGCTGCTGAAATGCTGCATGATTAATGCCATCGGTATCCTCACAAGAAAAGCTCCGCAAAGTCCCTGAAGCATAACGAACTTTGTCTTTTCTATACCATTGAAATATCCTACAAAACAGAAAAGGAAACAAGTTTGCAGGCAGTCTATTGCATATGCTTTCAGATAATCCCATGCGTCTTTTACAGTAGAATCTATAGGGCAGAAGATACCTGCCAGTTTATCTCCGAAAAAGAATGTAATAAAGAACATCGCCACTCCGAATGCGGCTGAAACCGCAATGCCGTTTCTCAGAGCGGCATTTGAGCGTTCATACCGACCTGCCCCTTGGTTTTGTGCAACGAATGCGGACATTGACTGCATAAATGCTATTGGAATAAGCATAATGAATGTGCATACCTTATTTGCAACGCCAACTCCTGCAGATGCATCAACACTTATCTGATTAACAATGGCGACGAGGACAAGAAACGATATCCCCACAAGGAAATCCTGCAATGCTATAGGAGTTCCTATGTGTATGATATTTCGTGCTGACGGCTTATGTATCCTGATATCTGAACGGTGTATTTCAAACGGAAGCTTCAGCCGTCTGATAATAAAAAACGATATCACCACACTTATAAACTGTGCGATTACAGTCGCAATCGCAGCACCTGTTGCTCCGAGACCGAATACAGATACAAAGATCAGATCACCGATTATATTGCATATACAGGCTATTCCGACAGCCACGAGAGGTGTTTTTGAATCGCCCAGTCCCCGGAAAATACTTCCCAGCAGGTTATAAGCTGTTATTACAAGAAAACCGCCGCCGCATATACGGATATAGCTGACGGTCGCGTCCATCGCTTCATCAGGCGCGTGCATTGCCTTAGTCAGTGAATTTGCACCGATTACGCTGATCAATGTGAATATCACACCTGCAAAGAAAAACACACAGAGTCCTGTACCTATTATCTGTGCGGTGTCCTTATTGCGTTTCTGACCGATACGCTGTGCAACCGAAACGGTAATTCCCATAGAAAAGCTTACCAGAATATTCGTAAGGGTCATGATTATCTGTGAACCTGTCGAAACAGCTGAAACTCCTGATTTTGTTCCGAATTGTCCTACTATGAGCAAGTCCACAGCACCATAAAGCGCCTGAAGAAACATTGCCAGCAGAACAGGCAGCATGAACTTCAATAATTTCGGAAGTATCGGTCCTTCTGTAAAGCTGTTGTCTTTCAAATTGATTCCTCCGTTATTTTCGGGATAAGAACAAAATACTGGCTTATCCGTGATTTAAAAACTTTTATTTTACCATGTTCTGTCCGTGTCAGCTTATCGGTATGACAGGCAGCTCTATAGGCTCGTCACTGTCGTCAGTATAAGACTGACTTGTCTCTTCTTCAGATGAGTTTTCTGATTCCGGAGGCATGATACCAGCATCATTGAGTGATGAATCACCGGAAGTTTCAGCTGATGAAGTTACACTGCCGGCAGCAGTTGTTGTGGTGGTAGTTGTTGTACTGATGACCGTCTGCGATACGGCAGCAGTAGTTGTAACAGTGGTGGTATCAGCGGTGGGCGTTTCAGCTTCTGTGGAAGCTGTACTGATCTCTGATGTTCCGCTTTCTCCGCCGTTGCAGCCTGTCAGCAGAAGAGCTGCAGCAAAAATAACAGTTAGTGATCTTTTCATAATTTCTCCTGAATAGTATTATTATCGGATCATGGCTTATGAGCTTTTCCAGATGCAGCTTATACTGCGGTAAGAACCTTTTACAAACCCGTGATCCGTGAGCAATTGAATTTTATCATATATATCTGCAGATGTCAAGCTGTTAATTGCTTACCGGATAAGCTGATTGATGAATAGCAGCTGTTCGGAAAAATAACAGTATTGTGCTATAAAACGCTTTTTTACAATTCAGCTATTGATTTATGTGCGCAAATAGTGTACAATATATAAATATGGCATTGTAATATGTTGCATTATGCTATTTTGTATGTTATTTGATAAATACGTTGAACTTTTGTTATGGTGTTTTGCCAATAATGAAAAATCGTATTATTATAAAGATCAATAATACATTATCATTCTGTTTTTGACAGGAGCATATATGATGAAAGGAGGTATTTATGGATCCTGAAAAGGAATTGCGTTTTTATAAGCTGTATGAACAGCTTGCTTCCCTGACGCAGATAGTGAATCAGACACCTGCCATTAAAAAGATTGAATCTGTACTGAATGAGATCGCCGCGATGTTCCGTCTTTCAAAGGGCGTTACTCATTTTTATCGCGATCCCGGCGCGGAAAAACGGGATGACGGCGAAGTAATGTGCAGTTATGATACAGGAAAAGAAGGAAAGCAGGTACATACGGTAAGATTTGAAACGCGACTTATGTCCATAACTACCATGACGGTATATATGTCGGAGAATGAGGAACCTCTGACAGATGAGGAAATGTTCAAGGTTGACCTTGCCATGAGAACGGCGCTTGCTTTCATAAGCCGCAACCGTTTGCAGGTGATAGCTGAAAAACTGGCGTTTTATGATGATGTGGGCTTCCGTAATATACGAAGCCTTTTCAGATACTTTTCATGGAAAGGACGCACCGGCGATTTTGAAGGAAAAGCTGCAATAAACTATAATCTGCGGCATTTTTCTCTGATAAACGAGGAGTTCGGAAGAGCGGGCGGTGATACCGTTCTGTGGAACCATTACAGATATATAGAGAATATGATCGGAGACAGCGGAATGGTCGTCAGACTCGGCGGTGACGCTTTTGTATGCATATGCGATCAGACTGATCTTCCCGATCTTCTTGATTACATGAATGAAGCTGTTGTACTGGCTGATGACAGCGGAAGAACAGCAAGGATCTCGTGCTATGCCGGTGTTTTTCTTGTTCCGGACAGGTATACAGTAACTGTTCCGAATGACATCATGGGTAAGATCATGCACGCATATCAGGTCGCAAAGGTAGGCACGCAGGGAAATATCGTATTTTATTCTGATATGCTCATGTCAGAAAAGGAAAGGTCAAGGCGTATACAGAACATATTCCCTGTTGCTTTGAAAAACGGTGAATTTCATGCATTCTATCAGCCTAAGGTCAATATCGTTACCGGTGAACTGTATGGAGCCGAGGCTCTCTGCCGCTGGTTCCACGACGGAAAAATCGTGCCTCCGATGGAGTTTATCCCGATACTGGAGGTGACAAGTGAGATATGCAAGCTGGATTTCCATATGCTTGAGCTCGTATGCTCGGATATACGCAGATGGCTCGATGAAGGAAAACGTGTTGTCCGTGTTTCCGTCAATCTTTCCAGACGTCATATCATTAATCCTGATCTTGTAAAAACGCTTATTGATATCATAGACAGGCATAATGTGCCTCATGAATACATAGAGATAGAACTGACCGAAACCACCACAGACGTTGAGTTCAAGGATCTGAAGCGTGTTGTTGAGGCGCTTCACGAGTATAATATATACACTTCCGTAGACGATTTCGGTATGGGGTATTCATCTCTTAATCTGATACGTGTTATACCCTGGAATGTACTGAAGGTCGATAAGATATTCCTGCCTCTTGACGGTGAAGCAAAGGACAGCGTAAGAAGCGTTATGTTCAAATATGTGGTCGCTATGGCAAAGGAGCTCGGATTTGAATGTATCGTTGAGGGCGTAGAAACAGCAGCTCAGCTCGAACTTCTTCGTGAGTGCGGATGCGAGCTTGCACAGGGATACTTATTCGACAGACCGCTTCCGCTGAATGAGTTTGAAAAAAGGCTTATTATGGAGAGATATACAATATAAAACGCAGGGGAGAGAGGCGAGGACTTCCTCTTTGTGATCCCTGATTCGAATATCGGAGTAGGAATGGACCGCGCTGACAGCAGGCTTTACAAGGGCAAGAGCAATGGAAAGCATCATTCTGAATATACGGACTGACATGAATAATAAAAAACAGGGACTGTGGTCCCTGTTTTTTTGTCTGTTCTGTTTTTAAGTGAATGTCACTGATGTTTCATTCCCTTGTAAGGATGACCTGGAAATTATCGCTGATATTTGCGTATTTATCAAGCTCGATAAGTATATCCCATGCTGCCATATCGCAGGTCATCACTTCCTGGGAAATGCAGTTTATATTTACGTAATCGCTGGTAAGATCGGTTATTTCATGTGTGATCGAACCGCTTCCTTCTTCAATGCTGACTACCATCAGTTTATGGTCATTGAACCATTCATCATCGTATTTTTCAATTACTTCATATTTGTGATCCGAATTGAAATAGCTTTTAAGCTCTTCTGTATTTGTCATCATCCTTACTATAGGTCCGCTGTTGATGACAGTCCTGTAGGCTCGCAGATACTGAGCTTCTATAGCATATTTTACCGGAGTGCCTAACCTATTTAATTCTATAAGCTTTTTCCTCATTGCAACAAGGTCGAAAACATCAATATTATTATCTTTGCAGATGTCAGCTGTTCTGCGTTCGGAAAGCTTGGTATCCGGGTCTGAGAGCAGCCATTTCTGCAGGGTGACAAGATCGGAGATACCGAATTCTCCGTCGCCGTTGACATCGTAGCTGCATTTCCATTCAGTCTTCTGATTATTATATGCACTTTTCGGTACAGCAGCCTGAAGAATAAAGAAGTAGTCGGTATTGCATATACCAAAATCCGCGGAGGGTCTGGTATAATAAACAGTTATTTTTTCAGAGGATATAACGGTATCATTTATACTGATATTTTCGCCGCCTGTTGGGTCTATAATGAAATCAAGGAGCAGCACATTATCCTTGAAGAAATCATCATCATAGGCTGAGAATATTTTTTTCTGATATTCTTCCGAGATATAAAGCGAGAGTATCTCTGAAAGCTCTTCTTTTGAAGCCGCGACGGCAGGTTCCAGACCTTTTATTATATTATCCGGTATCAGATCAGGTGTTGTTGTTGAGATCCTGTCTGCCGCGTATTTTACTTCAACGGGCGAGTTATTCTTTACCGTGAAGATCATGTCTGCTGAATTGTATGCATATTCCTTTATTTTGACAGGTACTTTTTCGGACAGTACATATCCCTCAGGCAGATAATCCTCGTCAACAGTGATACTGGGCCAGTCATAATCGGACAGTTCTGTGTCAACGTAATATGGATTGCGTCCCTCGAAATACTTCAGTTTGTCTCCGAAAATATGCTCCCTTTTATCTCCCGGAATACTTATCGGCTCGCCGGTATCCTCGTCGATAATGCTTATGCGTTTGAGGTCGAAATTAAGTGTCTCCTTGTTGTTCCAGATAACTTTATCCTGCAATTCATCTTTTGGGATAACTACTCTGAGAATGTCAAAGTATGATGTTCTCATAAGATTTGCATAGATAATGGAGGTATAGTTTATTATCAGTCTGCCGTCCTTCAACTGGACGCTGTCAAGTCCGTGGGACAGGATACGCCCCCTGTAAGGGTCAAGGTAGGTATTCAGCAGCAGTACGTTGTTCTCAAAGAAGCTGTCGCTGTACTCACTTACGAATTTATTCAGTGCCTTTTCTTTAAGATAAGTCGAAAGGAAGCTCACAAGCTCATCCTTTGAGCTTATTACGGCAGCTTTCTGATCAGCGAAAGCATTATATATGCTGGTATACGAAGCATTCAGATCATCGCTGTATATGCTGTACTGAGAATATGAGAATTCTGCGTCATTTACATAGGAGTCGTTCAGTATGACAGTTTTTGCGCCATCGGTTATTGTACAGTCGGCGATGAGTGTCTTTTCCACCTGATTTGAGCAGTAGTCATTGACCGAGGCATAATCCCACCTTACCAGATCGCTGCCGTCGATATCAGCCGAATAAGCTATGGCTTTGTGTATCGTTCCGCCGTCAAGAGGCGGTGCTGTTTCCGTGCTGCAGTCCTCTGTAAAATAGTGGTTTATCTTGTTTATGCAGCTGCGGGGCGTTCCGTATACCTCAAACCAGTCATAAGGCGTTCCCGTATTTGAGTCAATGCAGAACACGATGATATTATCCCTTGCGGAGACCTGACCGAACTTTTCGGAATATTCCTTGTATTCCGCAACGCTGTCCGGGAACCAGCTGTATATGTCGGTCTCGGAGATATTGCTGTCCTCGTCTATGCAGAAGGCATAGTTCTTATAAGCGTGCCGGAATCCGCTTTCCCTGATTATGTCCTTCATGGCAGTCTCAACCAGTGCGACTTCAAAAGTGCCCTGTTTATGAGGCGCATAATAGACAACTGTCTCATAGATCACGCCGCTTTCCTTTGATTCAAAGGTCTTGTGGGTAAGCTCATCCATCATGTCTTCTGTAGTCATTACCAGATACTGTGATGAAGCCGCTTGTTTAGCGTATTCCTTGAAGACTACGCAAACAAGCCCGTCCTGAACATGAGTAGCACCGTAGGTATTGCGGAACTCTATTGCCGACTCAAGATCATATGGGATCCAGTCGGGAAGCGCTGCGCCCATACCGTGTTCCTCAGCGTACACCGGTTCGGAGAGAAATCCGGATAGGCTGCCTGATGAAAGGGGAATGAAAGATGTTACTGCTGCGATAAAAGCAGCTGTTATTCTTTTGGACCTCATTTGTGTTCACCTGCCGTTTCTTTAGGATTAACAGTTCTTGTCTGTTCGCCTACATTATAACACAGCTTTTTTAAAAAATCAATAGAGAATCATATAAATCAGAAAGCAAAGTAAAAAAGCTCTGTCCGCAGTGAACAGAGCTTTTATGCAGCAACGGCTGTAAGAGCAATACTATGCTGCTGCCTTTTTATCTCTTTTGAGAAGCTTCCTGACAGTTTCGGTAACAGCACCGTGATTCAGGGCGGTTATCACAGCTGCAACAGGCAGCTCATAAAAGACAGGGTTTTTGAGGCCTGAGATCACGGGTACGCACATAAGCAGAAGAAGAGAGGTATTGACAGCTGTTTTTAGCGTTGAAAAACGGAAGGGCACATATCTGCGTGAGTCTTTCATACGGATACAGTAGCAGAGAAGATAGCTGAGAAAAGTTGCAAAGGCAGCTCCCTGTATTCCTAATGCCGGAATAAGTAAAAGGTTCAGGATAACATTTGCGGCAGCTACGGCAAGTATGGTATAAAACGCATTGGCAGTGTGCTTGGTCGCTGTATAGATACCTGCAAGGAAAAGATTAAGACAGGTGAACACGGCTGCGGCGATAAGGAGGGGAGTATAGCGGTATGCGGTCCTGTACTCCGGAAAAGTGCTGTAATTGATGAGGATTGCGGAAACAGGCCTGATAAGCAGTACAAGTCCTGCGGAGCCGATAAAAAGCAGCGATTCGTAAACAGAGTAGACCTTTTCATAGAAGCTGCTGCGGTCAGACGAGTCATTTTCTGTTATGGCGGACATATTCCATGCCTGCATGAATATATATGACATCATTGATATCAGGTTAGGGATCTTGGTAGCCGCAGAATATATACCTGCCGCGTCGCTGCCGAGAGCGAATTTATTGCTGTGCATATTTCCGATAAATATCTGGTCGGAAAAGCCGGTGAATGTCCACATGACAGTCGTAGGGACAAGTGGCAGAGTGAAACGAAGCATAGTTTTACCGAATGACCGGCTGAAGCTGTGAATATCAGCGTATCCGCGTATCCTGCCTGCGATGAAAAGGAAAACAGCGGAGCAGGCATCTGAAAGTATCATTGATATCATGAAGCCCCTGACGCCCATTCCGAGCTTTGAAATGAATAAAATATTAAAAATGAAAAGCGTCAGTGTGGCGAAAATACCGTCTGCGGAGAAAAGCTTAACCATATTGCAGGCGCGGACAAACTGGGAGCAGAGAGCCCTCATCGCTGAGGTGCATACGTAAACAAAAAGCAATACTGAATAGCTTCTTACCGGCTTTAGTACAGGAATGAGGTTAAGTAACGGTATGACAGGCAGCATGAGGAAAAGTCCGCTGAGGGTTATGACAGCAGCTGTTGTGAAAACCTGTTTATTGTCGTATTCATTATCGAGACCGTAGCGTACTACAGCTTCTGTCAGTGAAAATGTGAATACAGGCAGAAGGAAAAGTACCAGTGTTTCTATCAGCGCTTTTGTATATAGTCCGGACGGACTCAGGTGCTTTGTATAAAGATTGTTGAGCAGAAGTGAAAATATCTTTGCACTGAAGCTTCCGACAGAAAAGATGATAGTATTGAATGCAAGTTTTTTATATTTGTTCATTTATCTCCTCCGGAAGAGTATATGACATATTATACCATATCATCTGATAAATATCAACATATGGATGAAAAATCATTCTTTTGCCGGCTGCGGACGCGGTTCCTGCGCATATACCATAATTTGTACAGTTTTGTCATTATAGTGATAAAACTTTTAGGCAGCGGACGTGTGTTTAAAAATTTACGATGTATTGATAACCAATGCATATTATGTTATAATTAGTGTGTCCTCAATAACCGCCTTATAGCGGTTATTGTCCCGAACTTTGTTCGGGAAGCGCAAATTTCTTAAAACCAGGGGATTTGTGCGGTACACTATTTGATGTCATGCTCATTTACGGCTAAAGTACAGAAAAAAAGAGGTGCTTTCAGCTGCTGGGCAGACATTGATCATTCATGTTATTATATTTCGATTTGAGGGTGCGGACAATGAAACGAAAACTTTTCTGTGAGATATCGCCGCTTACATATGCGATCTCGGAGAAAAAATGTATTCTGGCAAGGTCACTGAAGAATCTGTGCGGTTTTAAGCATTTTGCCAGAACAAAACAGAAGGAAAGGCTGCCGTATGTCATTTACAGGCATAAATCGCTGATAAGGAGAAAGCTTGGCAATGTTGATATGACATTGCAGGAAAACAAAGCTGTAAACCTTTCGCTCGCAGCTCCAAAAATTAACAAGATACTTATTCGTCCCGGAGAGACATTCTCGTTCTGGTATCTTGTAGGCAATACGACCGAAAAGAAGGGATATAAGGAAGGGCTTACGATATTTGCCGATCATACCGAGCCCGGTATAGGCGGAGGAATGTGCCAGATGACCAACCTGATACACTGGATGATACTTCACTCTGATCTGAAGATAACCGAGCATCATCACCATGACGGACTTGATCTTTTCCCGGACTTTCAGCGCAAGATACCATTCGGGACAGGTACGTCCATAATGTATAACTATCTTGATTACCGCTTTAAAAATACTACTAAAAGGACTTATCAGCTGGTAGTTTATACTACGCCTGAGTATCTCTGCGGTGAGCTCAGAGCGGATATGCCTCAGAGAAACAAGTATCATATCTCCACAAAGAATGTGTTCTTTTCAAGAGAAGACGGTGTCGTTTACAGAAACGGTGAGGTATACCGTGACAAGGTGGACGGAGTGACAGGAAACCATATCGAAAGAAAGCTTATACGCAGCAATCACGCAAAGGTGCTTTATGATACGAGCGGACTTGATATAATTGAGACCGGCAATACGGCTGATGTACCGGTCGAAGAACACTAAAAATACTATTGTATTGAAAACAGGAACGGTTTTGACAGTTCCTGTTTTTTTGTCCGCAGATATATTTTTTTATTTTAACTTGAAATCTGCTTAGTGTTTTTGTGTGCCCGTTACGTCTAATATACAAAGGGCACAATATCAGAAGCAGATGCAGAATGAAAAAGCTCTTCAGAAGACAAACAATGCATTATCAGATCAGAAAAAATATTGAAAGGATGGTTTTTATGAAGAAAAAGATATTGTCGTTTATTATTTCAGCGGTAAGTTTAACGTCGTTTATTGGCAGTACAGGCGT
This sequence comes from Ruminococcus sp., assembly GCF_016287535.1. Lineage (GTDB taxonomy): Bacteria > Bacillota > Clostridia > Oscillospirales > Ruminococcaceae > Ruminococcus. The sequence goes on from NZ_JAEFAJ010000037.1 coordinate 18,065, forward strand.
TTATGCCGATGGAAAATCCTCATTGTTAGAGGACAGGAAGATCCCGATTGAGCAGGAAAAGACTGATACCGGGACTGACACATTAAAGGGCGATACTAACTGTGACGGCACAGTGGATATGGCAGATGCAGTTCTCATCATGCAGGCTCTTGCAAGTCCGAACAAGTACGGTTTAAACGGCACGGCTGATAATCATCTTACCGAGCAGGGCGAGAAAAACGGAGATATGGACGGCGACGGACTGACTGTGGGAGACGCTCAGGAGATACAGTATCAGCTCCTCGGTATCTCTTCTGATTCAGATACATCTGCCGGAAGCGTCCGCCTTGATGATAAAGTAAGACTGCAGGCGTCGGAGGGCATGACCACAGACGAGAAATTTGCAGCTGCTGAGATGAAATTAGGTATCGAGATACTCAAAAAGGGCTTTGATCCCACTAAACCAAAAGAGGAAAATATGCTTATCTCGCCGGTTTCGATATCCACAGCACTTGCTATGACTGCAAACGGTGCTGACGGCAGTACGCGTGAGGAAATGGAAAATGTCCTCGGTAACGGACTTACCATCGACCAGCTGAATGAGTATATGGCTTATTACATAAGCAAGCTCCCTGACAAGGAGAAGGAAAAAGTATATCTTGCGGATTCGATATGGTTCAAGGATAAACCTTCATTCAAGGTCTATGACGAATTCCTCGGCACAAACAGTAAATACTATAATGCAGAGATATATAAAGCTCCCTTTGACAACGGAACGGTAAAGGATATAAACAGCTGGGTGAACAGGAATACCAATGGCATGATACCCGGTATCCTCGAAAAAGGCGCACTTGATCCTAACGAAGAAAAAGAAATGCTAATGCTGCTTATAAATACTCTCTATTTTGAGGCAGACTGGCAGGTACCCTACGATTGGGCTCCAAAGGGTGAGTTCACAGACATTAACGGTGAAAAGCGCGAGATAGAAAGACTTGGAAGCAAGGAGCGCGAGTATTTTGACCTCGGAGATGCTGACGCTTTCAAGAAGCCCTATGCATACGGCGATTACAGCTTTGTGGGAATACTTCCAAAGAATAATGATATAGTTGAATATGTAAATAACCTTGACGCCGAGAAGCTCCTTGCAGGACTCAGCGAGTGCGTGGATCCGGATTCCATCGACCTCTACACTATGATACCCAAGTTCGAGTATGAATACGGAAAAACGCTGAACGATATACTCAAGGAGATAGGTATGCCTACAGCTTTTGACAGCTGTGCAGCTGATTTCTCAAAGATAAATGATCTCTCTGTTGACGGTGCTTTACCGCTGTGGATAGACAAGGTAGTCCACAAGACGAAGATAGAAGTGACCGAGACAGGTACAAAGGCAGCTGCCGCAACAGCGATAGGTATGGCGGGCGGAGCTATGTATCATCCTAAAAAGGAAGTTTTCGTATATCTCGACAGACCATTCGTATATATGATAGTTGACAGGAACAACGTGCCGCTGTTTATCGGTGTTGTAACCCAGATAGGAGAAAAGTGATCTGAAATAAAAAGCAGGACGGGGATAACTCTCCGTCCTGTTTTTTTATTGTTATTACATCTGTGCGTTGAAGAGAGCTGAGAGCTCATAAACAACATCATCGCTGTCAGCGTCGATATATACAGCTTCGTTGATAGATGACAGATCCTTGAGGGAATCTATTTCTTCATTGTAGCCTATGGTATATATAGGTATTCCGTAATGACTTACGATACCTGCTGATGTGTTGTACTCGACTCCGCGGTTGCATCTGCCGTCGCTGAGCACAAATATCATTGTCTTTGCGCCGGGAATGCTTTCCTTATACTCGTTTATCATATTGATACCTACAAGGAGAGCGTCATATGTAGCAGTATTTCCGCCTGCCTTCATTTTCTCAACTGCTCCGGCAAAGTAGGAACGCTGTTCAAGATCGAACTGAGCGATTGGAAGATTTAGGGTAACATCGTCGTTATAGGTGATAAGTCCGACATAGTTATCGGATCTGATGTTCTTTGAAGCTTCAAGGAGTGAATCCTTCAGTCTCCTGAGCGGATCGCCGGTCATGCTGCCTGAAACGTCAGCGATAAAGAGAGCGATAGTTGGCGCACCTGAGTCCTTTTCCTCTTTCCAGAGACGCTGAGCGCTTGTAATGTCTGAACCGCTGATGTCCTTTGTGTTGTAGCTGAAGCTTTCCGGATCGAATCCGTATTCCTTTGCGTGTGCCTGAGGACCGCTGCTGAGTGCGTAACTGAGGAAAGCGCTGAGGGCTTCCTTCTGATCTGCGCTGAGATCGCCTACACTGTAAAGCGGATTGCTGTGTCTGTATCCGAAAGGAATGAAATCGTAGCCGCCCTTGAGTACGGGGCTGTTTGTATAAGCCTGAAACTCAACGACGCCTGCCTGAAGAGTACCGCTCTGCATTGCGTTTACCATCTGATCGGTGGTATAGCATACGAAAGGTATACCCTTCTGGAGCTGCTGGAACTTTGATATTGCGGAATCACTGAGAATATTGCTTCCGTCAAAGTGCTGAAGCGCGTTTACGAGGAAGTTCAGACCTGTAGCTGAAGTATAAGGATAGGTATAGCCCATCTGGAGATCTCCTGCCACAACTGCGTCAACTACGTTTTCAAATGATACGGAACCGTATTTTGAACTGATAGAAGAAGCTGCTGTACGGGAAATAGCGATACCTGCGGTATTTGATACAAGGGATTCGGCTTCAAGACTGAGCTTTGCGCCCTGTTCCACTGCAAGCTTGCCGAAGAGCTCGTTTGACGGAGTATATGCCTGAGGAATGTGAACATTATTGGAAATATAGTCTGCCGAAGCTCCGGAAGGTATGCTTCTGACGCTTACAGAAACAGTCTTTCCGTTTGAAAGGCGGTTCTTCTGATTGTTGAACTCTTCCGCGGTCTCATTGAGCCAGCCGTTGTTGTTTTTTCCTGCCTTCTCGGAAGTGGAGAAGATCTCGATATCCACATCGCCGTCACCTACGACGGTGAGAGGATATTTTGTTTCGATATTAGGGAGATTAGCCGAGCCCTTGTCCGAATAATCCACAGTGCCCTTTATCTTTTCAGCATTGAGAATAGTCACGTTTTTCAGCGCTTTCTGGAGCTTCTCTTCGGGATTGTCTATAGTGATCTTGTTGCTTGTGCCCGGAAGCGGTTTATTATCTTTATTTGACGAGCTTTTGTTTATTACCGCGATTATCATCACCATAGTGATAACAGCGCCGATTATCGCGATCACGAGAGGGGTTTTGCTTTTGTTCATGTTATATCCTCACTTTCCATTTCTTTTTTGTATTCGTGTATAGAATCTATAATAAGCTTGAGAGATCTTATTTCCGTACTGTTCCTTTCATTGTCGGTCATCTGTGAGACTTCGATGAGAAGGTTGGTATAATCCTGCAGTATCTTGTCATTCCTGTCAGTAAGCATACGGAGATAGCCCTTATGGGTATTTATCTCCTCATAGCGTGAAGAGGACTGCATGATAGCGGTACGTTTCATAAACATAGTCATATTGTTCAGCATGACTGACTGGATATCCTGATTGACGAGTTCATATACGCCGCCGCTGGAACTAATTGTATCGAGAGTTTCGGACTTTTTTCTGAAAAGCTCCCACTGTTCTATCATTTTTGAAGCCTCCTGACGGCACAGGGGATAATCCTTCAGGTCTTTCATGACGTTGATGTAGTCATCAGGCTCATTCAGGGAATCAAAAGTATTCTCATCTATCATATAGGAGCGCCGGAAGGCTTTTTTGCCAAGAGCAGCGACCTTTACGAAGAAGTAATTGCCCGCGCTAAGTACGGCTACAATAAGTATTATAGCTATAATGGACAATCCCGCGGAATCAAGGATATTGGTCCCGCCGAATATAAGAGCGCCGAGACCGGCTATGATAAGATTAAAGATTATCTGCCCCAGATTGTTTTTCAAAGAATCACCCCAATCAGCTGTGTTTGACTGCTTTTTACGTCAAAATATATTATATAACATTTTCAGTAAAATGTCAATGACAGGGGAGGTGGTAAGGCAGATAATTCTGTTATAGGACTATATAACCTGTGATATGGTCTGACGAACTCTTATAAAGCACTATTGAACGCGAAATGTGCTGCGATTAACATTACTCTACCACGTATTAATAAAAATAGCAGCCTGCAATGCTGCAGGCTGCTGTAATATTATTAAGTTCTCTTTTATAGGATCACTTTCTGTCCTTCATAAAGTCTTCCATAGACTTTACAGAACCTGTTGCTGTTGAAGCATAAGCATAGTATGCGAGGATATTTGATGCGTCAACTGCATCTATAGTGCTGTCAGCGTTAACATTTGCAGCAAGCTTCTGCTTTTCTGTGAATGTACCGCTCTGGTTTGTTGAAAGTCTTGCGTATTCAGCAAGTACCATAGAAGCGTCAACTGCGTCAACAAGACCGTCGTCGTTTACGTCGCCGAGCTTGAATGTGATCTCAGAACCGCCTGTAACTGTTACAGTTAAAGGAGTGAAGGCTGTTGAGTAGTTGTACTTTGTGCTGTCCTTGAATACCTTGCACTGGCTGTCGAAGCCTACTGTGAAGTCGCCGTTTGCAGCGCCATCGGGAACCTTTACTATAAGTGAGAATGCAGCCTTGCCGTCTGTAGGAACTATAGGCTCTCCGTCTGTACCTACTGCTGTGAAGTTAGCGCGGTACTCATCGAGGTTTGTTGAAACAGACTTGTTTCCGATAGCAGCAGACTTGCCGCCGATCTGTGTGATCTTGAGTGAAGAACCAACCTTGAACTGAACGTCCATAGCAGAAACGGGCTTGCCGTCAGCCTTGATGTTAGCGTAAACTGTGATCTCATCGCCGGGCTTTGCTGAGATGCTGCTCTTGCCGTTCTCGTCAACGAATGAGAAGCTGATATCTGCGCTGCTTGTTGAGCCGCCGCTGTTACCGCCGTTGCCGCTGCCGGAAACATTGATCGTAAGAGGTGTGGATGATGTAGGATAATTGTAATTTGTGCTGTCCTTGAATACCTTGCACTGCTTGTCGAAGCCTACAGTATAGCTTCCTGCTGCAGCGTCATCGGGAACCTTTACAACAAGTGAAAAAGCAGCCTTTCCGTCTGTGGGGACAAGAGGCTCACCGGTTGTATCAACTGCTGTGAAGTTAGCGCGGTACTCCTCTATATTTGAAGAAACAGGCTTGTTTCCGATAGCAGCTGACTTACCGCCGATCTGTGTGATCTTGACAGGTGAATCAGCCTTGAACTGAACGTCCATAGCAGAAACGGGCTGACCGCCTGCCTTGATGTTAGCGAAAACTGTGATCTCGTCGCCGGGCTTTGCAGAAATGCTGCTGTTTCCGTTTTCGTCAACGAAAGAGAAGCTTACTTCAGAACCGCTGCTTGTTGTCTCTCCGTCGTCACCGACTACTTTGATAGTAAGCGGTGCGAGCTTGAGGTTGCCGTTCTCTGTGGTATATCTCTGCTTCTGCCCCTCTACCATTGGTGAAGGATTATTGTTCTTGCCTGACTTATCCGTATTGTATTCGCAGAACTTTACAGTATATGAACCTGCGCTGATGTTCTGCGGGATGATTGTGTCAAATACATAGAAGGGGTATGAATCGGACTTTTCGCCTGCCCATGAATAAGGCACACCGGCGTTCATCCATGAACAGCCGATATAGTAGTTGTCTGTGCCTGCAGCTGTCTGAGAGCTGTCAACGCCGAATACCGGAAGACCTGCTGCCGAATATCCGTCAAGCTTGTCATACTTTCCGGCGAAGGAAATATAGGAGTCAGTCTTGAAAGTGCTGCCCTTGATGGTATATTCCTTTTCGCCTTCCTTGTATGGATCAAGCGGATCATATACCTTGAATTCGATATCTTTTGAGTCTGTGGTAATGCCTACAAGAAGCGAATCTGTTGAGTTATCCTCGCCCTCGCCGTAATAAAGGGCACAGGGGAGAACGTAACCGCCTGAAGGGATATCGGTCTTCTTGATAGTTACTGTGGAACTTGCGTCAGCTGCTGAAGGCTTGCTTATGTCATAGGTCATGACTGAAAAGCTCTTTGAAGTGTCTGCAGCTCCGACTGTTGCAGGAACCGCTGCACCTATCATTGTTGCAGCCATGCAGAATGATGTGATTGCAGAAATAAACTTTTTCATTTGCAATACTTCCTTTCCTTGGGTTTTACGCCTTAAAACGTATTCAATCATACCTTTGACGTTCATAAAGAAAAATGATGGATAACGAACTGACGAAATACACATTATTCCTTCTCAGCGTCAAATGTACTTTGTGTTATTATATCATAAAAACCGCCATATGTCAATGCAATTGTTGCGCTAATTAACGATACATAAAGTTAAAACAGCGTTAATTAGTTTATTGTTTTTTTCGGCAGATTATTACGGCAAAAAGAAACATCAGCTGTCTTATGACAGCTGATGTTTAAAAAGCATATATTTTTTAATCAGGAAGATCAATTCCTGTGACTGCTGCTGCCATATCAGGAAGCCATAGCAGTGCATCAGCCGATAGATGTGATATTTTCGGCGTAGTTTTCGGGGAAGCTTTTAAGCAGTCCGAGGAGATATTTCTGTATGGTCGAAGCGTCGCTGTTGGTTATGCCTCCGCCTGCCTCGTAAACGTCTCCGTTGAACTTGCCTGCCTCTGAAAGCTGGTATTTGCTCGGATTTGCAAGAGACTGCATTATGATAACGGCATCGCCCATATCAATATTGTCGTCACAGTTTGCGTCGCCCCACTTGGTGACCTTTCCTTCAAGAGCCGTTTTAGGATCCTGAGTAGTTACAGATGTTGTAGTTGCTGATGTAGTAGTTTCCGTTGTTGTAGTAGTTGTTGTCTCTGATGTGGTAGTGGTCGTTGTGGTAGTGGTCGTTGTGGTAGTCGTAGTAGTTGTTGTGGTGGTAGTTGTCGTTGTAGTAGTGGTAGTTGCTGCGGGACCGTCTACTACCGTACCGCTCTTGGCAACGATAGCTTCGTCTATGGAGAAGCTGCCTGAACCGGTTTCGGTCTCGACGTAGAGCTTCAGGCTTGAAGCGCCTGCGGGGATAGTATAATTCGGATTTGAGAGAAGCACATATTCACCGTTTGAAGACTCAGCCTGTGCGATATGGGCGTAACTTGTCTCGCCGTTGAGCGAATACTCCAGTGAAAGCATCATGTTCTGCGTTGTGCTGTCGTTATTTGCTGCGCAAACGCTGAAGCTGTATGTCTCTCCTGCCTTGAAGGTGAGTGAATCAAGAGTCTTTACAGCGCCGTGCCATGCACTGGTTCTGTCAGAAACTGTGAGTGCCTTGCTGCCCTTATAGGCTGTACCGCCGGTAGCAACCGTAGCGCCGCCTCTGCCTTCCCAGTCGTCGCTGCCTTCCTCAAAGGTATCGTGGTAGTAGTATCCGTTTTCGTCGGGTTCGATAGGCTCCGGCGGAGTCGGATCCTTGCCACCCTCAAAGCCCTTGCCGTCGCTCTCAAGTCCTACGACGAATGTAGTAACGCTGTTTGCGGGGAGCTGTGCGGTAAATGAAGCGCCGCTTGCGGAGATTCCGCCTATTTTAGCGATGTTTTCGCTTCCTGAGGTCCTGTATGTATCAACATTCGTGACTGTTCTGCCGCTGAGGGTGAACTGCTGCGAAACAGCACCGCTGCCTTTATTTATAGCGACTACAGTTGCCTGTGTGTCGCTGTGCTTGTAAGCGGAAACGAGGATATTCGTATTAGGCTGCTCTGTAGCGTCGATACGTACATCTCCGGGACGTACCCATTTTGAGAACTGTGCCATTGCGTAACCGCGCTTGGAGATCTTTCCGGTATCCCACATCGGGCTGTACTGACGGCGGATATACCACCATACATAAGCGTTCATATTACCTACAACGAGAGCGTTGTGGATATTTTCAGCTACCTGAACGCCTTCAGGCCAGCGGTCCGCCGAGTTGTTGTCGCTGTTCGGCACATATACCTCTGTCATCCATATTTCCTTGCCGCAGTTTTCAAGGGCAGGGAAGTCCATCTGGCTGCGCTGCGTGCCGTAGAAATGAGTTCCGAACATATCGCAGTTTGCCATAGCCTGAGCGTTGTTAAGGATAGCGTTGTAGTAATCCTTGCTGTAGCTGAAGCTCTCAGGCGACATCATTTTTGTATTTGTTCCTGCTGTTACAGCCTTTCCGTAGTTCGCAAGGAAGCTTGCGCAACGGTCCGGAGCCCAGTATGTCCACTCGCCCGACCAGTCAGGCTCGTTCTGTACAGAGATGGAATTGAGCTCAACGCCCTGACTGTTACAGTATTTGATGAAGTCATTGAGGTGCTGAGCGTATTGCGCTTCAGATCCGTTTTTAAGAACGTACTGACCGCCGCGCGGACCGCCGGAGCCGTTCTGACGCATTGAAGCCGGTGGATTCCATGGAGTAGCGAATACTGTAGCGCCGAGCTTCTGGGCTCTCTGAGCAGTAGGTATCGCATTCTTCCATGCGTTCTTGTCGTCACTTACGAAGATACGAAGTATAGTGAGACCAAGCTCATTTTCGCCGTTTCCAAAAGCGGTCTGCACCTGTTCAGCGGTCATATCTCCGGGAGCTCCGTTCTGAACATTGTAGCTCTGCCACTCCGGGTGGTTCATACCGCCAAAGCCGCGGATAGTCTGATACTCCTTGTTGGTGTTGATTGTGCAGGCGCCTGCAGCGTCTGCCTCAAAGTCGTGTGACTGAACGGCACTTGTTGCTGAGAACAGCATAGCTCCGGCAACAACAGTTGAAAGCACAGACTTCAGTTTTCTGGTAATATTCATTTAAGTACCCCCTGCCTGCAGCTGTTTGAGAACGCAGCTGCAAATATTGTTTAATGTAATAATAGCTCAAATTATGCATTCTGTAAACTCAAAAAATGCCACAAAGGTGGACAAAACGAAGAAGTTGTGTATAATTCTTTAAGAGACGGCTGTGATGTTGAAAGATACATATCATATTGTGCAAAAAAGGTCTCCTGCGGCAGACGACTGCCACAGGAGACCCTGGTATATTATATCTGTTATCAGAATCTGAGAGCTGAGCGAATGATCTCAAATCTCTTTACGAGGAAGTCAACGACTGATATATTTCCGCCGCCGAACATTCCGCCGCCGCCGCCGAAGCCGCCGAAGCCGCCTCCGCCGCCCCAGTTCATTCCGCCGCCGCCGAAACCTCCCTGGAACTCCCAGTCTTCGCTTACTTCTGTTATATCATCAGACTGAGGTTCATCTGCATTCATCTGGAAGCCGCCGAAGTTGAATCCGCCTTGCTGCTGATCGCCGCCAAAGTTCCAGCCGCCCTGCTGCTGGCCGCCCTGCTGCTGACCGCCCTGCTGCTGATCACCGCCAAAGTTCCAGCCGCCCTGCTGCTGGCCGCCCTGCTGCTGATCACCGCCAAAGTTCCATCCGCCTTGCTGCTGACCGCCCTGCTGCTGATCGCCGCCAAAGTTCCAGCCGCCCTGCTGCTGACCGCCCTGCTGCTGATCGCCGCCGAAGTTCCAGCCACCCTGCTGCTGACCGCCGTTGCCGCTGGTCTGGAGACCGTTAGCGCTCTTTGAAGTGTTGGAGTCAAACTGGTCAAGAGTGAATTCAAATCTTGGGTCAGCCTGAACGTGTGAACGGATATTCTTTGCGTAGTTGCTGATGTACTGCTCAGGGTTGCTGTAGAGGTTAAGGATATCCTTAACGTAACCTACATACATATCGTAGTACTCAGGTACCTGAAGGAGCTTTGCAAGAGGACGGTCTGAAACTGTAGTCTGATAAAGACTTGTTGTGATGTCAGAGTTTACTGAATCTGCGCCGCCCATGAAGTTGCCCATTGCAAGGTTGTAGTCCCAGCCTACGAAATAAGCCTTGCCGCCTGTATATATAAGGTAGTAGTTATGAGCAAGTGAGCCGTTATAGCTGTCGTAGTTACAGAATATGGAGTTTACAGCGAAGCCCTTGAGGAAGCTCGGTACGTCGATAACGTCCTCGATGAACTTGTAGTTTGTTGATGTGAGCTTGTTGATAGCTGTCTGTATATCAACGATATGCTGGTAATTATCGTCTATACCGAATTTAACATCGAATCTGTCAGGAGTCATGTTCTGTGTGAACGAGCAGTAGCTGTCTCCGCCGAAGCCGAAGCCGCCGCCGTTGCCGGCTCTTTCTGTAGCCTTGTAGAGTACAGTATCGTCGTCTACGCCGTAGCGCTCTGCCAGTGTATCACCAGGCTGCTCTGCAAGGAGATAGAAGCTGTAGAGCTTGCCGTTGAGGTACATATCTGTATGAGCTGCATGAGGTGCAACGCCATCTACCTCGTACATTGCGTTGTAGCAGAGGATATCTCTGAGACATGAAGCGTCTGAGAGCATATTGTTCATGCAGAATTCGGTAAGTCCGTGGTAGTTGTTTGTCTTGTCGTACTTGTCGAGCTTGAGACGCAGGCTGTACTTGTTGTTCTTTGCCATCATAAGTGAGCTGTTGCCCTTTGTTCTTATGCCGACATTCTTTATAGTCTCGCCGTCGATGACAACGTCACAGGGAGTCCATTCTTCCTTGCTTGCGTTGTTCATCATATTCTGCCATGTAGCCTCGTTCATCTGAACGTCGATCTTGTGGATCGTAGCCTGGCTGAAGAGCTCCTGATAGAGCTGCTCCTCGTTCTCCATATCGTTGTTTACTTCGGTGAACTTTGCAGGCTTGCCGCTCTTGAAGGTGCTGCCGCTGCTGTGCTTCATCTTTATGCCGCCTGCAAATACCTTGAATTCGCCGGAAGCAAGATCAGGAGATGAAACGATAGCGTACTTGTACTTCTTCGGAGGATTCTGCTCAAGGAGTACCTTGTTTGAAGAATCGGTAACGGCAATAGGATTGTTCTTTGCCCATTCTTTTGTGAAGTCAAGCACAAGAGTTGCCTGTTCTGTCGATGTGATAGTCTCGCACTGATTGTCCTTGGCAGTAGCTATGATGTTGCCGCCTGTGATATTCACATTTCCTGTTGCTGTGAGACCCTTGTCGCCGAATGCAGCGATATCGCCGCCTGCGATAGTGATATCCGTTTCAGCCTGTACAGCGTCCTTGGAAGCCTTGATAACGATAGTACCGCCCTCGATAACGACTTCGCCCTTTGAGGACTTGATACCGTCGCCCTTTGAAACGATATTTATTGTACCGCCCTTTACCGTTACAGAACCCTTGCCCTTTATTGTATCGGGAGAAACATCCTGTGCTTCGTTGAGCGTATTAACATTAAGGATACCGCTGGTGATCTTGAGATCGTTGTTGCAGACGATAGCCGGCTGTATATTTGCGTTTACGGTAAGAGTACCCGTGCCGTTGTCGCCGCCCTTTATGGTAAGGTCGTCCTTTGCCTCGATAACAGCGCTTTCAAGCTCATCACCCTGGTAAGCCGATGTTCCGTCAGAGATAGTATTCTCTGTGCCGTCGGCTATAGTGATAGAGGTCTTGTCTGCGTTCTTGACAAGGATAGCGGGAGCGCTCTTGCCTGTGATGTTCACGCCGTTGAAAACAAGCTTTACTGTATCGGGATCAGCTTTTTCGTCTGGGATCTCAACATAGATCTGACCGTCATTGAGAGTACCGTCGATAGTGAATGTGCCCGAATGTGAGATAGTTACCTTTGAACCGCTTGCTGTAGCGTACTTTCCGTCAACAGTTATCGAAGAGCCGTTAAGGTGGATAGATGTGTTTACATCTTCCTTAGGAACAGTCGTTACAGGCTCTGTAGTAGTTGTGGTGGAAGTTGTTGTCTGATTGCTGACTGTAGTTGTTGTTGAAGTTGAGCCTTCCTTATAGGACTCAGGAAGTGACTTGACGTTGCCTAAAAGGTAATTCTGAACAGCAAGAGCGTCATTCGTGGTAAGTCCGTTTCCATTTTCGGAAACATCTGCAAGGTCTATGCCCTTCTGTGTGATGTGGTTCTCATTTGTTCCGTTGATGCCGTACTTTGCCGGATTGGCAAGAGACTGCATTATGAGGACAGCGTCGGACATATCTACAGTGCCGTCACAGTTTGCGTCGCCGTAGAGTCCGTCAGCAGCTGCTACGTTTGCAGCTGAGGCTGTTCCGAGAACCAGTGCTGACAGGAGACCTGCCAGTATACTTTTCTTTCTCATTTTTATCATTCCTCCTATGAAATAATAGATACTAAAGTCGTACTTAACCGGTATCTACATAATAATGAATAAAGCTTAAAATAATCTTAAACTTATCTTAAATTCGGCGTTTTTAAATGCTGAATATTGTTTAAACGTATATAATTAAAATATGATCCGATGAAAAATAACAATAGCATAAGCTTTGGCTTATGCTATTGTTTAAGTCTGTTAAAATTTTAATATTATTTTTTTTCTATAGCCTGCATAGAGAGCATATACAACTCTCCGTCTTCGTTTAGGCCGTTGCCGATATAAACTTTAGTGATACGTATATCTTCCTGCCTGAAAGAACCGTTGGCACATTTTACACCACAGGTGATATGAAGATATCTTGTGATTTTGTCTGCCATTCTGTTGCGGATAGTTGCCGGATCAACAAAATCAAGGAATTTCTGCCTGTCTTCAGCTGCTACTTCGTCATTCGCATATTTTTCAAGCGATTTGTCAAGCGGCATATTTGAATAGTCCTGCGAATATGCCATCTTGGAATAAACTCTTGCTACAACGCGGTTTTTTGCGGGATCAATTATGGTTATATGATCAAAGGTATCTATAAGAGCGCGGCTGTAGGTATCGAAAACTTCGTTGGAGGACATATCTATGTCACTGCCGTAGGTCTGTATACTTGCGGCGATCATTACTTTCTTGTCGGTATATGCTATGCATTTGGTACAGTAAGTGAAATACATACCGTTAACAAAATGATCTTCCTTTATGACATTGCCTGTTTTTATGGAAGAATTTATCTGCTCGTCCATATTGGGGTAGTAAGCTGCCTGAGTCTGGTTGATGACATCTACCAGAGCGTCGGCGGAAGGGAATCCTACCTTCTGAAGATTGGTCTCAAAAGCCTGATTGCGGTAAAGCATTTCCACGTGTTTATCGCTGCTCTGCTCTATGAGGGCAAGCGGTGACGAGTTCTCACGTACAAAGCCGTAATCGCCGTTTTCGGTTTCGATAAAGTCGTTTCCATTGAGCGGATCGGGACTGAGGAAGTTTATCTGTCCTACCTCGTTCCAGTAGTGGTTCTCGTCCGGGTCTTCTACCTGGAAACCGGTATCAGCGAGGTACTGTACGTACAGATCGCCGTCCATAGGCTTTGCGTAGTAGTAGCCCTGCAGCATTTCACAGCCGATGTTGCGGAGAAAGGTCTTCTGCTCCTTGGTCTCCACGCCCTCTGCGAGAGTGTGTATGCCGATCGCCTTTGCCATATTCACCACGGAAGCAAGTATCTTCTTTGAGCGCGAACCGATGTCGCTGAGAAAACGCATATCTATTTTAAGTACATCAAAGCTGTAGTCCTTCAGAACATTGAGGGACGAGTAGCCGCTGCCGAAGTCGTCCATGAAGATGGCGAAGCCGGCGTCGTGGAAGCTGTCGAAGATACGGCGGAAATAAGCTGTATTATCAAGCATTACGCTTTCTGTTATCTCAATATGGATCGCCTTTGAGGGGACCTTGTACTTTTTTAGGATATCGGATATGGCTTTCAGCATATCCACCTCGTCAAAGTCGAGACGGGAAAGATTTATCGAGAACGGGTGGAGCTGCAGACCCATTTGCTTCATCTGATTATAGGTAATGCAGATGTTTTCAAGGATATAAAGGTCCAGTTTATGTATCAGTCTGTATTTTTCAAGGACGTTGATAAAAAGGAAAGGCGAGAGCAGTCCCATGACCGGGTCTTGCCAGCGCGCGAGCGCTTCGACGCTGCAAATCTTTTCTGTCAGAGTTCTGATAACGGGCTGATAGTAGGCTCTGATGTAACCTTCCGAAAGCGCCTTATCAAAGTTACTGACGATATATTGTTCGTCTATTTGCAGCATATCCATACCCCCTTTACACCCGTTTGGGCGGGTTTTATGTCTTAGATCGGTTAAACCCTATTTACACATAAAATTATAGCATATACAATATAAAAAAGTCAATGAGGAATACGAAAATTTATGAATTATTAAAATTTGGTAAAGAATGGTGCGACCAATTTATATAATAGTATATAAAGGCACTGCCATAAGCGGTACGAAAAGGGGGGTGTACTGCTATTGAAATTAGGATTTCTATATACAGAATGTAATAATTTCACAGCTATGATGATGAATGAGAAGTAGATTCTTTTGTACATATTGCTGAAAAGTTTTGAGAAAATATGAACTTTTTGACGTGATATTGACATTTCCATTAAAACAGGTTATAATATGGTTGTAAACAAAAAGTATAAAGCAGACACACAAACAGGAGGCAGCCGGAGCCGTTTCCGGTAATCTATTATGAAAGGAAAATGACTTATGATGAAAACTAATAACATGAAAAAAGGTAATACAGCCAAGAAGCTCATACCGGCTGCTATGATGCTTGCTGTTTCTGCTTCAATGCTGGCAACCTCCACCTACGCGTGGTTCACCATGAACACAGAAGTAACTATAACTGGTATTTCGATGACAACAACCGTTGATAGCAACTTGTTGATTGATGATGTTGCGGCTTGCCATGGTGGCTCTTGGACATCTGGTAGCTTTGCGACAAATGATTCAACATTTAAGTCTTCAACAACTCAGACAATAAACAATGCATCTCTCGCACCGTTGTCAACTATAGATGGATATACTTTCTTTGCAACTGCGCCTGATAACGTTAAGGGTGATGGTGATGCTATAGCTAATTCGTACACAGAGATCACACAGTTATCCGATTTAACTGGTTTGGGTTATACTTCTGCTGATCAGACATATTTAGATTATCATTTTGTATTGAAAGCAGTAAATACCAATGCTAATGCTTCACAGAATATTAATCTGTCTGAACTTAAAATGACATTCAGCGAAGCAACCGATTCTGAAACGGCTTGGCGTGTTGCGATTCATTCTAAGAAGTTTGCTACCGCAGCTGTTGATGGTGCCAAAACTCTCCCAGATATTGATGATGACGATACTGGCGTAACTACACACATTTATGCTCCTAATGGTGCAGCAAACTTTGAAACAGGTAAAGCTGTAGCTTCAACATCAGCGACAGGTGCTGTAACTTATGCAAGCTCTGCTACTGATTCAACAATTGCAACTGTTCAAGCAGGCGCAACCGAGTATTATGAAGTTGTTGTTCGTGTATGGCTCGAAGGTGAAGATGAAACTTGTAATGTAAATACATTCCAGTCGTTAGTTGACGGTTCTTGGAACCTCAGCACAAAGTTCAAACTTGAAACTGGAACAACAAATGGCGTATATGAAATTGAGCAGGCTGTAACTCCAGCTAATCCTTGACCGTAAGGGTATAAATTTACTCTACAGGCACACATAATTTTAAAATCACTCCCTCTCATAAATTCCTCCAATTCATAGGTAAGTTTAGGCCTTAATTAAAGTTTCTGTGAACTCAAAACGGCGATGGCATGAGAGATTCATGATAGAAGTTTCATAATAGGCTGTAAA
>NZ_JAEFAJ010000006.1 GCF_016287535.1 Ruminococcus sp.
AAGGAATCTTAACACAATTGAGATCGCTGAGCGAATGAGCACTACTGTCCGAGCTGTACAAAGGCTGTTACATCGAGCTTTGATAAAACTGCGCGAAGAATATGTTTCGCTATTTGAAGAAGCCAAAGCGTGCGGCTATCCGAAATGCGTCGAGCATAACTATGAGCGTATACTTCGGTTCTTTGAACAGTATGAGATCATACTTACAAAGAACGATCCCGCGGCGTAAACCTAACCCCACAGCATTAGTTTGCTGTGGGGATTTTTCAATCCTGCCGATTAGTAAACATTACTAAACAGGATATCAAAAATCATTTATCGGCTATACAACTCTACAAAATAATAAGGCGTATTTCTTGAAATGTTCGTTTTTTGCATTTCCCACCTCTATATATATGAAGGCAGTCCTCTCTTAACCGCTAACAGAGTGACGGTATGACAGTAAAATTGAGGTGTTGAAAATGCTGACTATGCCGTCACCCATGTTTAGCAAATATCTATATATCGTTGAAAGTTCGGGTGACGGTAAAAAATGCGGGTGACGGTATACTCACGCACAAAACGCGCCGTTTCTGCCGCCGATACCGAAAGCGGATACCTATCCCAGCTGCGGCGGTGAAAGCGGTTGTCGCGCAACGTGGAGCGAATGTGGGCAGCATTGGCATATGGAGAAAACTAACGCTGACGGAGCAGTACAGGCAGCGGAGGTTTGAAAAAGCCAGCATCGCATTCGGCAGTCCGCCGAACGCTTGCTGGTCGGGGAGACCCCCGAACCCCCTCTCAAAAATCGTACAATGAAAGGAAGGTGATACAATGCGAAAAAGAAACAGAACGATCACAATTCGCTGTACCGATGATGAGTACCAGCAGATACACAGCAAGGCTGAATGGCACAAATTATCGCTAAGCGACTTCGTTCTCAGGTCGGCTATGGACAAAAAGATAATCGTAGCTGACGGATTGGACGAGGTCGCAAAGCAGCAGAAAAGTATGAGGTTATAGTCGCAACCCACATCGACCGCGAGCATATTCACTCGCACTTCGTTTTCAACTCCGTCAGCTTCGATGGCGGAAAGAAATACCATTCCAACAAGGAGCCAGTCGAGGAGCTGATGAAGCTCAGCGATGAAATTTGTCAGCGGTACGGAGTTCATGTACTTGATGCTCCCAAGAAGAAAATGAACAAAGACTTCCTTTCCGACAGCGAGTACAGGTCAGCCAAGCGCGGTGAGAGCTTCAAGTGGGAGCTGATGAACGTCATCAATCAGGTGATGAAACAGGCGAAGTCAAAGAAGCAGTTCTGCTGCTTGATGAAGCAGCAGGGCTACGATGTAAGGTGGGAGGACAACCGTAAATACATTACCTACACCTGCCCGAACAAGAGAAAGTGCCGTGACAACAAGCTTCACGGCGAGAAGTATAGAAAGGAGAATATGGAGCATGAGTTCGAGATTAGACGAATTGAATCAGATGTACAACAAGGAATTATCACAGGCAGCGGACGCTCCGCCTGCAGTTTTAGTGCTCGATTCCAACTGGAGAGCGCTGATAGAATTGAACAGGCAGATGTCTCAGGAGCAGTTGGAAATACTCAGCAGTCTCTCGACGCTGTCAACCAAAGCGGAGACAGAACAGGTGCTGAAAACAGTTCGCTCCGAGCAGAGAGCGACCATAGAAACCTGTCGGGAACTTCTGAATCAGGCAATGGAACTGTCAGAAACAGCGGCGGCTCAATTAGAGAAAGCGACAACAGACCTGTCCTCACAGGCTGGGAAGCTGAACGAAGAATATGGCTCGAAGCTGAAAGAGCTCGACGAGTACAAACACAGGCTCAGCTTGAAAGCAGCCAAGTGGATAGTGATATCACAGTCGGTATTGATAGCATTGTCAGCGGCGTTACAGCTGTGGCTACGCTGATAGAGGACGAGCCTGCTGACGATACCGAGTACGCTCGGGAGCACATTGACAGCAAGGCTCTTGCCGAGGAACGAGAGCGAAAGGAAGCTCTCGGAATACACATGGGATAACCCAAATCTAATACGAAAGGACTTTTAAAAATGAACAACGCAAATCACATACGAAACATGAACGAGAGAACAATAAGGAGAGTGGTTATTGAATGGCAGAAAAGGATAATAAAACTTCAACGAACAAGTATGCGGAAATGCGAAGAACGCAGTATGAACTTAGGAAAGTCGTTATTGACGGCAAGACCTATACCGTCATAAATGCAACGCCGACTGATACGAATGTGACTGCGGCAGACAGACTCCGCGAACTTGTGAAAGCATATTAACGAAAATTTTACTGGGCTTTTGAGCCGAGTAGGAGTATACTGTTGGTGTACCGAGCGGTACACCAACAGAGTCCTATTCGGTTTGGTTTCCAGAGAAGGAGGATTTTAATGAAACCAAACAACGATCAAATTACAGCTTTGTATTGCCGACTTTCACAGGAAGATGCTCGCGAGGGCGAGTCGCTGTCAATAGAGAATCAGAAGAAAATGCTCATGGATTATGCTGAAAAGAATGGCTTTCGTAACTGTCAATTCTATATTGACGACGGTTACAGCGGAGTCAGCAGCAACCGTCCTGACTACCAACGAATGCTTAATGACGTTGAGAACGAGCTTGTGGGAACAGTCATTGTGAAAGATCAGAGCCGACTTTCGAGAAATTATCTCGAAGCAGGCAGACTTATGGAACTGGTGTTTCCTGCTAACGATGTCAGATTTATAGCAATCACAGACGGTGTTGATTCAGCCAATGGTATCAACGAGATGTCAGGCATAAAGAACTATTTTAATGACTTTTTCGCTCGTGACACATCAAAGAAGATACGTGCGGTTCAGAGAGCAAAAGGCGAGCGCGGAGAGCGTGTCGGAACGATAACTCCATACGGATACTTGAAAGATGCTGATACAAAACAGCTTGTCCCCGACCCGATCACTGCACCAATAGTGCATAAGATATTTGAGCTGTGCGCTGACGGAAAAGGTGTAAGAGCTATCTGCAATTACCTTTATGAGAACAAAGTCGAGACACCCGGGGTATATGAGTTCAAAACAAAGGGAAAAACTTGTAAACACCCTACTCTTGATACTCCATACATCTGGACACAAAGCACAGTAAGAGATATGCTCTCAAACAGGATATACTGCGGAGATACGGTCAACTTCAGCACATACAGCAAGTCCAACAAGCTTAAGAAAAGGCTGAAAATGCGCCTGAGAATATGCTTATCTTCGAGAATACTCATGAGCCGATAGTCAGCCGAGAACTGTTTGGGTTAGTGCAAAAGCGTTACGAAGGTAGGAAACGTCCCGACAGGCTTGGCGATGTTGATAAATATGCAGGATACTTGTACTGTGCCGACTGCGGAGCAAAGATGTATCTTCACAGAGGGAGCAATATCAAGTCCGATAATAATTACTATCAATGCGGTGGCTATCAGGCAAAGGGCAAGAATTACTGTACGGTACACAGCATAAAGGCAGATGTGCTCGATAAACTTGTCTTGGACGGTATCAAGTTCATGACCGACTTGGCAAGGGAGAAACCGCAGGAGTTCTATGACATAGCAGTTAAGAGCAATATGGCTAATGCCGAGAAGCAGCGGAAGGAGTCCGAAGTAAAGCATTCCAAACTGCAAACTCGTATCAAGGAGCTTGATAGCATTATGAGCTGCTTGTATGAGGATAGAGCATTGGATAAGATTACTCTCGAACGCTATGACAAGCTCGCATCAGGCTATGAGAAAGAGCAGAGTGAAATAAAAGCCGAACTTGAAACCCTCTCCATACAACTTGAAAACATGGAACATCAGGATAAAGCAGTGCAGGATTTCATTGAAAACGCAAAGGCTGACCTTGAAATGGAAGAGCTTACACCAAAGCTGCTCAGATTATTCATATCTCGTATTGAAGTATATGAAAAGCCTGAGAAGCATTCAAAAACCTGCGGAAATGATGTTGTGATACACTATTCATTTCATTCAATGCACAAGCCTATGCCTGTACTTACTCCGTCAAAGAACAGAACATTCACACAGGCAGCCTGCTAAACAGCAGAAACCCGAGGACGATATGCCCTCGGGTTACATAAGGAATATATAGTTCCGTTAAGGATAGCGGGCTAATATCCGCCCCTGCAAATTATTTTTCCATTGAAACGATCTTCTCGGCAGCCTCTGTGAGCCATTCGCCCTCAAAGAGCTCGATCGTACCCTGATCGCAGAGCTTTGCAAGCTGAGGGTCAATGGGGAGCTTTGCAAGTACCGGGATATCGTACTGAGCAGCTATCTCCTCTATATGGCTCTCGCCGTAGATGCTGTGGCGCTTGCCGCAGTCGGGACATTCAAAATAGCTCATATTCTCGATGATACCGAGTATGGGGATATTCATGAGCTTAGCCATTTTGACCGCCTTCTCCACTATCATGGAAACAAGCTCCTGAGGAGAAGTTACTATAACTATACCGTCGACCGGCAGTGACTGGAAAACAGTCAGCGGTACGTCGCCTGTTCCGGGAGGCATATCAATAACGAGGCAGTCGATATCCTTCCATATAACGTCAGTCCAGAACTGCTTTACGACACCTGCGATAACAGGGCCTCTCCATACAACAGGGTCGGACTCGTTCTCAAGGAGAAGATTTATAGACATGATGTCAAGTCCCATTTTTGTTTTTGCGGGGATTATTCCGAACTCGCAGGCATCAGCCTTCTGATGTATGCCGAAAGCCTTTGGTATAGAGGGACCTGTGATATCAGCGTCCATGATACCCACATTCTTTCCGAGTCTCTGCATTGATACGGCAAGCAGTGAAGATACCAGTGTCTTACCGACGCCGCCCTTTCCGCTGACAACTCCTACCACCTTGCCGATATTACTCATGGCATTGGGCTTTTCAAGCAGGCTCTGGGGCTCTTTTCTGCTGCCGCAATCGCTTCCGCAGCTTGAGCAGTCGTGTGTACATTCGCTCATAAAAAAAACACTCCTTATGATATAATGATAATATTATACCACACAATTCAGAAAATAGCAATAGGATATTGACAAATGTATAACACAGTGATATAATATCAGTTGAGAGTTGACAGTTTAGAGTGGAGAGTTATTGTATCGCCTTACGGCGATGTTATTTAAATAAGTCTGCGAAGCAGACACATTAACTCTCAATTCTCAACTCTTAACTCTCAACTTTTAAGAGTATCTTCGGGGCAGGGTGTGATTCCCTACCGGCAGGCGGAGAGGCTCCGCTCCCGGCATACGCTCCGGAGAAATAACTGAACATTATACAATTATCTTCGGGGCAGGGTGTGATTCCCTACCGGCAGTATAGCCTGCGAGCCTTGTGGCTGATTCGGTGAGATTCCGAAGCCGACGGTAAAGTCCGGATGAAAGAAGATAAACCGCACACCAATGTGCAGTAAAAGACTTAACGCCCCGTTATCAGGGGTTTTTTCTGTTTTCAGGGGATATTGTCCTTAATATCATATACCGCTAATCACTATGCACTAAATATTTTTCAACAATACCAGGAGGAACTATGTCTCACGAAGAATTTATGCGCGCAGCTCTTTTACTTGCCCGCAGGGGTATGGGCTTCACATCTCCCAATCCGATGGTGGGAGCTGTCATCGTCAAAAAAGGCGAGATAATCGGCAGCGGCTATCACAAGCGCTACGGCGATCTCCACGCTGAACGCAGCGCATTTGCGGACTGTGAAGCAAAGGGGATAGACTGCAAGGGCGCAGATATGTACGTAACTCTCGAACCCTGCTGTCACCACGGCAAGCAGCCCCCATGCACCGAGGCTGTCATAGCTCACGGCATAAAAAGAGTGTTCATCGGCTCATCAGATCCGAATCCCCTTGTTGCAGGCAAGGGTACGCAGATACTTCGCGACAGCGGCATAGAAGTGACAGAAGGCATCCTCAAAGATGAATGCGACGCCCTGAATGAGATCTTCTTCCATTATATCACAACAGGTCTCCCATTTGTGACAATGAAATACGCGATGACACTTGACGGAAAGATAGCCTGCTATACGGGAGAATCCAAATGGATAACCGGCGAAGCCGCACGGGCTCACGTGCAGCACGAAAGGCTTCATCACAGCGCAGTAATGGTAGGATTGGGAACAGTCATCGCAGACGATCCCCTGCTCACCTGCCGCCTTGAAAACAGCCGTGATCCAATACGAATAATATGCGACAGCAAACTCAGAACTCCCCTTAACTGCAATATCATAAAGACCGCCAGGGAAGTCCCGACCATTATTGCTACGGTATCAGAGGACAAAGAAGAAGCAGCACGCTTTGAAGAGGCAGGCTGCCGTATAATAAGAACTGCTGCGAAGGACAGCCGCGTAGACCTGATGGAACTAATGAAACAGCTCGGCAGCGAAAGGCTTGACAGCGTACTCCTTGAAGGCGGCGGAGAACTGAACTGGTCTGCTCTCAATGCAGGCATAGTGACAAAGATACAGGCTTATATAGCACCAAAGCTCTTCGGCGGCAGAGGCAGTTCACCTGTATCGGGAACAGGCGTACCAATGCCTGACGAGGCATTTATGCTTGAAAAATGCAGTATGATCAATATCGGAGAGGATATACTCATAGAAAGCAGGGTGAAGAATGTTCACGGGAATAATTGAAGAGGTGGGGACCGTAAAAGCGGTAAAGCGCTCCGGCAGCTCCTCCTTTATTGAGATACAGGCGGAAAAGGTGCTTGAGGACGTAAGCGTCGGAGACAGTATAGCCGTAAACGGCGTATGTCTTACGGTAACCCATTTCGGCGGCGGAGTATTCCGTGCAGACGTTATGAACGAAACTCTCAGCCGTTCATCGCTTGGCAGCCTTGCTTCAGGAAGTCCGGTGAATCTTGAACGTGCTATGGCTGCAAACGGACGCTTCGGCGGACATATAGTCTCCGGACACATCGACGGTACGGGTACAGTCACCGACATCAGAAACGACGGTATAGCAGTGTGGTACACGATAAGCGCCGACCCGGAGATAATGAGATATATAGTTGAAAAGGGCTCCATAGCCATTGACGGGATAAGCCTTACCGTTGCAAAGGTGACGGATACCTCATTCAGCGTTTCCATAATCCCCCACACAGCTTCACAGACAACTCTCGGCACGAAAAAGAAGGGTGACACTGTGAACCTTGAAAACGATATCATCGGCAAGTACGTTGAAAAGCTTATGAAGCCCGCGGAAAATACCGGAAAAAGCGGCATAACCATGGACTTCCTTGTAAAAAACGGTTTCTGAAGGAGACAATAAATATGAAAATATTTAAAACGGCTGTTCTGATCTCTCTTTTATTCTCGGCGGCACTGACAGGCTGTAAAAGCGGCAGCGGAGTCAATGTCAATGCCAATGCCAAATACAATTCGGAAGGCAAGAAAACAGAAACAGGCGATCATGAGGTCGATCCTGCCTCTCTCGGCATAGACCTCGATACAGAAAAAAAGGACTACAAGACAGAGCTCTTTACTCAGATGGATTTCGTATTCGATACCGACAAAAGCGTTTCGGAAGTAGGTGTTGATATAAACACCGGAAATATAACAATTGCCTGCTCCGGCGACAACAAGACAGGTTTATCTCTTGATTATACCGTTTACGCCGACACAGACGAGGTCTGTCAGGAGGTAAAGAGCCACCTGAACGCCACTGCTGAGGTAAACGGCAGCAGGCTCGACCTGAAGCTCATCGAGGACAAAACAGGTGAGAATATCGACAGCTGGCTCAAAAAGAATATCCCTGACTGCCGCGTGGAATACGATCTCTATGTGACCGTTCCGAAATTCGTAAAGAGCTTCGACGCAAAGGAAATTGTGGGAAATATCTCCTTCGGTGAACTGAGCGGTAAATTCAGCGCCAGTGTGAACGTCGGCAATATATGCTGCAACGGCACCGGATTCACTGAGGCTTCGGTATTGAAATGCATTGTAGGCAATATCGACCTGATGGACTGCACCTACAAGGCTGACACCGATATATCCGCAGATACCGGCAACATCTCATTCGGACTGCCGGCAAGCGGTTCCGGAGGTGCAAAGCTCAAAGTCGCTGCCGATACCGGAAACATTATGATAAAGGGGAACGGCAGCTACGATGTCTCAGACGAAAAGAAAAAGGGTACCTCACACAGCATGACCATAAGCGCCGAAGGCTGTACTGCGGCTCTTTCCGCTAAAAGCGGCGAAATAACCAAAGAGTAAGGAGTAATTCTATGTTCCGCTACAACACTGTTGAGGAAGCCTGCGAGGCTCTCCGTAACGGCGAGATAATCCTCGTCACAGACGACGAGGACAGAGAGAACGAAGGCGACATGATATGTGCCGCACAGTTTGCAACTACTGAAAACGTAAACTTCATGGCAGCTCACGCAAAAGGGCTTATCTGTATGCCAATGAGCGCCGGATTGTGCGACAGACTTCATCTGCCGCAGATGGTTGACTACAACACCGATAACCACTGCACAGCATTCACGGTCTCCATCGACCACATTAACACAACAACAGGCATTTCCGCCGAGGAAAGAGGCTATACAGCACGTATGTGCGTATCTCCCGATTCAAAGCCGGAGGACTTCCGGCGTCCGGGACATATGTTTCCGCTTACTGCAAAGAAAAACGGCGTTCTCGAACGGGAGGGTCATACCGAAGCTACGGTGGACCTGATGCGTTTAGCCGGTCTTGAGGAGTGCGGTCTGTGCTGTGAGATAATGCGGGATGACGGAACTATGATGCGCACCGATGAGCTCAGGCAGAAAGCGCAGGAGTGGAACATGAAGTTCATAACCATACAGTCGCTGAAGGAGTACAGGAAGGTGCATGACGTGCTTGTGGAGTGCGTGGCGAATACGAAGCTCCCCACAAAATACGGTGAATTCCGTGCCCTCGGATACGTCAACAAGCTCAACGGCGAGCACCATGTTGCTCTTGTTAAAGGCGATATAGACGACGGACAGGATATACTCTGCCGAGTACATTCCGAGTGCCTCACAGGTGACGCCTTCGGCTCGCTCAAATGTGACTGCGGACAGCAGTTTGCAGCGGCAATGACGCAGATAGAAAAAGAGGGGCGCGGGGTACTTCTCTATATGCGGCAGGAGGGACGAGGCATAGGACTTATCAATAAGCTCCGCGCCTACGAATTGCAGGACAAGGGAATGGATACCCTCGAAGCGAATCTCGCTCTCGGCTTTCCCGGAGATATGCGCGAATACTACATCGGAGCGCAGATACTCCGCGACCTTGGCTGCAAAACACTGAGACTGCTGACCAACAACCCCGACAAGGTTTACGGACTCAGCGGCTTCGGACTTGAAATAAAGGAGCGTGTGCCAATACAGGTGGACGCTACCGCCTACGACCTGTTCTATCTCAAAACGAAACGCGACAAGATGGGACATATTCTTAATTACTGAGGTGTTTATCATGAGTACATTTTTTACAGTCGTTCTTATCATTCTTTGCGCAGCCGCTCTTGTATATGATATATGCTGTTTCATTTCATGGTCGAGAGCAAAGGAAAAGTCGTTCATAAGCAATATCCTGGCGCTCGCAGGCATTATTGTTCTCGCTGTCTGCGGTTTGTTCTTAAAAAATACCGCTCATTCCGTTCTTATGATACTGCTCGCTGTGCTCCTTATCCCCTGCGATATCACCTGCCTTTCACCAGAGGGTATCAGGACTGCCATTTTCGCAAACAAGGGCATTTCTCCTGTGAAGAACCTGAGCTATGAATACGGCAAGGGACTGTTCGGAATGGAGAAGCTCGATCTTTTCATAAACGATAAAAAGTTCGCAAAGGGCTTCAATCTCGGCATAAAGAAGATGAAGACAGTAAAAATGCTGGCTGACTGGTACGGTAAGCACGGCTACGAAAATCCCCTTACAAAGTAAAGGAGAAAGCCATGACTGCTATGAGGATAATCTCGATATCAGCACTCTGCATAATGAGTGCGGTATTCATATTCGGTATCATAGGATATTTCATATTCCGCAGCCGCGTGAAAACAAAAAAGACAGCTGTGAAACTGAAGAGACAGCTAAAAAAGAATGCTGTATGGTGGAGCTGCTGTTGGGCCGCATGGCTGCTCATCGGCTTCATGTACTGGAACGCCGCAAGAATAGAGCACAATGATGAACAGCTCGTCAACTTCGGTCTGCTGTTCATTGCCGGAGTCCTTCTCACGATACTTCTCCTGCTTGATTTCTTCATAGGAAAATATGCCTACATAACCTCACAGAGAGTGTATTTTCCTGATAACTTCGGACTTGCCCGCAATAAGAAAAGTGTCATGTACAAATTCAACGGCAGTACTCTGCAGCTCTGGTTCAATAACGGCATAATGCCTAAGGAGTTCTCTGTTCCCGAAAAGGAGGAAGAGCTCAGAAAGCTCCTGAAAGACAACTACAAGCTCAACAAGACTGTATAAGCTAAAAGAAAGGAAAAATATACAATGAAAACTTACGAAGGTAAACTTATCTCAAAGGACATAAGAATAGGTATCGTCGTTGCACGTTTCAACGAGTTCATCACCTCAAAGCTCCTCGGAGGGGCAGTTGACGTCCTCAAACGTCATGATGTAAGTGAAGGCGCTATTGATATCGCTTGGGTACCCGGTGCATTCGAGATACCGCTCATAGCTTCAAAAATGGCTAACTCAGGAAAATACGACGCTGTAATATGCCTTGGCGCGATCATAAGAGGAAGCACATCACACTACGACCTCGTCTGCAACGAGGCCGCAAAGGGCATTGCTCAGGTATCACTCCAGACAGGCATACCGGTAATGTTCGGTGTCATAACGACCGAGAATATCGAACAGGCTATCGAACGTGCAGGCTCAAAGGCCGGAAACAAGGGCAGCGAGTGCGCTGAAGGCGCTATCGAGATGATAAACCTCATCAGAGAGATAGAGGCATAATGACAAATCTTATTTTCGACTACGACGGTACTTTACACAACTCCATGCTCACCTACGCTCCTGCGTTCAGGGATACGATGAAATGGCTCTCCGACAACGGATATATAGCTGAAAAGGAATACTCCGACAACGAGATAAGCTGCTGGCTTGGATTCAATTCCACAGATATGTGGAACAGCTTTCACCCGGAGCTTGACCCTGAAATAAGGGAAAAAGCACGTCTTATGCTGGGCAGGGATATGGCTGAACGCATAGACAACGGCGAAGGCGCTCTCTATGACGGAGCCGAGGAAACACTGTCGGAGCTGAAAAAGCGCGGCTATACTCTTATATTTCTGAGCAACTGCCGCTTTCACTACCTTGAACGTCACAGACGTGTTTTTGGACTTGACCGTTTTTTCGATCACTACTATTGCTGTGAAGCTTTTGACTTCATACCTAAATATAAAATATTCCCAAAGATTGCTCCCGCTCATAAGGGGAACTTCATAGTAATAGGTGATCGTTTCCATGATATAGAGACCGCTGTAAGGAACGGACTGCCGTCAATAGGCTGCAGCTACGGATTCGGTTCCCCTGAGGAGCTTTCCGGAGCTGATATCATTGTTGACAGCATTACCGGCATACCTGCCGCGGCAGAAAGACTTCCACACTGAAAGGAAGGGGATGGATATGAGATCTGCCCGTCTTATAGCTATTGCAGCTGCAGCTGTATTTTCCGTTTCATGCTTTTCATGTTCGGATAACAACAGACCGCCGCGCATATCACGCTACAGGGACAAAGTAAAAGAATTCAAGATAGGTCAGGCAGGTATAGACAACGACGACAGCACAGATCAGCTGCCGGAACGGAGCAATCTGGACGATGTCGAGGAATCTGTCAGAAAGCTGCTTGATGATATAGGAAGATCAGATAACGAAGAAGCTGTAAAAGCCGATATCGACAGCCTGCTGTCTATGTACGATACAATATACGAAGCACGCACGAATGCCGAATTCATTTTTTACCGCAACTATACTGACAAGCACGTGGAAGCGCTCTACAATGAATACTACCATGACGCTGCCGTTGCGGCGGATCTGATAATGTACGGCTTCAACCGCGGAGCTGACAGCGATTACTCTTCTCTTTTTGAAAAGCTTGTTGACAAGGAGGGAAAGGAGCACTATGTATACAGTCTTTCCTCTGCCCGTGCAGAAGCTGAATCGAGCTTCCTTGACATTGCCGAGACGAAAAGCGAATACTACGAGGTAATAAATGACGCCTCTCTCTCCGTAGGCGAAAAGGATCTGCGCTGTGCAGAGCTTCTCCTTGAATTAATCGAGGACTATACTCCCGAAACCTTCTACACCCAGTATGACAGAGACTATACCGGCGAGGAGATACTCGAACTCGGCAAAACAGTATCAGACAAGATAATACCGGTATACAAGGAAATGCTGAAAGACTATTTCGGCACGGTATCATGGTCTGATTACTTTTCCGAAGACGACTCGGAGGAAAATCCGTTTGAAACTGTAAGGGAATACGCAAAGACGCTTTCACCTGAGTTTGACAAGTATTCGCAGAAGCTCATTGATGAAAAGCTGTATACCGTATGCTACAACGACGACGCTTTTGAGGGAGCATTCACCGACGAGCTCCCGACCCAGAACAGCGCAAAGATATTCATAGGAAATATGGGCAACAGCCGGAACAGGCTCACTACCGCCATACATGAATTCGGTCACTACTACGCCTCTTTCTTTGATGAGACCCATGCGCTTATGGCAAAGAACAATCTCGATATCGCCGAGATACAGTCTCAGGGCTTCGAGCTGCTCTTCATGCAGTTCTACAACGATATCTACGGCAAGAGCGGAGACAGCATGAAGCTTTACAGGATACTTAATATTGCGGATTCAATAGTATGCGGCTTCCTTGTCGGAGAATTTGAATACAGCATTATTTCCGAAAAGGATTCCATAACTCCGGAAGAGGTAGTTGACAAATTCAACGATCTTTTTGAGGAACTTGAAATAGATTATCACCTTTCGGATATACCGCATATCATTGAGAGCCCGGGCTACTACATAAGCTATGCGACTTCCGCGCTCGCAAGCCTTGACCTCCTCGACGACGTCATGAATGACCCTGCAAAGGCTCTTGAAAAGTACGAGAAAATGGCGAGGATATCAAACAACTCAGGCGAATACAGCTTCCGTGCAGCGCTGAAGGAATGCGGCTTCGATGATGTTCTTACAAAAGAATACATCACATCTCTTGCCGCAAAGCTGAAAATGTACTCAAAGGAACTAAGCAGATAAAGAACTTTTTTGGTGGTCGGGAACTGCCGGGCGTTTGCGTAATTGCCCGAAACCACAAATACAAATCCTGTCAGGACCGCCACTTATGGCGCTTGTCTTGGTCTTGACCGAATCTGGATTTGTGGTATAATAAGCAATTTCGAACGCCGGATGCACAATAAACCGCCAAAATAATTATATACCCGAAAAATAAAGGAATGCAAGGGACATATTCCCTGCATTCCTTTTTTATTGTCATTCTGTTCTGAGCGCTACCACAGGATCTCTCTTAGCCGCCAGTCCGGCAGGGATAAGTCCTGCAATAAGCGTGAGCACCATGCTTATTATCACGAGTATCACCGCTCCCGTAAAAGGCATATGAGCCCTAAGGGTATCAAGTGAAGTGACCTTGTGTATTATCGCATTTATCGGTATCGTGAGCAGCACGGAAACACCTATTCCGATAAGTCCTGCGGTAAGTCCCACAAGCAGCGTCTCCGCGTTGAATACTGTGCGTACATTGCGCTTGGAAGCGCCGATAGCTCTGAGTATTCCGATCTCACGGGTACGTTCAAGTACGGAGATATACGTAATGATACCTATCATTATGGACGATACTACAAGAGATATACCCACGAAAGCTATGAGCAGGTAAGATATACCGCTTATTATTCCGGTTATTGACGACATGAGAAGAGCTACCACGTCGGTATAGTGTATAACGTCAGCTTCCTCCGCACCGTCATTATAACGTGTTATCGCGTCTGCTATTTCGTCCTTTTCCTCGAAGCTCTTCGCAAAAATGCGTATTACCGACGGATCGGCTTCATCTGCTACGCCAAGAAGCTTCAGGTTGTCTTCGTATGTTGAATCCGATATCTCCTCAGGAGTATACTTTTCAAATATCACTCCATAGTTTTCAGGGCTTATCTCAGCTGTATCGAGCATAGCAGCAAGCTCCGCATTGCTCAGCGAACCGAGCTGCTCCTGTGACAGCTTTGCGTACTGCTCTGCTATCTGCTCTCTTATAGCCTGCTCAGCGTAGTTCTTTATCTCCTCATCGCTCATCTGACTTACGAATGAAGTGATCTGCGACGCATCTACTCCAAGCTCGGAAGAATACATTTCTGTTATCTGCTGTACGAAAGACTTCCTGTCGAAGTCCTTCATTGCCGCGGCAACCTGTTCGTCTGCCTGCTTAGGATCCGGCTGTGCAGCCACAAGGCGGAAGATATCAGCCTTTGTATCAGTGTCAGCCTTTTTTATGAATGCCTTTGCAGTCTCAGCCTTTTCCTCCGGAGTCGGAGCCGTATATTCATCTGTCATGAACTTCGTTCCCGTGATGATATCGTTCTCCTTATCATCTTGCTGTGCCTTTACTATATCGCTGCTGTTTGTCTTTTCTATAACGTAATTTGTGAGCAGGCTCGTATAACCCATATAGCTCTTCAGCATAGGAGCCTTTACATCCTCGCCCGGACGTATGAAGCCGACTATCTTTATCTCTGTTCCGATATCGTCGCTGTTGAACAGATATTCAAGACCGGTCTGTGTAGCAGTAAGGTCATTGTAGCCTTTTCCTGAAGAAATGCCCTGATAGTATTCACAGGGAAGTATCATTTTGAACTTCTTGCCTGTTATCTCGTCAAGGCTCCATTCAAGCTGACCGTAATCGTTTATCTCCTGATTGCTCATGATGGCATTGAGCTTTTCGTTGAAGCCCTCCTGATCCTTTAGTCCGAGTGCGTACACTATAATATCAGGTATCTCGTTGTTCCTCGTCAGGACTATAACAGCTTCATCGTATTTTTCCGGCCATTTACCGTTAACAAGCTCATACTGCTCCTTTACGATATCGTTTACAGGTTCACCGTTTTCGCCCGGCAGAAGCTCCTGCATAACATTCAGACCGAAAGCCTGCATCTCCATATCAGCCATCGGGTTGTTCATCGTAGCGGTCATAATGTCTGATTTGCCCATGCCAAGCGCTTTGCTGTACATATCCATAAAATCGACCTTGATTATCTCGCCTGAGGGAGATTTGGTAAACACCGGCATTTTCAGGTCGTATCCGTAGCTTACGGCACTTGACTTATCCTTAATAACGCTGTCATTGTCAAGGAAGGTCTTGAAGTCCTTCATATTGTTTATCTGCTTTGCGGAAGCATTGAAGGAATTGAACATATCATATACCTGAGTATTGGCATATACCGTATCATCCCTGAACTCACGGCTCTCATACTCCTTCTGATTGTTCATAAGAGCCTCTATCATTCCTGAGGTATCAGTATTTTCGCGCATTATTTCCAGCGGATATGATGAAAGCGTCTCCTCCTGAACATCGTTTATATAATCATTTACGCCTGTAGCAAGTGAAAGTATCAGCGCTATGCCGATTATACCTATAGAACCTGCAAAGGCAGTAAGTATAGTCCTGCCTTTTTTTGTAAGTAGGTTGTTGAGAGAAAGGGAGACCGCCGTACCGAATGACATTGATACCCGTTTTTTCTTTTCATCAGTCTTTTTCTTTGACTTTTCTGCTTTTTCCTTCTTCTTTTTCCTGCTTTTTGCAGTTTCACCGTCAAAAGGATCGCTGTCGTCCGTAAGTCTGCCGTCCTTAATCCTTACAATACGGGTAGCATACTGATCCGCAAGCTCAGGATTATGCGTTACCATGATAACGAGTTTATCCTTTGCTATCTCCTTCAGAAGTTCCATTACCTGTATGGAGGTCTCCGAATCAAGAGCTCCGGTAGGCTCGTCTGCAAGGAGTATATCCGGATCGTTTATCAGAGCACGGGCTATAGCCACACGCTGCATCTGTCCGCCTGACAGCTGATTCGGCTTTTTATGGAGCTGATCTCCGAGACCGACTTTTTCAAGGGCTTCCTTTGCGCGTCTGCGGCGTTCTGACTTTGATACGCCCGAAATAGTCAGAGCGAGCTCGACATTTGAGAGCACTGTCTGATGCGGTATAAGGTTATAGCTCTGGAATATGAAGCCTATTGAATGATTGCGGTATGCGTCCCAGTTTCTGTCCTTGTATTCCTTAGTTGACACCCCATTGATGATAAGATCACCGGAAGTATAATGATCCAGTCCTCCGATGATATTGAGCAGCGTTGTCTTGCCGCAGCCCGAATGGCCAAGTACAGCTACAAATTCACTTTCACGGAAGGTGATACTTACCCCTCTTAAAGCGGTAACGATATTTTCTCCGCTGCCATACTCCTTAACGATCTCCTTTAATTGAAGCATAACGATCCCCTACTTTCAATTTTTTAACCATATTATTGTATCTGTGATTGATTCTCACCTTATCCATTATAGCACTTTGACGAATAATTGTCAATTTCGTTTGTAGTAAATTAACAAGGTCTTAACGTATTTTTCACAAATAAAAAGGGCGCTGTTTGTAAACAACGCCCAATATATATTTATTACTTCATGCCATACTTTTTGAGAAGAGTTTCGATCTTTGTATGAGGATCGATTATCTTGCTGATAGAAACGTCATGATTGATAGCTTCAATAAAATACGCGATATACTTTGACACGTCAACCTCATGGAACCATTGTCTGCTGAGGAGCTCCGGTGTCCTGTAGGTAAGATTGGTACCGAATACGCCGTCGATAGTGCCCTCCTCGTATGCCTTGTCGAACTTTTCAAGGCCGTTGGTGAAGATAGCATAAGTAGCGTAAGCATAGATCCTGCCTGCGTTCTTCTTTTTAAGAGCAGAAGCAACATCGAGCATTGATTCACCCGATGAGATGATATCGTCTGAAACGAAGATGTCCTTGCCCTCAACAGGATTTCCGAGATACTCATGAGCAACTATAGGGTTGCGTCCGTTTACTATAGTGGAGTAATCTCTTCTCTTGTAGAACATACCCATTTCAACTCCGAGAACAGAAGCATAGTACATATTTCTGTTGAGAGCGCCTTCATCGGGGCTTACTACCATGAACTTCTCCTTGTTGAAGCTGATGTCCTTTATATCCTTGAGCATTGCCTTGAGCACCTGATAGGTAGGCATTACATTGTCGAATCCCATAAGGGGTATAGCGTTCTGGACTCTCGGATCGTGAGCGTCAAAAGTAACTATATTGGAAACGCCCATAGCTTCAAGCTCCTGGAGAGCACAGGCACAGTCAAGTGATTCGCGGTAGCTTCTTCTGTGCTGACGACCGCCGTAAAGAGTAGGCATAATGACAGTTATGCGGTGAGCCTTTCCGCTTGCAGCCTGTATTATTCTTTTAAGATCCTGAAAATGATCGTCGGGAGACATAGCGTTCTGCATTCCGAAGTAATCATACTTTATGCTGTAGTTTCCCACATCAATGATTATGAAAAGATCCTTGCCGCGTATAGTAGACTTGATATATCCCTTGCCGTCACCGGAAGAAAATCTCGGACACTCGCTCTCTACGAGGAAGGTATCAACATTGATACCGCCTTTTCCTGCCCAGTCAACGAGATAGTCATCGATCTTTTTTCCCAGCTCTGTAACGCTGTTCATAGCGATGATGCCGATAGGTGCGACGTTGGAATCGCTGCCGAATAAAATTTCACTTGAAGCTGTCATAACACTTTTTTCGCACGTGATCACGCGCGATACTCCTTTCGCTTTTTAGTCACTTTCGGTCAAAGCCCTGCTTATTTGCAGAAATACTCGATATAGCGTTCGATATCACCGCTGATGATCTCTCTGGCAATGTCGGCATGATCGACCTCGTTAACGGCTGTTGTTTTGTTTTCAAGTTCCTTGTAAACCTTGAAGAAATGCGTCATTTCGTCAAAAACGTGCTTAGGGAGTTCCTCGATATCCTTGTACATATTGTAATTCGGATCGTCGAACGGGATAGCGATGATCTTCTCATCGTGATGTCCGTTGTCAAGCATTCTGATAACTCCGATAGGATAGCATCTTACCAGCGTGAGCGGCATGAGCTGCTCCGAACAGAGCACCAGTACGTCGAGGGGGTCGTTATCGTCTGAATACGTCCTCGGAATAAAACCGTAATTTGCAGGGTAATGAGTGGAGGTATAGAGGATACGGTCCATTTTTATAAGACCTGTCTCCTTGTCAAGCTCATACTTGATCTTGCTGCCCTTGCCGATCTCGATCACCGCAATAAAATCATCCGGAGTTATTCTCTTTGGACTTATTTTGTGCCAGATATTCATAATTTCCCTCCTCCAAAGCATATCTGTACGTGCAGCGGACACGTTGACAGAACATTGATAAGCCATTAAACATGACGTTATCCCCTACAAATTAGTATACCATTTTTTTGAGATTTGTCAATATACGCCCTGATTTTCAGCAATTATGATAAATTATCCTGAAATCCTGAGATATTTTCGTCTTTTCGTCTTTTGCAGAAAATTCACAGATTTAATTTATATTGCTCTATAATGTCGCTTTATTAACAAAAAATGAATATAGCTAATGAATATTATAATTTTCATCTATTGCTTTTTGTGAAAAAATATAGTAAAATATATTTGTATAATTTCAAACGGAAGACGAATGAAAGGAGTGACATAACTTGATAGGTTCACGTATCGCTGTTATCATTGAAGAAATAGGACAAAGTTATCAGAGCACTATACTTGGCGGAATAGACCAGGGTGCCAAGGAATTCGGACTGAATATCGCAGCATTCACGTCGTTCAGCGGCGATATGGATAATCCCCGTCACGATATGGGCGAATTCAACATCTTCAATCTCCCTGATTTCAAGGATTTCGACGGAGCTATCCTGCTTACGAATACTCTTTCATACAAACCTGTGGTAAAGGAAATACTTGACCGTATAAAAAGGGCGGGGATCCCTGCCGTAAGCATAGATAATGACATAAAGGACTTCTACTACATCGGAAGCGACAATTTTTCTGCAATGCGCAGTATCACCGAGCATATGATAAATGTTCACGGGTTCACTAAATTCGCTTATATCTCAGGTCCCGGAGAAAACCCCGAAAGCTCCGACAGACTTGCCGCTTTCTGCACAGTCCTCGATGAACACGGGCTGGATATAAGTGATGAAGCCATATATTACGGAGATTTCCGTGCGCCTACCGGGAAAATGGCTGTGGAGCATTTCCTTGAAGAGCTTTCTGAAATGCCGCAGGCTATAATCTGCGCAAACGACGAAATGGCTGCGTCGGCGATAACAACTCTCAGGAGCCACGGCATCAGCGTCCCCGGAGATATAGCAGTGACCGGCTTTGACAATACCTACAATCACCACAATTACCTTGTAGAGCTGACATCTGTTGACCGTCCGCTGGAGCTTTCCGGACTTCTTGCCTGCCAGCTGCTATATAATCACCTTAACAAGATACCGCAGGACAGAAAGCTGCTTCTGAATATGACTCCCCACTTTACAGAAAGCTGCGGCTGCGGCCACAATGCGCTGTCCGATGTCTCAGAGCTGAAGGAACTCAATTTCCGCAACTACTCCAACTTTGAAACAGTTCAGATATATATGGGGGTCCTTAACCGTATGTCCACGCAGCTCCTTGCCTGCAACAGCTTCAGCGACTACATAGTCACACTGAAAAAGACTGCCGTTGAGATACATCCGGACGAATTTTACTTCTGTCTCTGCGACAACTGGAACATTGAATCCGCTATCGACACCTCGACCACTCTTGACGGAGTCGACAACTCCGTACCAATGACATATACAGACTATGTTACCGTTCAGATAGCCTATGTTAACGGTGAATTCCTTGAATGTGACAAGATAAAGTCAAAGGACGTTTTTCCGCCGTCAGCCGAAAACGGCAAGTCCGGCAAGCTTTATTACATAACTCCGCTTCATTTCGGAGAACGCTGTCTCGGTTACATGATAATACGAAGCTCAAGTCTTGCGCTCCAGAACATAATGTTCGAGACCTTTGTCATAAATATATGCAACTCCCTTGAAAACATCAGGAAGCTGATGTGTCTCGAATACGCTGTCAAGCGTCTTGGCAACCTCTACGTTCAGGATACATTCTCAGGCATATTCAACCGCAATGGCTTTGTCCACGCTACAAACGACCTGTATCACGAGTGTATCGAAAAGAAACGGGATATAATGCTAATGTTCCTTGATCTTGACGGTCTGAAGGAAATAAACGATACCTTCGGACACAGCACCGGCGACAAGGCTATATGCTGTATAGCAGGCGTACTCAAGGATTCCTGCTGCAGCAATGAGGTGTTCTGCCGTTTCGGCGGAGATGAATTCATTGTTTTCGGCGCGGATTATACAAAAGAGATGGCTGAGGATCTTACAGCCGTTATACAGAATAATATCAAGTACATCAACGACAGCGCACTGTATCCGTTTACTCTCAGCGCAAGCTCAGGCTTTGTCGTTGCTACTCCGAAGATAGGCGAGGACATTTTCTACTTCGTTACCGAAGCAGACAAGATCATGTATAACGAAAAGCGCAGAAAAAAGCACTCAAATTACCTGAAATCCTAAAATGTAACAATACAGGACTGAGTTGCTGCCCTCCCCTTTCCAGAGACTTTTACCTATATAACAAAAAAGACCTGCAGGAATGCAGGTCTTTTCTTATATGGTGAAAACAGAGTTTCAGGAAATGAGCTTGCGGCACGTTTTTTATTTCCATGATATATTGTAAAGTGTGACCTCATGCCCGCCGAGTGCGGCGGCATTGTCGATATTTCCCAGCTGGAACTTTATATCCGCCGACATATCGCTATCAAAGGTGACGTCAAAGCTGAAATGCTTCTTCTCTGTCGATATTTCCACTTTTTCGTTGAGATATCTCATGTAGGAGCTGTCCTCGGCTGTGACTACCATATTTCTCGGAACTGTTGAGCTCACATCGAATTCAAGGGTATGCTTTTCGCCTGCCATGACCTCTTTTCCGCGAAGAAGTCCCATTACCGCATATTCCAGCTCTCCTGCGTTCCTGATATCTATGACGGTGCAGCCCTCCTTATTGGTCACGGAAGCATCTGCGCCCTCTATATAATTGTCAAGAGCAAGCGAGCTCATCTCAGTGGGAGCAAAGCCGGAATCCTTCTTTTCATAGACACGGACATAGTCTATATCGAAGTGCTTCTCGCCCTCCGCAAATATACCCGGTTCCGCATAAATGCCGTCCACTCCGTCGAAATGTCCGCCCACCGCAAGATTGAGTATTATATAAAAATTCTGGTCAAAGGGAGCCGGATAGCTGAAGCCCTCGGAGTACCATTCTGTCTGGGTGCTGTAAAGTATGCCGTCAACGTACCAGCGTATCTCTCCGCGTTCCCATTCAACGCTGTAGGTATGCCAGTTAACGGAGCTGTCTCCCTCAGGAAAATCATAATCATTGGTAAGGTAGGTGTTTGCAGGCCATGCGCCGCCGAAGTGTATGGTTCCGCATATCTTCTCCGGAGTGCTGCCCCAGCCCTCCATAATATCTATTTCTCCCGATGAAGCCCAGCCGCCGTAAACACTGTCCTCAGGGAGCATCCATATTGCAGGCCACAGTGACTTGCCGGAGTCGCAGCGTGCCCGCACCTCTATTCTTCCGCCGCAGACCGAGAACTTATGCTGTGTGTTTATACGAGCGGAGGTATAGTCGTAGCTGCCCTGCTTTTCATCCATCCAGTTTTCCTTGCGGGCTGCGATAGTAAGTATACCGTCTTTGACAGTGGTGTTCCGGGAGGTGTAGAACTCCTGCTCGTTATTGCCCCAGCCGTTGGTGACATAGTTGCCGCTGTCGTCAAGCTTCCAGTTGCCGAGCTCATAGGACCATTTGCTCATGTCAAGCTCGTTTCCGCTGAACTCGTCGCTCCACAGCAGCGTGTAACCGTCTTCCGGCTCTGTTCCCGCATTGCTGCCGAGAAGGAAGCCGCTGAGACACCGGAGCTCTTCCGCGGAAGCTCCGCTTTTTCGTGCGCTTACCATATCAAATATATCCACAATGCCGTCACTGTTGAAATCCATAGCTGTACTGCTGTCCGCAAATACCGCCGCAGGAAGAGATGCAAGCATTACTGCTGCCGCTGCAATTATTTTTAAGATCTTCATATAATCCTCCAAGCCATAGCAGCAATGGAACTGCCGCTGTTTTACGACCTGATTTTATCATAAAAAGCAGCCTGTGTCAAGACAAAAACCCTGTTTTTATGTGCAAATGAACTACTTTTGGTATTGATTGCACCGGCTTTTAACTGCATTTCGGCAACTTTTTCGTTTTTCTCTTGAAATTACGGAAAGTACATGATATAATGTTCCATGTCGGAGTCATAACTTTTTTTGGCTTATGCCTTGAAAAAAAGAAATCTGCTCCGTATACTATATATTGGAATAATTATGATCCTATGGAGGTCTTTTTATGAAAAAGTTAATCACATCGGCAGCGGTATGTTCAGTGGCACTCTGCGCTCTTGTTTCATGCGGCAGCAAGGACAAGGAAGAAAAAGGTTCCAAAAAGGCAAATGAAATTGTTGGAAAATGGTCAATGAGCGGCATAGAAAGCACAGGTGTTGACGGAGGCGGACTTGTCTTCAAGGAAGACGGAAAGGGTTCGGTTTATGAAGACACTTCTTCGCTCCTTCACTTTGAGAGCGAGGGTTTCAATGTAGGCGGCACGGTTATATCAAACGAGTACATCAAGGAAGAGGGCGATAACCTCATTGTTGATGTAATGGGAAATGAAATGCTCAATATGAAAAAACTTGAGACAAAGGACGGCAACGACGGTCTGTATGAGCTCAAGGGCGGTATGCTTTACACAAGTATCGTTGACGGTATGAAGAATAAAGGTAATTTAGAAGAGGACAAACTCAATATCACTATTGACTTTGAGGGCGCGCACAGCGAAGTTGTTTTCAATGATATCTTTACATATTCGACCAAAAAGGATAAGCTGACTGTATCCGGATTCTCCGGATTCCTTGAGGGTGACGGTGATTCCATCACAGCTGATTATAAGATAGAGGGAGATACTCTCACTATCATTGATACAAAGTCAACTGAAAAGCTTACAAGAGTAAAGTAATAAAAAGCTGTCTTGTGTTATATTCAGATAAAAATTTTTTATGATTATAATTGAGGGAGGATCCTTTTTCAAAAAGATCCTCCCTCAAACTGCTTTATGAGAAAACACATATGTCTCCGGATTTAGCCCTTGTATCAGTACAAAACCGGATACCGGGATCATTTTACAGCGGTATATGCTTCGATTATATCCATAATGTCAGAGCTGTATATATTTCCGCCAAGTACGCTCCCGTCAGGATCAAAGCACAGGGAGCGTATGTCTGACGGATCGTCCTCATAAGGATTTATATACTCTTCATCGCCGTCAAAGTACTCAGAGAGGTTTATTGCAGCGTTACCCTGCGGGAATATCACATTACCGCTGTCTGCGCTGAAACCGTTTGCTGCAAAAGCGCCAATAAGCTCCCTCGTTTTTATGTTATACGGATTGTCGTCATCAGCGCTGACAAGCCATGCAGGGTGAAGCTCGATAAAAACGCCGTTCTCACGGACACATTCAGCGAAATACTCCACCAGCTCAAGAGGTATCGTCTCCTGATGGAATGCATCAACGGACAGCATAACACGGTTCACGCCGCTTTCCGACAGCATTTTCGCAACTTCACTGATTCTCCGTCTGTCCCTGCTGAAAAAGCCGTTGGTTATGATCTCACGCTGCTTTATGCCAGCCTTTGCCGCGGCATTGTGTATCATGCAGACGGTTTCGGGAAAAAGCAGCGGCTCACCGCCGAAGGTCATGAGAGACTTTATATCATAGTGCCGGCAGACCTCCGTTACAGTCTTTGCTGCCGTCTCACCGTCAATATGTTCTCCTGCGAAAGCATGGCTGCCCTCGCTGCAATGCTTGCAGCGGCCGGTACAGCCCATTGTAACGACAAATTCTATCCTGTCAAGATTTCTTGTATATATGTTCATAATAACTGCTCCTTTTATATTTATACTTTATAAATAAAGGTGCAGCACGGGAACATTTCTTACTCCGGTGTATCGTTCCCTGTTACCGCACCGGGCAGTTAATTCGTTTTATCACCATTTTTCTCACCTCAAACCGAAAGGACTATATCCTTGCCGCTGGGAATATATTCGGACGTTTCAACGCCGCACTTCTCAAAGAGTATGCACGAAGCCTTTACCGCTTCTGTGCCGGCATATTTGTTGTTATAGTATACCACCCGCTTTATGCCCGACTGTATTATAGCCTTTGCGCACTCGTTGCAGGGGAAAAGCGTCACATAAAGAGTACAGCCGGCAAGACTTGCAAAGCTGCTGTTCAGTATGGCATTGAGCTCCGCATGGCATACAAAGGGGTACTTTGTATCGAGGCTCGTCTCGCCCTCGCGCTCCCACGGCATATCGTCGTCGTTGCAGCCGGTGGGCATACCGTTGTATCCCACTGATACTATCTTGTGCTTGTCGTTCACTATACAGGCGCCCACTTGTGTGGAGTTGTCCTTGCTGCGCTGTGCCGAGAGCATGGCGATACCCATGAAGTACTCGTCCCAGCTTATATAGTCGCTTCTTTTCATTTGATTCACCTCGGAATTATTCACGTAATTGATAACTTATAATAGCATATCCGGGGAAAAATGTCAATCTTTAGGGGGAGTGATTAGTTTTTAGTGATTAGTGCTTAGTTTAATAAGCTGAAAAACCGTCCTTGAACTGCGCCCTCTGTGTACCGTTATGGTCGGGGCGAAGGTTCGGCTTTGCCATGCTCCCACCTCCTGCTTGGGGTATAAGAAAACCGCCCATTACTGAGCGGTTAAGTTAATATACTTAGTTGCCTAATACTTCAACAATGTCATCTGGAGTGATGTCTCTAATATCAA
The DNA here is from genome assembly GCF_016287535.1 of Ruminococcus sp. Classification (GTDB taxonomy): domain Bacteria; phylum Bacillota; class Clostridia; order Oscillospirales; family Ruminococcaceae; genus Ruminococcus. The sequence continues at coordinate 25,099 of NZ_JAEFAJ010000006.1, forward strand.
AGCCGGGGAATTCAACCATATATGTTTGAAATTTCTCGCTTACTTCAACAATATACCCGACTTCGCCAGTCGCTATTTTAACTTTTGTATAAGGCTTAAGCATAATTCCCCCTCCTTTACTTATCAACATACAAACTTGTCAAATGAAAACCTTTTTGTTCGTTTATATCATCAAGCCAAGCTGTTAACACTTTTGCGGTTTTGCCATTGACACCAGTAATCTCGTAATGCAATTCATATTTGTCACCCTGAGGATTATGTCCTTTTTCAATTAGTTTCTCCCGAACGAAATTTCCGCGAATCTGCTCTTCCAAGAGTTCATAATTATCTAAATTATAGCCTAAAGCCGATTCAAACGCTTTGGCTTTATCTGGCTGTTTTTCAGGATTAAGTGCATACTCGATAAATTTCCTTTTGTCAATGGTTGCATTTTCACCTGTAACATTGTTTATTCCTACTATTTTAATTTTACCATCATTCGCGCCATTTGTCAACCCTCTGATTTGTGAAAGATTCCTCTGCTCAATAGCTCTACCCTCGGCTTCCGAGAGTGTTGGTGCTGTATAGTCTGCTGCATTTGCGTTCGGGAGTTCCTCCCACGTCTTGGAACGTGAGCCGTCGGCGTTCTGCTTGCCACGCAGTACCTGTCCGTCGTAGATGATAGTGCAGTCACAGTTATCGTGCCTGCGGAATATGCCTTGCGGCTGGTCTTTAATCTCATATTTGCCTGCAACGTCAGAGCACCATTGGCAGCAGTCCGTACCCATACGGATTATGTATCATTTCAGTCGAAAAAAAGTTTCGATCAATTCTTATAAACTAAGCACTATGCACTAATAACTAACCACTAAAAACTAAGCCCCTCGGTGAAACCGAGGGGCGTTGGGATTGGGGCAGCGGGATTTGAACCCACGAATGCAGGAGTCAAAGTCCTGTGCCTTACCGCTTGGCTATGCCCCAACACTTACCAAAATATTATAACAAAAATCCTGCAATAAATCAATACCGCAGGATTTTTATTTTTATTTTAACTTTACCACCATTCCTTCTCATGCATATCCTTGAACTCGCCTATCGCCATAATAACAGCGACAACCGCCGAAAGCACATCGGCAACGGGTCCTGCATAGGTTATGCCGTCTATCGCAAAAACCATAGGCAGAAGTATCAGCAGTGGCATAAAGAAGATTATCTGTCTTGTAAGTGAAAGGAATATGCCCTTTACAGGCTTGCCTATCGAAGTGAAGAACGTCGAAATTATAGGCTGCAGGCAGTTTAGCCAAGTAAAGAACAGGAATATACGGAAGAACTTTGCTCCGAATTCATAATATCCATCACTCGCTCCGCTGTTCGCAAATACGCTGAGTATCTGTTTCGGGAACAACTGGAAGAGTACAAACGCTACAAGTGAAATAGCCGCTCCTGTCTTGACAGCCATCCAGAACGCACTCTTGACCCTGTCATAATTCCTTGCTCCGTAATTGAAGCTCTCAATGGGCTGTGTACCCTGCGCAAGTCCTATAACGATGGAGAATACTATCATATTCACCTTCATAACGATACTTGCTACAGCGATAGGATCTTCAGCGCCGTACTTTGACAATGCTCCGTAGTGCCTGAGGGAATTGTTCAGAACTATCTGCACCAAAGCTATAGCAAGCTGATTGAAGCATGAAGCCATTCCTATCGAGCAGACACGTCTTACAATGCCGAATGACGGGATAAGGTGCTTTCCGAAGAGATATACCGTCTTGAAGTTGAAACAGTATATAATAACTATCAGTGCGGATATAAACTGTCCTATGACCGTTGCTACAGCGGCGCCCTTCATTCCCCAGCCGAGAACAAGTACGAAGACCGCATCAAGTATAGTATTAATAACAGCTCCGGTAACATTGCATATCATTGTCATTTTAGGACTGCCGTCCGCCCTGACGATATGTCCTCCTCCTGCCGTCAGAATAAGGAAAGGAAATCCGAAAGCAGTATACCTTACATATTCCTCTGCATACGGAAGAACAGCGTCGGTAGCACCGAATCTCTTCAGCAAAGGTGTAAGGAACATAAGCGTTACGACCGACAGGACAATACCGCTTATCGCAAGCAGAGACAAAGCATTTCCGGCGAAATAAGGCGCTCTCTTCTTATCGCCCATACCAAGGGCAAGATTGAAGCAGGACGCTCCGCCGATACCGAGCAGCAATGCTATAGCCATGCAGCCGGTAGTAAACGGGAAAGCTATACCGGTCGCCGTATTTCCGAGAGTACCCACAGCCTTGCCGATAAACAGCTGATCCACCATATTGTATAGTGCGCTTACCAGCATACCTATTATGCTCGGTATAGCGAACTTCATCATAAGTGACCTTACAGGAGCATTGCCAAGCGGATTTCCCATTCCGTCAGGCGGTCCTCCCACGCCCTGAGGCGGTCCTCCCACACCCGGAGGCGGTCCTCCATAATTTCTGTTATTCATATTTTTACCCTTCTTTTCTCTTTAACATCAAATACTTTCTAATTATACATCATATAAAATAAAAATACAATAGTGAGATTAAAAATGTTATGCCAAATTTTTCTTGATACATTTAGTTGAACATAATGCAATTTCAACAATCAGGATATCATTTGTTCTTGACAGTATGCTGTGTGTGTGGTAAAATTATTTCAGGGGATATCACGTTATTTCACTTAAAACAAAAAGGGGGTATCATTGTGAAGCATAACAGACTTTTCACATTTTTGATCACTGTCACGTTTTCCTGCATACTATGCACATTTGTGCATCAGGCAAGAGCCGACAGCACTGTTTTCAGCACCGGTGATGTAAACGGCGACGGATTTGTTGATGCGGTAGATGCATCAGCCGTTCTTGCGGAATATGCGCAAATCTCGGCTGAACTGCCTGAAAGCTTCTCCCCGGCTCAGAAGTCAGCCGCCGATGTGAATAACGACGGTTTTAATGACGCCGTAGACGCTTCACAGATACTTTCATACTATGCCTATCTTTCTGCCGGAGGTACAGCTGAGCTTAAAGACTTCATTAATACACCACCTGCAATTACAATGACCTCCTCTGTCTCTGAAATATTAATTCCCACAACTACCACCATTCCGCAGGAATACTTGGTTAACGGCTACAGCAAGTACGATCTGCTTTCAGATGATACAGAAAAGGCTGTACAGGCATTTAAGAATTTATCTTCCCAATTAAGAAATGAAATGTATGGTAGCTATATAGTTAGAGGCTCATGGGGAGGATCAAATGGAGCAGATCAAGCTAAGGTAATATTAGCTGCATTAAATTATAATCAAGGAATAGCTCCAGAAGTTTTAGCAAGTAATGAAACATTGGGTACGTACTCACAAGATGAATTGATTCAATATTGTGAAGCTCTTGATATTGCAGGACAAAGATATAATGGTTTGAATTTTAACAAGTACATGTTAGATGAAGAATTGGCTAACTATTTTACAGATTTAATAGCTAAATATGATAATTGGCGCGATGGAGATGAAGAATCATTGCTTGATGAACTAGAACAACATAATATAACTTTTGAACTCCTTGAACCAGAAAAAATAGAAAATATAATAAAAACGTATATGTATACATCAGTATGTTATCATACTGATGGATGGCCACAAGATAGAATGACAAAATTTTTAGCAAATAACTTAATAACACCAATGTACCAAAGTTATGAACAATACATAACCAAATAAAGGTCGTGAAAATATGAAGCTAATACTTGCTTCGGCTTCGCCGAGAAGGCGCGAGCTGATGAAATATATATCCTGCGACTTTGAAGCTGTCTCAACCGACTGTGACGAGACTCTACCAAAGGATATCAAGCCTGCGGCAGCTGCGGAATATCTTGCTACAGTCAAAGCAAAGGCAGCTGCGGAAAAATATCCGGACTGCATAGTCATCGGCTGCGATACCACCGTTTTATGCGGCAGCGAGATACTTGGCAAACCAATGGATAAAGCTCAGTGTATCGCTGATATTTCAAAGCTTTCAGGGCGTACTCATCAGGTAGTCACAGGCTGCTGCATAATAAGCGGCGGAGATATCACCTCATTCTCAGAGGTCACAGACGTTACCTTCCGCAGACTGTCCGCTGCCGAGATCGAAGCCTACGCCGACACAGACGAGCCCTACGACAAGGCAGGCGGCTATGGTATACAGGGGCTGGGCTCGGCCCTTATTTCCCACATTGACGGAGACTTCTTCAACGTGGTGGGACTGCCCGTAGCACGGCTTTTCAATGAACTGAAAAAAGTTGAGAGTTAAGAGTGTAGAGTTGAGAGTTGTTGTGTTCGCTTCGCTCACATATTTTTAATATTATCGCCGCAGGCGATACCATAACTTTCAACTCTCAATTCTCAACTCTCAACTTTAAATCGGAACGCCGCCCCTACAAATCACTAAAACTAAGTAACTATAAAGGAGTATCCAATCATGAACTCAACCGCATTTCATTCTGCTGACATTCTTTTACCCAAGGACTGCGATATGCACAAGTGGTCCGTTATCGCCTGCGACCAGTACACCAGCGAGCCTGAGTACTGGGACGAGGTAAGCGCTACAGTGGGCAGCGCTCCCTCAACGCTGAACCTTATCCTACCCGAACTCTATCTCGAACAGGACGGCGTCGCAAAGCGTATAGACGATATCCATACTGCTATGGACAAGTATATTGCTGAAAGTATTTTCACCGAGTACAAGGACGCTATGGTCTACGTTGAGCGCACTCAGAGCAACGGGATACTCCGTCAGGGCATCGTGGGAGCTATCGACCTTGAAAAGTACGACTTCTCAAAGGGCAGCACCTCTGAGGTAAGAGCTACCGAGGCTACAGTTATCGAGCGTATCCCTCCCCGTATCAAAGTAAGGCAGGGCGCTCCCCTTGAACTTCCCCATATTATGATACTTATCGACGACCCGAACAATACAGTTATCGAGCCCCTTGCAAAAGCTGTTTCCGACGACAGCAGGCTTTACGATTTTAAGCTCATGCAGAACGGCGGCAGCATAAAGGGCTGGCTTGTGGACAAGTCAGCACAGGAGGCTGTCGACAAGGCTCTCTGCGCACTTGCAGATCCCGATACCTTCTGTAAAAAATACGGTCTTTCTGATACTCCCGTACTCCTCTATGCTATGGGCGACGGAAATCATTCTCTCGCAACTGCAAAGGAATTCTACGAGCAGCTGAAAAAGGCTAACCCAGGCAAGGACTTATCAAATCACCCTGCACGCTATGCGCTTGCCGAGATAGTTAATCTCCACAGTGAAGCTCTCAAATTTGAGGCTATACACCGCCTTGTATATGATGTTGACTGCGACAGGCTCATCGGAGAGCTCACAGCCGCACTGGAGCTTTCCGAGACAAAGACCTCGGACCAGTACGTTATCTGCTCATGCAAGGGCACCGAAAAGAAGCTTTACATCAACAAAAAGTCCTCAAATCTGTCTGTTGGTTCTCTCCAGAACTTCCTCGACGGCTATATCAAGGCAAACGGTGGAAAGATAGACTATATCCACGGAGCCGATACAGTAAAGTCTCTCGCTGACAAGCACAACGGTATCGCATTCATACTTCCCGATATGGACAAATCCCAGCTCTTCCCCACTGTCATCAAGGACGGCGCTCTTCCGAGAAAGACCTTCTCAATGGGTCACGCCGAGGACAAGAGATTTTACATCGAAGCCCGCAGGATCACTGAATAATGGAATTACTGAACAATATCGCCAAGCTTCATACAACGGAGCTTGGCGCAGTTCGTATAAAGAGGAATCTCTCACTGGATACAGAAGATACTGTCGCATGGTGCAGGGAGCAGATAAGCTCTCCCGGAGCTGTTATCGAGCGCAATGGCAAGAACTGGTACATAACCGTAAACGGCTGTATCATCACCGTTAATGCTTACAGCTATACCATAATCACCGCACATAAGCTCAGAAAGGAAAGATAATATGAACATAAGAAGATTTAAAGAATCAGACGCAGAAGCAGTCTCGGCTGTTGTCATAAAAACTATAAGAATATCCAACGCAAAGGACTACCCTGCCGACCTTATGGAAGAGATCGTAGAATCTCAGCAGCCGCAGAATATTCTCGAACGTGCGGGCTGGACCCATTTCTATGTTGTTGAGGATAACGATGATATCATCGGCTGCGGCTCTATAGGACCTTTCTGGGGCAAGGAGGACGAGAGCGGTCTGTTCACTATATTTGTACTCCCAGAGTATCAGGGAAAAGGCGCAGGCAGGCTCATTATGGAAACTCTCGAAAATGACGAGTACTTCCTCCGGGCAAAGCGCATTGAGATACCCTCCTCAATAACAGGCTGCCAGTTCTACAGAAAGTTCGGTTACGACTACAAGAACGGCATTGCGGAGCTTGACGATGAGCGGCTTTACCGCCTTGAAAAGTTCCGAGAAGTATAAGGAGTAAACTATGTCCGAACGCTTTTCAAGAACCGGGCTTCTCTTAGGAGAGGAAGCTATGAATATACTTGCAAACTCCCGCGTTGCCGTTTTCGGCGTGGGCGGAGTAGGCGGCTATGCCGTTGAAGCTCTCGCACGCTCCGGCGTGGGAGCACTTGATCTCATCGACGACGACAAGGTCTGCGTGACCAATATAAACCGTCAGATCATAGCCCTTGGCAGCACCGTGGGTATGTACAAGGTTGACGCGGCGGCGGAGCGTATCCGCGACATCAATCCCGAATGCAGGGTGACCTGCCACAAGATGTTCTATATGCCGGACAACGCCGATAAGCTTGACTTTTCTCAGTACGACTACGTTATAGACGCTATCGACACCGTAACGGGCAAGATCGAGATAATCATGCAGGCTGAAAAAGCAGGAGTTCCCGTCATAAGCTCAATGGGTGCAGGCAACAAGCTTGACCCCACTGCCTTTGAAGTTGCCGATATATACAAGACCTCTGTATGTCCTCTCGCAAGAGCAATCCGTTATCAGCTGAAACGACGCGGCATAAAGAAGCTTAAAGTGGTCTACTCAAAGGAACAGCCCTTAGTGCCGCAGGGCATTGCCGCAGAGGACGGTTCTGGCAAAACGGATATGCGCACCGGAACAGCAAGGCGCTCAACTCCCGGTTCAACAGCCTTTGTACCCTCTGTCGCCGGACTTATCATAGCCGGCGAGGTCATAAAGGATCTCACAGGTCTGAACAAAAAATAAAGGAACGATAAAATGACGTACAGTGAAGATAGCATTTCTGCCGCAAAACAATGCTTTGAAGCTTCCTTTGCAGAAAAGGACTTTTACGACAGGCAGACTCAGGACAGCTCGCATATTGATTCGATAATTGATATCCTGCCGGTAAAAAGCGGCATGAGAATACTCGACCTCGGTACGGGCAGCGGCTATCTTGCCTTTGCCATCGCCCGAAGATATCCGGACGTATCATTAACCGGACTTGATATCGTTGAAAAAGCTCTTGAGCAAAACAGGAAAAGAGCTGAACATGAAGGAATTGAAAATTTAAGCTTTTCAAGCTATGACGGCATATCCTTTCCCTTTGAAAAAGGCAGCTTTGATATGGTCGTATCACGTTACGCTCTCCACCACTTCCCAGATATACACAAAAGTCTTTCGGAAGTACACCGCGTTCTGTCTGAAAAAGGCTGCTTTTTCATTTCAGACCCGTCTCCGAACGAAAATGATACCAGCGGGTTTGCCGATGAGTATATGCAGGTAAAACCCGACGGACATATCAGGTTCCGCACATTCGCCGAATGGATCGCTCTTTGCAGTCAGAACGGTTTTTATCTTGAAGAATCATTTGTGAGCAGTATCCGTTTTCCGAGGAAATATGAGAAAATATATGATCCTGTCATCAGCCGGCACCCTCAGAAAACGGTAAAGAGCTACGGAATAAAGATAAACGGCGGAGAAATATTCATAACCGAACAGGTAAACAATATTCTTTTCCGCAGGAACTCCGACAGAACTATTAATATTTAACTATTAAATTCCCTTGACCTTTTTGTCTTTTTGTGCTATGATATTTTGTATTGGAATAAAGATGGAAGAAAGGTAACAAAATGCATTTTAACGAACTGAATTTATCGGATGAGCTTCTCCGTGCTGTTGAAGAACTGGGATACACGGAGATGACTGAGATACAGCAGCAGAGCATACCATTGCTGCTTGAAGGACGCGACGTTGTTGGGCGCTCAAATACAGGCACCGGCAAGACTGCCGCTTTCGGCATACCGGCTGTGGAGAGTATAACCGAGGCGGACAGGAAGTCTGCCGTCATTCTCATACTATGCCCCACAAGAGAGCTTGCGATGCAGGCAAACGAGGAAATTCGCAAGTTTGCCAAATTCAAGGAGGGCGTAAAGTCCTCTGCCGTTTACGGTGGCGCAAGCATGGAAAAGCAGATACACGAGCTGAAACGTGGCGCTAATATCGTTATAGGCACTCCCGGACGTATAATGGATCATATCCGCAGAAAAACGCTGCGGCTTGACAATATCCGCACCGTTATACTTGACGAGGCTGACGAAATGCTGAACATGGGCTTCCGCGAGGATATAGAATCCATACTCGCAGATATCCCTGAGGACAGACAGACTGTTCTCTTCTCTGCGACTATGCCGAAGGAGATAATGGCTATCACCGAAAAGTATCAGCAGGATCCGGTACATATAAAGATCAGATCAGCCCAGAAAACTGTCGAACTCATAGAGCAGTTCTACTTTGAAGTTGCAATGGGACGCAAGACCGACGCGCTGAAGCTTCTTCTCACAGCATATAAGCCTTCTTCCGCAATGGTCTTCTGCAACACAAAGGTCATGGTGGATCAGCTCACGGAGGAGCTTGTCAGAAGCGGCTTCCGCGCAGCAGGCCTCCACGGTGATATGAAGCAGATACAGCGTACACAGGTAATGAACAGCTTCAAGAACAGGGCTGCGGAGATACTTGTAGCTACAGACGTTGCCGCAAGAGGTATCGATGTGAGCGGAGTTGACGCTGTATTCAACTACGATCTGCCTCAGGACAATGAGTACTACATACACCGTATCGGCAGAACAGGCCGGGCAGGCAGAACAGGTACGGCTTATACCCTTATAAGCGGCAGGAAACAGCTTTTCGACCTGAGGGCAATAGAGAAGTATACCCATGCTGAGATACGCGAAATGCCGCTTCCAGACAAGGCTGATATAATAGCCATGAAGAAGGAGTCTCTCATAAAGGAGATATCAGAGGCACAGGCAGGTCACAACGCTTATGATATACTTGACAGGCTCGCTTCACAGGGAATAGACTACCGGGAAGCTGCCGCAAGGATAATAGAAAAGCAGCTGAAGGCAGAGACCGACGCCCTTCCGGACTTTGAGAGCGCACGTCCGCTCAAAAAGGGCAGGAACAACGGCGCAAAAACTGTAAAGATAGTTATAAACGTGGGAAGAAACCGCCGCATAGCTCCGAATTTCATACTCGGAGCACTTGTTGACGCCACCGGAATGACGGGCAAGGATTTCGGCAAGATAGATATATTCGACGAGCATACTACCGTTGAAGTGCCGGAAGCCGAGTCCGAATATATAATTGAAAGCACGGACTCAATAAAAATAAACGGAAACAAGGTGGAGGTCAAGCTGTACAAGGGCTCAGACCTGGGAGCACGCAGGAACCGCCGCCCCGATGACAAGCCTCGTTTTGACCGGAAAAAGGCTGCTTACGGCAATAAAAAAAGAGCGGAGCTTTTCTCCGATTACATACCTAACCGAAAAAAGCGCATGAAAAAAAGACATTAAGGAGGTATTCAAATGCATAATGACAAAAAAACATGGACAAGGATAATTATATTAGCTCTTGCGATCATAATGGCGCTGGGTGCTATAATACTTCCGTTCCTGGGATAAAATATCAAACGCTGCTGCTTCATGATGAGACAGCAGCGTTTTTCTTTTTTCCCCCAGTCAGAATATCAGACGTATACTGCGTTATGACATATTTCTCGGACCTGCTGCAATATAATTGTACTACAGACAGCAGACCGGGAGGTGTTCCGTGCAGACGATATATATTGACGTACTGATTGTCCTTAATATCTATGTAAACTTTTTCCTGCTGCGGATCACCGCAGGAATAACACATTCGCCCCTGCGTACATGGAGATGTACAGCTGCTTCGGTCTACGGGAGCCTTTTCTCCCTTACGATACTTCTTCCGTTTCTCGGAAATACGGTATCTCTGATCATAAAACTTGCAGCTGCCGTCACCATAGTAGCATTTGCGTTCGGTATCCGCTGCCCCAGGAGACTGCTCATAAACACTGCCGCTTTTTTCGCTGCGAATTTTGTCCTTGCAGGGACAGTATACAGCGTATATACCCTGCTGAAACCTGATTTCATTCACTTCAACAACGGCTGCTTTTACATAGATTTTTCGCTGCTGATACTCATAATCACAACGGCAGCGCTGTATTTCGCCGTAAGGATCGTGCGCATATTTACAGACAAAGCTCCCGCCGGTGATTACCGCGTACTGATACGCGCAGGGAAAAAGGTTATATCACTTACCGGACTTGCCGACACCGGCAACGGTCTTGTAGACTATTTTACCGGCTCCCCTGTGATAATCTGCTCTGAGGAGAGCTTCCCGGAGCTTACCGGTAGAGAGCTGGATATATCGCTGCTGCCAAAGGGCTTCCGCCTGCTCCCCTGCTCGGCAGTGTCCGGCAGCGGACTTATTCCCGTTTTCCGTCCTGACGAGGTACTGATAATCAGCTGCACACAAAATGAAAAGAAACCTGTTGACGCTGTCATAGGCTTTGGCGAAAGCGGCGGAAAAGCCGTTTTCAATCCGAAGCTGCTGAAAATATAGCCATAAACGAAGGAGAAAAAACATGAACATCATCAGAAAGATCAAAGCGTACCTGAAAAAACATTTTCCCGGAGAAGTATTCTACGTAAACGGCTCGGATACTCTTCCGCCTCCCCTCACAAAAGAAGAAGAAAACGAAGTATTTACACGTCTCGGTGAACATGACACAGATGCCCGCAACTGCCTTATCGAGCATAATCTCCGCCTTGTGGTATACATAGCGAAGAAGTTCGAGTCCACAGGCATAGGCATTGAGGATCTTGTATCCATAGGCACTATAGGGCTTATAAAAGCCGTCAATACCTTCTGTCCCACTAAGAATATCAAGCTTGCGACCTACGCCTCTCGCTGCATAGAGAACGAGATACTCATGTTCCTGCGCAAATCCTCCCAGTACCGAAACGATCTTTCCATAGACGAGCCGCTCAATATTGACTATGACGGAAACGAGCTCCTGCTCTCGGATATTCTCGGTACCGACGACGATATAGTCAACAAGGGCATAGAGAACGAAGCGGAAAGGGATATACTCCGCAGCGCCGTAGCCGAGCTCGGCGACCGTGAACGGGAAATAATGGAAATGCGTTTCGGACTTATCGACGGCAAGGAGAAGACGCAGAAGGAGGTCGCCGACAGTATAGGCATATCCCAGTCCTATATATCAAGACTTGAAAAAAAGATAATCAAAAAGCTCCGGGTAAAGATAGAAAGTGTTTCGTGACTAAAAGTCCCTGCCATAGCAGGGGCTTTTTCTGTCATATTCAGTTTTTTTGCTGTCTGCTATTGTAAAAAAAGCGTTTTTGTGATATAATGAATTAAATATATCTTTTCATCAGGAGTCACTATATGAAAAAATGGAATGTCGGCAGACCCGACAGAAAAACGATCTCAGCGCTCATGCTCGGCTGCGGCGTCACCTCACTGACGGCTGCCGCTCTTGCAGCCAAGGGGTATTCCTCCGCTGAGTCCGTAATGGAGAGCCTTAATGCGGACGAGCTTTCCGATCCCTTTCTCATAAAGGATATGCAGCAGGCGGCTGATACTATAAATACCGCCATAGAAAACGGTGAACGTATATGTATTTACGGGGATTACGACTGCGACGGCATAATGTCTGCCGTCATACTTTATTCCTATCTCCTTGAAGCCGGAGCTGACGTTACATATTATATCCCCGAACGCACAGAGGGCTACGGTCTTAACATAAAGGCGGCAGATAAAATAGCTGCTGACGGCGTATCGCTCATAATCACTGTTGATAACGGCATATCGGCTATCGAAGAAGCCGAATACATATACGCCCTCGGAATGAGGCTCGTAGTTACGGATCACCACCGTCAGGGCGAACAGCTCCCCCGCGCGGAAGCGGTTGTGGACCCACACAGGCACGACTGCTTCTCCCCTTTCAAGGATATGTGCGGCGCAGGTATTGCGCTGAAGCTGGTGGCTGCACTTGACGGCGGCGACTACACCATGGCGCTGGAGCAGTTCGGCGATCTCGCAGCTATAGCAACTGTTGCCGACATTGTAAGCCTTAAAGGTGAAAACCGTTTCCTTGTCTCCTACGGACTGGAGCTTATCAGCAATACAGACCGTCCTGCCCTTATGGCTCTGAAAGAAGTATGCGGACTTAATGGCAAGCCCGTAGATACACGTTCCGTAGGCTTCGGGATAGGTCCGAGGATAAACGCGGCAGGAAGATTCGGCTCCCCGAAAACTGCTGCGGAGCTTTTTCTCTGCGAGGACTATGACGAAGCACTCAAAGCCGCGCAGGAGCTCGACAGTCTCAATAATCTGCGCAAGGACGAGGAAAACTCCATTATTTCCGAAATATACTCCATGATAGACAGCGACCCACATATCATACGCGAAAGAGTGATATTCCTCTGCGAAAAGAACTGGCATCACGGTGTGATTGGAATAGTTGCCTCACGTATCGTCGAGCAGTTCGGCAAGCCCTGCTTCATAGTATCGGAGGCTGAAGGCGAGCTGAGAGGCTCTGCCCGCTCTTTCGGTGAGTTCTCCGTATTTGAAGCGCTGACCGCTGCCTCAGATGTACTTGAAAAATTCGGCGGACACCCCGGCGCAGGGGGCTTCACCATAAAAAACGGAATGGCGGAAAGCTTTCATCAGCTCCTTGAAAAGTACGCCCTTGATAATCACAGGGTAATGCCGGCAGCGGAGCTTTCCGCCGACAGTCCGGTGTCCCCTCAGGAGCTTGAAATTGAAAATATAAAAGGACTTGACGTCCTTGAACCCTTCGGCACTGACAATGAAAAGCCCCTTTTCTATATCGAGAACGCTCAGATACTTGATATAGTCCCACTTTCGGACGGTGCTCACACAAAGCTGCGGATAAAGGTCGGCTACACACAGGCTGACGCTCTGATGTTCAGGAAGTCTCCCCATGAGCTCCCCGTATCAAAGGGCGATGTATGCAGCATGATAGTTTCACTGGGAGTGAACGAGTTTCGCGGCACTGTCTCACCCAATATCATCATAAGCGATATCCGTCCGCAGCCCTTTGAGCAGAGCAGATATTTCGCCGCTCTGAATGCCTTTGAAGCTTTCATGCGCGGTGAAGAGCTCCCTCAGAACTACTATCCGAGTATGTATCCGTCACGTGACGATGTCGTAAAGATATACAAGTCCATACCCGACGGAGGTATTAACACGGACACGCTCTATATCAGGCTCAATGACAGGAATATAAACTTCTGTAGGTTCTGTATTTCCGTTGAAGCTCTCAGACAGCTCGGACTCGTCAGCGTTTCATTTGCTGAAATGACAATAAAAAGGATCAGCGTAACTCAGAAAGCCGATCTGGACTCGGCTCCCGTACTTGCTTCTCTCAGAAGCAGGCTCGGTAAAAGCCATAAATAAGGAGAATAGATATGACAGATGACATGAATGTATCAAATCTCACACATCATGAGGTCGAAGTCCCGATACCAGAATCGGCGCTACCCAAGGATCCCACTGATTTTCTCAATGATATCCCCGATTTCAAGGACGATTACACCATTGAGAAGATAATACAGAAGATACTCACTGACGATAAGCAGTACGATCTCAGCAAGATCATTTCCGCTTACGAATTCGCTGCGAAGGCTCATGAGGGACAGACACGCTCCTCAGGACAGCCATATATCACACACCCCTTAGCCGTATCCTATACCCTTCTTGAACTGGGTATGGACACCGATACTATCTGTGCAGCCCTGCTCCACGACGTAGTAGAGGATACAGACGCCACTCTTGATGATATAAAGAAGCGTTTCGGACAGGACGTTGCCCTCCTCGTTGACGGAGTAACAAAGCTGAGCAAGATCCCCACCTCCAGCAAGGAGGAGCAGCAGGCTGAGAATATCCGAAAGATACTCCTTGCGATGTCTCAGGATATCCGTGTAATGATAATCAAGCTCAGCGACCGTCTCCACAATATGCGCACGCTGAAATACCGTCCTCTCGAAAAGCAGAGGAACACCGCTCTCGAAACAATGAATATCTACGCTCCTATCGCTCACCGCCTTGGTATAAGAGCCATGAAGGAGGAGCTTCAGGATCTTGCTTTCCACTTCCTCGACCCATATGCCTACTCTGAAATTGAAAATATACTCGAAAACAAGAAGGAAGAGCGGGAGGCGTTTATCGAGATAATCAAGAGCCGTATCGCTCAGCGCTTCAAGTCGGAGGAATTCGCTCAGCCGCCGCAGATAGACGGACGAGTAAAGAGCATATACAGCATTTACCGAAAGATATTCATAAACCACAAGGATATCGACGAGATATACGACAAATACGCAGTAAGAATAATCGTTACCACTATCGCCGAATGCTACAATGTTCTCGGACTTATCCACGATATGTTCAAGCCCCTTCCCAACCGCTTCAAGGACTATATCTCCACACCCAAGAACAATATGTATCAGTCTCTGCACACCACTGTTCTCGGCAAGGAGGGCATACCCTTCGAGGTGCAGATACGTACATGGGATATGCACGAGACCGCGGAATACGGTATCGCAGCCCACTGGAAATACAAGGAGGGCATACAGGGCAAGGATAAGATGGAGCACCGTCTCGCATGGGTGCGTCAGGTGATCGAGGCCCAGCAGACCTCCGACGACGTTGAGGAGATAGTCCGCATAATCAAAACCGATCTCGACCCGGAGGATATAGTAGTAATGACTCCAAAGGGTATGTCGGTAAGTCTGCCTATAAACTCCACCGTTATCGACTTCGCCTACCGTATCCACACTCAGATAGGTCACAAGACCGTAGGCGCAAAGGTGGACGGAAGGATAGTCCCCCTCGATTACAAGCTCCAGACCGGTCAGATATGCGAGATCATCACCAGCAAGGACCCGGAAAAGGGCCCCAACCGCGCATGGCTGAACATAGTGCAGACCAACGAAGCACGCTCCAAGATACGCTCATGGTTCAAGAAGGAAAGGCGCGAGGAGAATATCACTGAGGGAAAGACCCAGCTTGAACGTGAATTCAAGCGCCACAGGATAAATCTCAGGGAAGATCAGTACACCGAGTTCCTGCAGGACGACTTCAAACGCCACAACTGCGAAAATCTTGAGGACTTCTACGCTTCCATAGGCTACGGAGGCATAACTCTCTCAAAGATGATGCCACGCCTGAAGGACAAGTACGAAAAGCTCCACGAAAATGACGACGAGCCGTCGGTAGTTCCGCTCATCAAGCCAAAGCCCAACGGCAGGAGCAGTATCATACTTGACCAGATAGACGATATGCTCATTAAATTCGCTCAGTGCTGCAATCCTCTTCCCGGTGATGATATTATCGGATTCATCACAAGAGGCTACGGCATATCTGTTCACACTACCAGCTGTACCAACTACAAGGCTGCCCTGGCAAGAAATATCCCTGAGGAGCTTGACCGCTGGGTGGAGATACAGTGGACAGACAACAGCGATACACAGCTTCAGACAAGCTTTGAAGTCACAGCTACAGACCGCGTTGGACTGGTATACGATATTTCCGCAGTCCTGCTCGAAGCCCGTGTGCCGATCGTCCATTCAGCTTCAAGAGTGCTGAAAAACGGCAATGCGCTGTTTGAAGCCACTATCGTTATATCAAGCACGGAACAGCTGAAGAATCTCTTTGAGAAGCTCAGGAAGATAAAGGGCGTTATCTCTGTAGAGAGAGCCGCTATTTAAGGAGGATACACATGAAGATACATCATTTGCAGCTCGGACCGATGCGCTCAAACTGCTATATAGTCGAGACAGCTCCGGGACGCTGCGTTGCCGTAGATATCGGCGGCGACAGCAGACTGCTTCTTGAATTCCTGAAAATGAAAAAGCTCAGGCTTAAAAAGATACTCCTCACCCACGGTCATTTCGATCATTTCGGCGGCGCGGAGGAGGTTCATCAGGCTACCGGTGCGGAAATATATATCCATGAGCTTGATGCTCATATGCTCACAAGCGAATCTGCTTCACTCGCCACGAATATGTCATTCATTAAATTTGTACCGGTCACTGACTGGACCTGTATTTTCGGCGACTGCTACATTAATGACGGCGACTGCTCTTTCAGGGTCATCCATACTCCCGGACATTCACGCGGAAGCGTATGCTATGTCTGCGAAGATGTCATTTTTTCCGGAGACACCCTTTTCTGTTGCTCCGTCGGAAGGACAGATTTCCCAGACGGCAGCGTGGCAGCCATGACCTATTCTCTGAATAAGCTTTATAACCTTGAGGGCGATTACACGGTACATCCCGGACATAACGGAAGCACCACCCTCGGCTACGAGCGTGAATCAAATCCGTATATGAAACAGTTCAGAGGTAAAAATGACGACTGATAATACCAAAATGCCGATAATTCTCATCGGCAATTCTTTTAAATACGAGATCGAAGCCACAATGAAGCTCTTTTTCAGTACGGCTCATTACACCTTTGGCAGTTCCCGTGATGATATCACAGGAGATGAGTATGTAATCGCAGAGGTCTCCGGAGACGGAAAGACTATAACCGCAGAAGTAAAGCTCAGCGGCGAAGCCCCTGTGATACGCTGTTCTTCTCCCGGTGATACGTCAGAAAACGAGCATGAGCTTTGCAGACTTATCTTCCATATACTCTGCGAAAAAACAGGAATAAGACCCCCATGGGGACTTATGACCGGGATACGTCCCGTAAAAAAGGTCATCGAGCTCATGGATCAGGGGCTTTCAAGGGAAGATATATTCAGGGATCTGTCAGACAGATATGAAGTCACTGAAAAAAAACTTCAGCTTGCTTATGATACCGCTGTAAATCAGCTCCCTATAGTCGAAAGGATAGACAGCTCGGCTGTTAGTCTTTACGTTTCCATACCCTTCTGTCCTACAAGGTGCAGCTACTGCTCCTTCGTATCACATTCAATGGATTCTGCAATGAAGCTGATGCCGGAATACGTTTCGGCGCTGTGCCGGGAGCTTGAGATACTCGGAAATATCGTAAAAGAGACCGGTACAAAGGTGGATACCGTTTACTTCGGAGGGGGCACTCCCACTTCTCTGTCAGCACAGGATCTGAAAACAATTATGGAAGCCGTTGCGAAAAACTTCGATATCGCAAATATCCGCGAATACAGCGTTGAGGCAGGACGCCCAGACACCATAACAGAGGAAAAGCTCAGGGTAATAAAGGATCTGGGCGCTGACAGAATATCCGTAAATCCTCAGACTCTCAATGACGATGTGCTGAAGGTCATCGGCAGAAGGCACTCCGGCGGGGACTTTATCAGAGCATTTGAGCTAGCAAGAAATATCGGCTTCAGGAATATCAATACCGACCTTATAGCAGGTCTTCCCACAGAGTCTGCGGAAAGCTTCCGCAATACACTTGACAGGATAATTGAGCTGGACCCGGAAAGTATTACCGTCCATACCCTTACAATAAAGCGTTCAGCCACCCTGTTCGCAGGCGGGAACGAAAACTGCTCAAATCCTGCCGCAGAAATGGTGGACTACAGCATACCTGCTCTTATGTCTCACGGCTATCTGCCGTACTATATGTACCGTCAGAAGAATACCGTGGACAACCTTGAAAACGTAGGCTACGCGAAAAAGGGCTTCGAGAGCTATTACAATATCTTCATCATGGACGAAACACAGACCATACTCGGCGCAGGCTGTGCGGCTTCCACGAAGCTCCTTTACGAAAACAACAGGATAGAGCGCATACATAATTACAAGTTCCCTTACGAATATATACGCAGCTTCGACAAGCTCATGGAAAAGAAAAAGGAGGTGGCTGAATGCTTGAAAAAAATCAAGTTTTTAAAGCTGAGATAACAGGCATGACCTCCGAGGGAAACGGCGTATGCCGCATTGACGGCATGGCGGTCTTTGTTCCCGGAACAGCTGTGGGAGACATCTGCGATATAAAGATAGTAAAGGTACTTAAAAGCTATGCCTTCGGTATAGTTGAAAGGCTGATAACGCCCTCTCCCGACCGTACAGAGGACAACTGTCCCGTATATAAAAAATGCGGCGGCTGTCTGTTCAGACATATCTCCTATGAGGCGGAATGCCGCACCAAAGACGGCATAGTCCGGGACGCTTTTACACGCATTGGCGGACTGTCACCTGCATTTGACAGCTTCCTCGGTGCCGGAACTACCGGACGCTACCGCAATAAGGCTCAGTATCCCCTTGCCGTCGTTGACGGAAAAGCTGTCTGCGGTTTTTTTGCTCCGCGGAGCCACAGGCTCGTACCTGTGACGGACTGCGGTCTGCAGCCTGAAATATTCCGGGATATCCTAAAAACAGTCATTGACTATATAAATGAAAAGAAACTGTCTGTATATAACGAAGAAACCAATACAGGCATACTGCGTCATATCTATATACGCCGTGGAGCCCACTCAGGCGAGATAATGGTCTGTCTTGTGGTACGCAAGGATATAGCTCGTCAGGTTTCATCGCTGTGCAGGATACTCACGGAACGCTTCCCGGATATCAGAAGTATAGTGATGAATATAAATCCGAAGAAGACAAATGTTATACTCGGCGACGAATGTGCAACTCTCTGGGGAAACGATACCATAACCGATACTATGTGCGGAAATACTGTGAAGATATCTCCCCTCTCCTTCTATCAGGTGAATACCCTACAGGCAGAAAGGCTCTACGCAAAGGCGCTGGAGTATGCTGCTCCCGGCAAAAGCGATGTTATCGCCGACCTTTACTGCGGCGCAGGCACTATAGGTCTTTCAATGGCAAAGCAGGCAGTGAAGATAGTCGGTGTTGAAATAGTTCTGCAGGCTGTTGAGAACGCAAAGACAAATGCTGAACTTAACAATATCACAAATGCGGATTTTTACTGCGGTGACGCGGGAGAGGTGTTCGGAAAGCTCCGGGAACAGGGCTGCAAGCCGGATATCATAGTGATCGACCCGCCGAGAAAGGGCTGTTCCCCTGAAACCATAGAAGTAATCGCGGAAGCGGCTCCGAAAAAAATTGTAATGATATCATGCAATCCGGCAACTGCCGCCCGTGACGCAAAACTCCTGTCAGAAAATGGATATAGTGTTGACATAGTCTGCGGAGTGGATCTGTTTCCAAGAACCGGTCACGTTGAGTGCGTGGTTCTGATGTCAAAAATAGGCTTATAAAATCAAGTAAACTGCCGGTTATACGGCAGTTTTTGTTTTACTTTCATTTGCTATTCTCTAAAGCCGTCAATTAACTGTTTTTTGAACACCTTAACTGTACAACGCAATATTTATATTACAATAATTTAACACATCCGCTCTAAACTGTTTCCTTAACTTGATTTTTCACCGGATTCATGTTATACTATATTGTGGCAGCCTGAACGAAGCCGTAAAAAATATAACAGAACTATCATTCTGCCAACAGCCGATGTGCGCTCAGCACAGATTATCCTACTTTGAAATAACATATAAAAATACACATATGATACCGGAGCATATTTTTTCACAGCTCTGATATAATGAACAATAAAATGAAAAGAGGAAAAAACTATGTCAAAAAACCATCTGGAAAAGATAAAATGTCCCCAGTGTGAACATGAGGACGATATGACTGTATGGGAAAGTGTAAATACTGACGATAATCCTGAGATGAAGGAGCTTGTGAGGAATCAGCAGGCATTTATATACCACTGTCCTGAATGCGGAAAGGATTCTGTCGTTTTCTATCCTATGTTTTACCATGAACCGAAAAAAGGATTCCTCATTAATTTTGTCCCTGAGTACTCTAATGCCGCGATCAGCTTTATGAAAGACCTCAGTCATGATCCCTACGACGAAAAGCTTCCTCTTGAGTCAAACTGCCAGAAGCGTGTTGTATTCAACATCAACCAGCTCCATGAAAAGCTCCTTATACTCGATGAAGGTCTTGATGACAGGGCAGTAGAGCTGACAAAGCTCTTTATAATTGCTGAGATAATGAACAAGGACCGTGAGCATAAGATCGAAGAGATATACCTGAACAAAGAAAAAGACGGGTCCCTTAAATTTGCAGTATTATTCAATAACAACGAATGGGGACGTACTGAATTCATACGCAGCAACTACGATCTCATCGTTGACAAATTCAAGGTCGAGCTCCTTTCTTCCGATGAAGTACGTATAAATACTCAGTGGGCTATGGATATCATGAATAAAAAAATAAAGTGATCCGGAACAATAAGTAAATAATATACACATATATATACTATTGATTTTATCCTATCAATATGGTATAATTAGCGTATACTCAATAATCGCTGCGAAGTGGTTATTCAGCTTAGCTTTGTTCGGAAAGCCCGACTTCTTTAATAATGAAGAAGCTTTTTAACGCTGCACTTTTTTATGTCAGGCTCATTTTGCCCTTCAGGGCAAAACAAGGTGCAGGAATATCATTCTTGCACCTTGACAACTGAAAAACGGCTTTTCAAGCTTAGTAAAAAGCCGTTTTTCAGTTGCTGAGCTGACATCGGTCAATAATATATTTCAGGAAAGGGAGCTGATGGAGTGTTCAGGGATATTGTACAGATGAGCTACCTTATTATTGTGACGGATGTTGTATTGTTCTTCTTTCTTATGTTCAATTCGACACTTTCTGCCAAACGCAAATCAAAATTCATACTCTGTACTATCATGTCATTTGTAATGGTGATATGCAATATAGTAAACTATACCTACAGCGGCAGCGGTAAACACATCTTACTGATGAAGATATTCTCCGCAATAAGCTTCTCTATAAGCGGACCGGTAACACTTCCCTTCATTTTTGTGACAGGGGTATTAAAAAAACGAACTCGTATCGTTATACAGGTGCTGGCTCTTATAAACGTGATACTCAGCTTTATAAGCATTTTCAACGGCTGTATATTCAAATTTGACAGTACGGGCATCCGTTCATTGGGAACGCTCGGATTTATCCCGTATCTTTTCAGTTTCATATACATAGCCGTACTTCTTTCGACTGCCATAGTCAAATTCAGACTGGGCTTCAAGCACGAAAGCGTTTTCATACTGGCTCTTTCGCTTGGCATAGTCATTGCCGTGGTAATGAACGCGCTGCTGCATTACAAGTTCCTTATAAGCGGTATGGCAGCTCTTTCATGTACTTTTTACTATATGTTCTTCACTACTGAAACTCTTACACGAGACGCTCTTACAGATGCATTCAACCGTCATTCCTTCTATAATGATATCAAGGATATGCAGAAAAGGCAGATGTATATCGCGTCTATCGACCTTAACGGACTGAAAAGAATAAATGATACCTACGGACATGATGCCGGAGACAAGGCTATTCTTGCAGTAGCCGAAAGCGCTTCCGAAGTGCTCCCAGTAAGATGCCGCTTCTACAGAATGGGCGGAGACGAGTTTGAGGTGCTCTATCCCAACGCAACATATACAGAAGTTGAACTAAACATGAAGCATCTGAAAGAAACTGTAAATAAAAGAGGCTACAGTATTGCTGTAGGATTCGGAGAATTCAAAAAGGGCATGAAGCTGGACGATGTCATCAGAGAAGTTGACGCGATAATGTATGAGGACAAGGCTCAGATGAAAGCCGCCGGTGAATGATACAGGCAGCCGCTTTCAAAAAGCCATTCTGTAACAAGTCATTCAGACGAAATATAATGCACAAAAACGTCCGGGAATACTCCCGGACGTTTTTTATTTGAGGTAGTCTCCCCATTTGTCCTGTGCGGCTTTCATAAGCTCTTCTATCTGGTCATGGTTTTCACTTATTATCTGCTTGGCTTTCTCATCGTTATCATGCACTTTATACCCAATTGGGTCAAATTCAACGGACTCGGTTATAGGTATACTGTAACCCGCGGAATCCGTTCTTATTACGGCCACATACTTGATATCACCTGTAATTCTCGGAATTATCCTCAGTTCCGTAACTTTTTTATCCTTTTGATACCAGATATAAAGCTTTCCTCTGAAAAATTCAAGATATTTAGGCATAACTACATTATAACAATAGTCGCCGTTCAATTCCTGATAAAGCTTTCCGTCATCTGTATTATATTCAGCCATACCAAATGAATAGTCCTTGTACGGCAGGAACTTAAGCTTTATCCACGCCACGTTCACAGCCACTGCTGCTGCAAGCAGAAAAATCAGTATTCTTCTGTAAAGCTTACCCTTTTTAAGCTTTTTCCCTACTTTTTTGAAAGTCTCGCTCTCAGTAGGCATTTTTTCAGCCGCCCTTTCGGGTATTTCCACCTGCTCGCAAAGCAGGCGGCAGTCCTCACAGCTGCGGATATGCTCCTCCACAAGATCCTTCGTCTCCTCGCTGCATATATCCTCCTTGTACAGCGGCAGCAGGTCAACTATAACATTACAGGGTATTTTTTTTTCTGTCATAAAAGTCCCTCCTTTTTCAGAAGCTGCAAAAGCTTCTGCTTAGCCCGGTAATAGGTCACGCCTGCCCAGTTCTCGCTTTTGCCGAATACCTTGGCGATGTCGGCATATTTCAGCTCCGCGAAAACACGCAGGGTAAAGACCTCGCGGTACGGCTCGTCAAGCTCGTGAAGAAGATGATGTATGCGCAGGGCGGTATCCCTGTCGGCAAAGCAGTTCTCTATGCTGACCTGCGAAACAGGCTCGTTTATATCACTGAGCGGAAGATCGCGGCTCTCAGCCTTTTTCAGACGGTCGTACCAGAGATTTCTTGCAATGGTATACAGCCACGTCTTTACGGAGCAGTCCCCCCTGAAGCTGTCGGCGCTGGTCATGGCTTTCAGCATGGTATCCTGCAAAATGTCCTTCGCAAGCTGCTCGCTGCGGCACATCCTCAGGATAAAGGCGTAAAGGTCGGTACTGTATTTTTCGTATATCTCGTGAAGTTCCTGCTTCATCTTCTCACCCCCTTCACTTACTTAGACGAATGACTTTTGGTTTTATTACAGAAAAATCATAAAGGCAGACAAAATGTCCGCCGAAAAATTTGTAGAGGCGAACAGCGTTCGTCCGTAAAATCGCATTGTGACCTGCGTGGCGCACACTGTGCGCCACTGCAGTTTTAATTGCTCATTGCGCATTATGAATTACGCATTAACAAGGGCTTGGAACTCCTCCTCGGTTATTATCGGCACTCCGAGCTCCTTTGCGGTCTTGTTCTTGGTGGAATTTGAAGTATTATCATTATTTATCAGGTAGTCCGTCTTTGAGGACACAGAGCCTGCCGCCTTACCGCCGTTCTGCTCAATGAAGGCTTTCAGTTCATTCCTGTTCTTCCATATATGCACGGAACCCGTTATAACAAAGGTCTTGCCTGCTATTGAGGAGCCGCTGTTTACAGCAGCAGCTTCCTCTATGGTGAGTTCCGCAAGCAGGTTACGGAACTCTGCAATATTCTTCTCGTCAGCGAAGAACCTGACATAGTCATTTGCAAGGACCTCTCCTATTCCGTCTATAGCCGTAAGTTCAGCCGCGGTAAGGTGCTCCAGCTCCTCTGCCGTGGGATATTCGGCACAGATGAGCCTTGAAGCCTGCCTGCCTATATTTGGTATACCCATAGCATAAAGCACACGGCTAAGCTCGGTCTTACGGGAAACCTCAACTGCATCGGCAAGCTTCTGATAGGACTTTTCGCCGAAGCCATCAAGCACAACTATCTTGAATTTATAGTCGTCAAGGTGATAGAAATCCCTGAACTCACGGACAAAGCCCTCGGAAACAAGAGTTTCTATGGTAGCAGTGGACATACCTACAATGTTCATGGCGTCACGCTGCACAAAATGCTCAAATTTGCCTATATGCTTTGCAGCACAGTCCTTATTCGGACAGACAAGTGTCTCAACATCCTCGTCGGAAGTCCGTATTTCCGTTCTGCCGCCGCATACCGGGCATATCTCAGGTATCTCAAGGCTTCCGGAAGCGGTCTTGTTTTCAAGTACCTGAGGGATTATCATATTCGCCTTGAATATGGTCAGGGTGTCGCCTATACCGAGACGGAGCTGCTTAACGATACTAAGATTGTGTACGGAAGCACGTGATACCGTGGTACCTTCAAGCTCCACAGAGTCAAATATGGCAACAGGATTGAGCAGTCCCGTGCGGCTTGCCGACCACTCAACCTCGCGGAGAACAGTGTCCGCTGTCTCGTCGCGCCATTTGAAAGCGATACCGTTTCTCGGCGCGTGAGAGGTCTCTCCGAGGCTCAGACCGTAAGCCACATCGTCGTACATGAGCACAAGTCCGTCCGAGGGAAATTCATTTTCAGCAACAGCCTTTTCAAAGTCGGAAACCGCCCCCTCAACGGTGTCAGCAGTCACAGTTATACCGTAAACGCGCTGAAAACCCTGTGTTTCAAGCCAGTCAAGACGGCGCGAGAAGGAGTTCTCCTCATAGCCCTCGGCTGAAACGAGATTGAAGGCGAAGAAATTGATATTTCTCTCGGCAGTCACCCTCGAATCAAGGTTACGGACAGTTCCGACGCAGAGATTGCGGGGATTCTTGTATTTTGAGCCGTCGTCGATCTCGGCGTTCACCCGCTCAAAGTCCTTATATTTCATCAGGGACTCGCCGCGGACAACAAGTCTTCCCTTGAATGGTATCTTTGCAGGTATACCTATTATATGCCGGGCATTGGCAGTGATGTCCTCTCCTATCTCGCCGTTTCCGCGTGTAACAGCCTGTTCGAGCTCGCCGTTGCTGTAGGTGAGTACCAGAGTAAGTCCGTCAAGCTTCCAGCTGAGAAAGCCTTTATGCTCACCCAGCCAGCTTTTCAGCTCCTCAACGCTCTTGGTCTTGTCAAGGGAGAGCATTTTTGTGGTATGCTTTATTTTCTGAAGTCCGGAGGACACCTCATAGCCTACCTGCTGAGTACGGCTGCCGCTGAGTATGACACCGGTCTTTTTTTCAAGAGCATCAAGCTCATCGTAAAGCTCGTCGTACTGCTTGTCTGACATTATCTCAACGCCTGTATTGTAGTATGCGTCAGAAGCCTTTGCCAGCAGCTCGTTCAGCTCCTTCATTCTGTTTATATCATTATTAGCCATAATTGCAGACTCCTTATTTCAATATAACACTATTATACCATGAATTCCATTAAAAAGCCATACCAAAAGATAAAAAGAGTTATGACTGCGGATATTGACGTAATGCGGGGAAACTGGTATAATTTATTTAAGCCGTTTGCTTTTTGTGCTATGGCTTGACAGGGTAAATCAGATTATATCATGAAGATCATTAAATTGAAAGGCAGGGATATTTTTTATGGGGTATAATTTTTTTAACATCAAAGAAGTTCCGGAAGCTTTTAACTGCAAATTAAATGAGTTCAGAGCATCGCTCGGAGCTGCTGTAGGCAAGGGAAAGAACATAACCTTTGCAGATAATGATATTACATATACTCTGAAGCTTCAGCATGACAGGCTCTCCAAGAAAGGGCTCGAGCTTGACTACGATATCTATTCCAGAGATGAGGGCAAAAACAAATTCATAGCAGGCAGCAACTGGAGAGACGCTCACTATGAAAGTACCGTCTGCTTTAATCAAAGCGGAATAAAGCGAAAAGTCACGAAGGGCGGAAAAACCAAGTATAAAGACGACCATAAGAGCGTTTTATACGAAACGATAACCGATGTGGTCACAGGTTCACATCCTGACAATGACCCCTTCTGCTGTCCGAACTGCGGTGCGGTCTCAACTGTTGCCGGGCTTCAGAACGGCTGTCCTCACTGCGGAACAAGATTTCAGATAGATGACCTTTTCCCTAAGGTCACATCATATTATTTTTTAGATAGTCCCGGAATGACAAAAAAAGAATTCATGTCGGGATATATGGTTTCATATGCCATTACTGTCATTGCCATGTTTATTCTTTGCCTTGTGCTTCACAAAAGTATAGGATATTATATCGGCGCTGCCATAGGAAGCATTTTTATTGCGTATATTCTGTATGCATATTTTCTGCTTATGAAGCTTATCGCGGGAGCAATTTCCTCTGCAGGAAAAATGGGAACAGCAGGTTCACGAAGCAAATTTGAGAAACGAATGAAAAAGATAAGTCCCGAGTTTTCTTATGAGTATTTTACCAGCAAGACATTGTCCCTTATCAAAACGGCTGTGTTTTCCGAGGACGAGAGTGAGCTTTTGTTTTATGAAGGTGCAAAGCTTGATCCGAAGATGAAGGACATTATTGATCTGAATTACGGCGGTGCGTTAGGCTGCAAAAGCATACGTGAAGAGGGCAATTTTGTAACGGTCGAAACAAAGGCTTATTTTGACGTGCTTTATGCAAGCGGTGACAAGGTGTTTTTCAAAAAGCAGATCTTCAGCGCAGTATTAAAACGCCGCACTGATATCCCTGTGAATTTCAACTTTTCCATGACGAAGATCTCATGCCCGTCCTGCGGTGCAAGTTTTGATGCAACGAAAAACAGAAACTGTCCGTACTGCGGAAGCAAGTATGAGATAACCACTGATGACTGGGCTTTAGTGGAGCTGAAATACATTTAAGCCGTTAGCTTTTGAAGCTGATATGATAAATTACAATTCAGAGGTGAATCATGGATAAACATACAGAAATGTTGGGAAAAATCAAGAGCAGAGAAGACTTTCTTGAATTTATGAGCTTTTTCATAACGGCAACACAAGATGTATCTTTAAAGAATTATGTGGAGGCGCTGGCAGCATGGGCAGCGGATATGGACGGGTATTACAAAAATTGCGGAAAAGAAGTGCCGACGGATATTAACTGGAATTTTATCGCCACTCTTCTTTACACAGGCAGTATTTATGAATAAAATAATGCTGCTTCCAATTCTGATACACCTCACCAACTCATAACTCTCAACTCTCAATTCTTAACTTGCGGGACGTCGAGGACGCCGTCCCCTACATTGTTTTTTCGGAACGCCGAGGGCGGCGTTCCCTACAGCAGAAAGGCAAACTATGTCAAACATAATCGAGATAAACAATAACAGCACCGATGTGCTGCAAATATTCGCGCTGCTGTCCGAGCCGCAGCTGCTCCACTATTTCGAGCCTGAGCCGGGACTGTTCATTGCAGAAAGCCCCAAGGTCATAGAACGGGCTCTGAACGCAGGCTATGAGCCCTTTTCCCTTCTTATGGAGCATAAAGACATCACAGGACAGATGAAGGAGCTCCTGCCGCGCTGCGGCGATGTGCCTGTTTATACTGCGGATTTCAACGAGTTGACCGCAGTGACCGGCTTCAAGCTTATCCGCGGAGCGCTCTGCGCTTTCAGGCGTAAAACTGTTCCGACCGCGGAGGAGCTATGCAAAAGCGCACGGCGCATAGCGGTTCTGGAAAATGTGGTCAATCCTACGAATATAGGCGCTATCTTCCGCTCCGCAGCTGCTCTCAACATGGACGCGGTACTGCTTACACCAGCCTGCTGTGACCCGCTGTACAGGCGTTCTTCAAGGGTAAGCATGGGAACGGTCTTTCAGGTGCCATGGACCTATCTTGCAGACGAACACGACTATCCGCAGCAGCTCCGTGATATGGGGTTCAGGACTGCTGCAATGGCTCTCAGCGACGATTCGATAAGTATAGATTCTCCTGAGCTTGCAGATATCGAAAAACTCGCAATAGTTCTCGGTACAGAGGGCGAGGGACTTGCTGACAAAACCGTCGCCGACTGCGATTACACCGTGAAAATACCGATGTCTCATGGCGTTGACTCGCTCAATGTCGCAGCCGCAAGCGCAGTTGCCTTCTGGCAGCTGGGCAGATAACATGGTCATAGCTCTTAGGAGTATGAATATATAATGATATGGGGAAAATATATGAAACTATATTTCAAGCAAAAGGTTTTTACACTCAAACAGCGCTCAAACATCTTTGATAGGGCAGGCAATGTATTATTTACAGCCGAGGCGGAGATCATCTCTCTCGGCAGGAAAATGCATATTTATGACGATATGAACAACGAAGTAGCATTCGTGCAGCAGAGACTGCTCAGGCTTCTGCCAAGATTTTCCGTATATACCGGCGGACAGCATATAGCCGATATAGTCAAGGAGTTCACTTTGCTGAAGCCACGCTATTATATAGAAGGGCTCGACTGGCAGATAAATGGTGACTTTTTCGCTCATGACTACAGCATATCAAGCCTCAATCAGCACATTGCCTCGATACACAAGCGCTGGATGAGCTGGGGCGACAGCTATGAGATAGACATCGCAGACGGACAGGATATAATTATGGTACTTGCTGTAATAATAGCTATAGACTGTGTTATCGACCAGTCTCAGAACAGCTGATGCTGAAAGGAGTATAACAATGAAAAAGTACAAATGGGGAGTTATAGGTACAGGCAAGATCGCTCACACTTTTGCGACCGCACTGAAGCACTGTGAAAATGCGGAGCTGTGCGCCGCTGCTTCAAGGACTGATGAAAAAGCAAAGCAATTCGCCGAGGAGTTCGGCTTCTCCGAATACTATGGCAGCTACAGGGAATTTGCGGAAAAAAGCGACGCGGAGATAGTGTATATAGCTACTCCTATGGCTTCGCATTTCGACGACGCATGGCTCTGCCTTGAAAACGGAAAAAATGTGCTGTGCGAAAAGTCCCTCACTCTCAATACCGCTCAGACAGAAAAACTCCTTGGATTTGCAAAGGAAAAAGGGCTTTTCTTCATGGAAGCCATGTGGATGAAATGCCGTCCCGTATACAAAAAAATGAAAGAGTGGATAGCTTCCGGCGCTATTGGTGATATCGAATATATCAAGGCTGATTTCAGCAACTTTATCCCTTACGACGAGAACGACAGGCTATTCCGCGCAGACTGCGGCGGCGGCTGTCTCCTCGACCTGGGTATATACCCTATAACACTTACTCACGACCTTCTCGGTATGCCTGATGAGATAATCAGTTCCGCACATATGATGTACGGGATAGATATGAGCAACTCTATCCTTTTCCGCTACAAAAACGGTGCTTTCTCATCAATGGAAAACGGTTTCGAGATACAGCTCCGGAATAATGCAATAATATCAGGTACAAAGGGCTTTATCACTCTCGGCAACTGGTTCCACTGCACTGATGAGGGTATACTCTATGACAGAAACGGAAAAGAGGTCGAGCGGTATGTCCGCAAGGACGATATCAACGGCTATGAATATGAAATAGCCGAGGTACACAGCTGCCTTGAAGTCGGACTAACCGAAAGTCCACTCGTTCCTCACAGCGATACTATTGCAGTTATGAAACTCATGGACGAGTGCCGCGCACAGTGGGGTATGAGATTCCCGAATGAATAATAAAAGGAGCACTTATGTGCTCCTTTTTTCTTATTTTGTACCGAAAATACGGTCTCCTGCGTCGCCTACGCCGGGAACGATATACTTGTCCTCATTGAGCTTCTCGTCCATAACTCCTGCGTATATCTCTACGTCAGGATGTGCGGTCTGGACTGCCTTTACGCCCTCCGGAGAGCATATAATACACATGAACTTTATGTGCTTTACGCCCAGATCCTTCAGTTCAGTGATAGCCGCAACCGCTGAATTACCGGTCGCAAGCATAGGGTCAACTATTATAGCGTCACGCTCATGGATATCGTCAGGCATTTTTGCGTAATATTTCACAGGCTCCTTTGTGACGGGGTCACGGAAAAGTCCGATATGTCCAATCTTTGCGGCAGGTACAAGAGTTGTGACACCCTCAACCATGCCAAGTCCCGCACGAAGTATAGGTATGAAAGCAAGCTTTCTGCCTGATATTATCTTTGTCTTTGCTACAGCGAGAGGAGTTTCGAGCTCTATCTCCTTCAGGGGAAGGTCTCTTGTAGCCTCATAGCATATAAACATAGCTATTTCGGATACAAGCTCGCGGAACTCCTTTGTACCTGTGTTCTTGTCTCTCAGTAATGAGATCTTGTGCTGTACAAGCGGATGATCGATTATGTGCAGCTCTGCCATATTTTAACAGCCCCTTTCAGTTTTTGGCTTCTATCGCCGATATAAGGTCGATACGCCTCTGATGGCGTCCACCCTCGAATTCAGTGGTAAGGAATATCTCGGCAAGCTCGCAGGCAAGTCCTGAACCGAGAGTTCTCGCGCCCATGCACATTACGTTTGCATTGTTGTGCATACGTGTGAAACGTGTTGAGAAGGAATCGGAGCAGAGCGCAGCGCGTATGCCCTTGAACTTGTTTGCAGCTATGGACATACCTATACCTGTTCCGCAAATGAGTATGCCCTTTTCACAGTTCCCCGCAAGCACCTCTTTGCAGAGCTTTTCCGCCATATCAGGGTAATCGCAGGGCTCACCGTTAGTACCGAGATCCTTCATCTCAAAGCCCTTTTCGGTGAGGTAATCTCTGACCGTATTTTTCATTTCCACAGCAGCGTGGTCACAGCCTATTGCTATCATATTAAACATCTCCATATTATAACTTTTTATTATCTAAGTCCTTTTCAGCTTTTACCTTCTGTAAATAGGATACTTCAAGCTGTCCGGGCTCTGAAAGCTTTTTTGAAATACCTGCAAGACATACTCCAGCAGCGCTCTGCAGCCGTCCCTGAGGCGGTGCTATGATAAACGCCGGCGATGCATATGTATTGTAGAAATCTGCAGCTCCGTCGCCGCAGAGCATAGCCTCCTTCACATTCAAAGCAAGGAACTCCGCAAGCTCGTCCTGTGAGATTATCTGCTCCTCAGTCACCTGCTCTACGCAGTAGCCGTCGCTTTTATAGGTGCAGGTATAGACAAGCTCGCCTCTTGCCTTCATAATTGCGCATATATGTCCCTTATAGGCAAGGTTGTTGCAGGCAAGTCCGAGAAGCGTTGATACTCCGCAGCATTTTACGCCCAGTCCGAAGCTGAGAGCCTTTACTGCCGCAACTCCGATACGTAGTCCCGTATATGATCCGGGACCGTTCGCTGCAGCAATGCCGCCAAGGTCGGAAAGCTCCTTCCCTGCCTGTGCCATTACGTCCTTTACCATGGGCATTATGACCTGTGAATGTGTTTTCTGTGTATAAACGGTACTCTGAGCCAAGAACAGCTCCTTATCCGAGTCAAAAAGCGCTGCGGACGCGGTCTTACCTGATGTATCAATCCCAAGCAGCAGCAAATCTTCCACCGTCCTCGATAATTATTT
Source organism: Ruminococcus sp. (assembly GCF_016287535.1). Lineage (GTDB taxonomy): Bacteria > Bacillota > Clostridia > Oscillospirales > Ruminococcaceae > Ruminococcus. Next base: position 56,557 of record NZ_JAEFAJ010000006.1, read on the forward strand.
CCCTGTCGTTTTCTCCCACACTGTTTATTGTGACATAGATGGTATCATCAGGGAGAAACTCCGCGATATTCTCCGACCACTCCACGGCTGCCACATTATCCTCGAAGGGATAGTCGTAAAAGCCCGTGGATTCAAGGTCTTCCTCAGAATTTATGCGGTACATATCAAAATGGTAAAGAGTCAGCTTATCTCCGCGGTACTCATTCACAAGAGCAAATGTAGGAGAGGTAACGCTGTCGCCAAGTCCCATGCCAATGGCAATGCCTCTTGTAAATGTAGTCTTCCCTGCGCCGAGACCGCCCTTATATGCGATCATATCTCCGGCTCTGAGGAATCTGCCAAGCTTTTCCGCAGCCCTGATAGTCTCCGCGGGAGAATGTGTGATTATCTTCATACCTTATCAGAACAGTCCCGTGATGTTTCCGTTTCCGTCGCAGTCTATATTAAGAGCTGCCGGTGCCTTGGGAAGACCGGGCATTGTAAGGATATCGCCTGTATATATTACAACGAAGCCTGCGCCGGCGGACAGCCTTGCGTCACGTACAGTAATTTTGAAATTCTTCGGTTTTCCGAGAAGAGCCGGATTATCAGAAAGTGAATACTGAGTCTTTGCGACGCAGATAGGCAGATCCCAGAAGCCGATATTCTCGATCTCCTTGACAGCCTTTTCAGCCTGTGCCGTGAAAGTAACACCTTCCGCACGGTATATCTCCTTTGCTATCTTTTCCACCTTGTCCTTTATAGTAGCGTGGGTATCGTAAAGGGGCTTGAACTCATTTTCTCCGCAGAGATCAATAGTCTCGCATACCTTCTTTGCAAGATCAGTTCCGCCTTCGCTGCCCTTTGCGAACACCTCGCACATAGAGACCTCAACGCCCATATCAGAGCAGAAATTCTCGACGAACTTCACTTCCTCGTCGGTATCAGTTGCAAATCTGTTGATAGCAACAACAACCGGAACATGATATTTATGCATATTCTCGATATGCGTCCTGAGGTTCTCGATACCCTTTTCAAGAGCCCACATATTCTCCTTTGCGAGATCCTGTTTCTGAACGCCTCCGTTATACTTCAGAGCCTTTATTGTCGCAACAAGAACAACACATGAAGGAGCAAGTCCGCCGACACGGCACTTTATATCAAGGAACTTTTCAGCGCCGAGATCGGAACCGAATCCAGCCTCTGTAACTACATAGTCACCGAGCTTTAGCGCAAGCTTTGTAGCTCTGAGGGAATTGCAGCCGTGAGCGATATTTGCAAAGGGACCGCCATGTATAAAAGCAGGAGTATTCTCTAATGTCTGTACAAGATTAGGCTTGAGAGCGTCTTTGAGGAGAGCGGTCATAGCGCCTGTGCATCCGAGATCCTTTGCATATACAGGCTCTCCGCTGAGGTTATAGGCTACAAGGATATTTCCGAGCCTCTCCTTCAGGTCGGATATATCAGAAGCAAGGCAGAGTATAGCCATTACCTCAGAAGCAACGGTGATATTGAAGCCGTCCTCACGTGGTACACCGTTAGCTCTGCCGCCGAGACCGATAAGGATATTTCTCAGGGCACGGTCGTTCATATCCATACAGCGCTTGAACATGATACGGCGCTGGTCTATATTCAGCTGATTTCCCTGCTGCAGATGATTGTCGATCATAGCGCAGAGAAGATTGTTCGCAGCTGTGATAGCGTGCATATCTCCTGTAAAGTGGAGATTTATATCCTCCATCGGAACTACCTGTGCGTAACCGCCGCCGGCAGCTCCGCCCTTCATGCCGAAAACCGGTCCGAGTGAGGGCTCACGGAGAGCAAGTACGGATTTTTTTCCTATCCTGCGAAGTGCGTCGGAAAGACCAACGCTTATTGTAGTTTTTCCCTCTCCTGCGGGAGTAGGGTTTATGGCTGTAACCAGTATAAGCTTGCCGTCTTCCTTATCAGCAAGATTTGAAAAGATTTTTTCTGACAGCTTGGCTTTATAATGTCCATAAGGTTCTATGTCTTCATCGGCTATCCCAAGACCTGCAGCGATCTCTGAGATACGCTTCATATTCGCGCTCTGAGCGATTTCGATATCTGATAACATATAAGGGTCCTCCGTATCAGTGTATTAATAAGAATATTATACCACATTTTTTCTGATAATGCAAGTTCCGGAACAAAATATTAAAACCACAATAACAAAGAAGGCTGCACGTTTTCAGTGCAGCCTTCAATGATTTAAGAAAGAAAATGTGATAACTTCGAGAATACAAATTAACCCTTTACACCGCCAAGTGCAACACCTTCGATGATATACTTGGACAGACAGAAGTATGCGATAAGGATCGGAACTACTGTAAGGAACAGTCCGAGATAAACTGTACCGTACTCTGTCTTGTACGAGTCACCTTTAAGAAGTGAAACCATCTGAGGCATTGTGTACTTTTCCATTTTAGTAATGAGAACCTGAGGCATAAACAGCGAGTTCCAGCTGGTAACGAAGGCGAATATTGCCTGTGTAGCCATAGCTGGCTTCATCATAGGCAGAACGATCTGGTTAAAGATCCTGAATTCACCTGCACCGTCAATTCTTGCCGACTGGAGGATCTCCATCGGAAGAGACGGTATCATATATTGCCTCATAAAGAATACGACTGTTGGTGCGGCTATTGCGGGAAGTATAAGAGGGAAGTAAGTATTTGTCCAGTGTATCTTATACATCATATGATAGAAACCGATACTGGATACCTGTGCAGGTATCATAAGTATAGCCATAATGAATGTAAAGAATGGTTTTCTTAATTTCCAGTCATATGCAACAAGTGCAAAAGCTGTCATTGTTGAGAAATAAACAGTCAGTGCCGTTGTACAAACTGAGATAAATAATGAATGTTCAAAACCCTTAAAAGGATTGAAGTCCTTACCATTGAGGTAACTCCAGTTTATTCTGAGGTTTGAACCCGGAATAAGTGATAGAGCGTGATGCTGAATCTCTCCTGAACTTCTTGTTGAGTTGATTATCATAATAACAAAAGGGAACAGACTGAGTACAGCAAGGAGAATACAAACCGTATAGGCAACTATCCTGAAAGCATAGGTACCCGGCTTTTTATTTACCACTGCCACTGGTTTACTCCTCCTTTCATAGCTCTTTTAGCTTCCTTCTTTGCTTTTTTAACTTCCTTATCGATCTTGATCTGATCCTTATCACGCATGATAAAGAAGAGAATAGCTGACAATACTGCTATCAGCAGCCACATCAGCATACTTGCAGCTGATGCTCTGTTGTACAGATATCCAACCTCAAACGCCTGATTATAGATAAATACAGCCGTCGTAAGCGTCGCTCGGTCAGGACCGCCGCCATTGTTGAACAGGAACGGGATATCGAACATATTGAGACCGCCGACAAGGCTGGTAACCAATGTGTAAAGCAATACAGTCTTTAAGTTTGGTATAGTGATTCGGAAGAAGGTCTGAACACCATTCGCACCGTCGATCTGAGCCGCTTCATAGATATCAGGGCTTATACCAAGTACACCTGAAATAAGAACGATCATTGTATTTCCGTACCATATCCAGAACTGGATAAACGCAACAATCAGCTTTGATGCTGTTTTGTTTACAAGGAAATAGAATGGTTCTTTAAGTAATCCCGTAGACTGAAGAATATCATTGACCGGTCCTACAGGATACTGGAAGAAAGTCCTGAAGAGGATCGCAACTGTTGCAGCTGTAATGATGTTCGGCATATAGAAAACGACTTTAAAGAATCCTTTTCCTTTTATCTCATTTGTGTGTGAAGTAAACCACGCAGTAAGGAGAAGGGCAAGGGATATCTGAGGGATAAAGTTAATGATCCATATAACAACGGTATTCTTCAGGGAGATCCTGAATGATTCATTTTTGAGGATCATTTTGTAATTATCCAGAGGATGATCAAGGAAATGGAAATTGTCCAGACCTGTGGCACCCTTACAGTCGGTAAAACCGAGGATAGCTGTATATATAGTGGGATACAGCGTAAAAATCAAAAAAGCAACAACAAAAGGAATACTGAATAGATATCCATATTTTGAATAACTAATACCCTTGAGCTTCGTTTTCAAAGCCGTAAGCCTCCTTTATTTTTTGAAGAGGGCTGTACCGCAGAATTGCGGTACAGCTCCTAAGAAAATTATTCTACATCAAGGCCAAGGTTATCAGAAACTGTTGTCTTGAAGTCCTTGATAGCCTGATCTCTTGTCTTCTGACCAGATGTGTACTGACGAACCTGATCACGCCAGTAGCTGTTGATCTTCTCATCATACTGTGTGAGGTTTGAACCGTCTGCATAATCGTTTGCAGGTACGAATACATCGAACATATTCTGTCCGCCGAGGAAGTCGAGCTTACCGTCAGACATTTCCATTACTGTTGTAGAAGAAACAGCGTCCTTTGTTCCGCCAGGGCCGTTGAATGTTCCGTTAGCCCACATATACTGGAGGCCGTCCTTTGTGCAGTCAAGAGTTACCCACTCAAAGAACTTAGCAACAGCTTCCTTCTTGCTCTCAGGAAGATCCTTGTTAGCAAGGAGCCATGTACCGCCCCAGAAGAAGCCTACAGGTGAATTACAGATTGCCCAGTCACCGTATGTACCGATTGATGTATCGAGCTCCTTGATAGGATTGCCGTCTGCATCTGTCTCTCCTGTATCCTTCCAAGAACCACTGTTCTCAGCAAGTGTGTAGTTGATGAGCCAAGCAGGTCCGAAGTAACCGAATATCTTCTTGGGTCCTTCGTCTCTCATATCAGCCTTCCAAGGCTCCTGCCAGTCTTCTGTATCGTTGTGGTACTGGTTCTCCTTGAGCTTCATAGAAAGATCGAGGAAGTTCTCACGCTTCTGGTCGATGTGGAGCTTGCCGTCAACAACCCAGCCTGCGTCAGAGCTGTTCTCAACTGCGTGCCAGAGGTCACCGTCACCAGAGATGATACCGTAGCCCTTATTCTTGAGCTTCTCAGCAGCCTCGAAGAACTTATCCCAGTTACCTGAATTTGAACCGATCTCCTTCTCTACTGTCTCACGCTCGTCTGAACCGAATACGTCCTTAGCGATTGAACGTCTGTAGATGAAAGCACCGCCTGTAGCCTGATAGTTAAGAGCAACAACATCGCTGTTGTCTCTTGTACCGAGCTTAACTGCGTAATCAGCTGTCTTTGCAGCAGCAATACCGCCGTCAACGTCGATTCCGAGATCCTTGTAAGGCTTTGCAAATGCCTTCATATCGCCCTGTGTATATCTTACAACGAAAGCAGCTTCTGCACAGTAGATGTCAGGAGCATCCTTGCCGCCAGCCTGAAGTGCCTTATCAAGAGCAGGCTGATATGCGCCGTCTGTTGTAGGAATGATAGAAGGCTCATATGAGTACTTTGCAGCAATGTCAGGATTGAGTTCGAGGAACTTCTTTAACATATTTGGAACTTCATCTGTGAAGGACCAGATGTTAATAACTTCCTTTGTACCGTCATTGCCAGTAGCCTTTGTTGTAGTCTGCTGATCGCCGCCTGACTTGGTTGTAGTGGCAGTGTTGCTTGAGTTGCCGCCATTGCCTTCGTTGCTGCCGTTGTTACAAGCAGTAAGTGAAGCAAGGATTGCAAGTGCTGAAATGACCGATAATGCTTTTTTCATATTCTTGACCTCCATTTGAAAAATAGATTTAATTTCCATCAGTCTTTAATTAAAGGCTGAAAAGAACATTGTTAACGATAGACTCCAACATTTCCTGTCTGCCGCTTGAGAGTGAAGCTGTAACCTCTCCCTTTTCAAGAGCATACTTTTCAAGAGATGCAAAGTCTGCCTTGCCTGCAATGATATCTGCACCAATGCCTGTGTTCCATGAAGCGTATCTGTCAGCAACGAACTTGTCGATACGACCGTCATCGATGAGCTTGAGAGCTGCTCTGAAGCCGAGTGCAAATGCATCCATGCCTGCGATGTAGCTGTAGAAGATATCCTCAGGAGTAAAGCTGCCTCTGCGAGCCTTAGCGTCAAAGTTGAGACCGCCGTTTGTGAAGCCGCCTGCCTTGATAACTTCGTACATACACATTGTTGTATCATAAATGTTTGTCGGGAACTGGTCTGTATCCCAGCCGAGGAGCATATCGCCCTGGTTAGCGTCGATCGAACCGAACACACCGTTGTCTCTTGCAACACGGAGCTCATGCTGGAATGTGTGCTGAGCAAGTGTAGCGTGGTTAGCTTCGATATTCATCTTGAAATCCTTGTCAAGACCGTACTTTCTCAGGAAACCGAGAACAGTAGCTGTATCGAAATCATACTGGTGCTTTGTAGGCTCCTTTGGCTTGGGCTCGATGTAGAAATCACCCTTGAAGCCGATTGAACGTCCGTACTCAACAGCCATCTTCATGAGACGGGCCATATTGTCGAGTTCAAGGCCCATGTTTGTATTGAGGAGAGTCTCGTAACCCTCACGACCGCCCCAGAATACATATCCGTTACCGCCGAGCTTTACTGTAGACTCGATAGCTTTCTTGATCTGTGCAGCAGAGAATGCAAATACATCAGCAGAAGGAGATGTGCCTGCACCGTGCATGAATCTCGGATGATCGAAGCACTTTGCTGTACCCCAGAGACACTTCTTGTCGCCCATAGCAGACTTCATATAGTCTGTAACTATGTCGAGCTGAGCGTTTGTATCCTTGAGATTACCGTACTCAGGTGAAAGGTCACGGTCGTGGAAGCAATAGTAATCGATTGAGAGCTTATCCATGATCTCTGCAGCAGCGTCGACCTTAGCCTTTGCTCTTGCAGCGGGATCGCTCTGTCCCCATGACTTGTCTGTTGTACCGCAGCCGAACATATCTGTTCCGTCGCCGCCCATTGTGTGCCACCAAGAAAGTGCGAACTTGAGGTGATCGCGCATCTTCTTGCCGTTGATCATTTCATCAGGGTTGTAGTACTTGAATGAAAGAGGATCTGTACTATCCTTACCCTTATACTCGATTTTTCCGATGTTGCTGAAAAATTCCATTTTATCCTCCATAATGTTTTATAAATTTATTTTCAGAGTAGTGCATTTCTTACCTGTCAGCTTTTCACTGAGCTCGTCGGGCTGTGAAGTTCCTGCGTAGAGGGTGAACTCACTGCCTTCCTTTACCCACTCGCCCTTTTCATTGACTGCCATTGTTGACCTTTCGGGAAGAGTGATCTTTACGATCCTGCTCTCGCCCGCGTCAAGTGCGACTCTCTTGAAGCCGCATAGGCTGTGGTTGGGAACTGCGTTCTCCGAATAACCTTTTATATAGAACTGAACTACGTCCTCTGTTGCGCGTTTGCCGGTATTTGTAACCTTTACTGAAACAACTCCGTTTTCAAAGCTGAGGTCGGAACATTCTGTCTCCGAGTAGGTCAGTCCGAAGCCGAAGGGATAGAGTATATTGCCCTTGGCGTATCTGTATGTACGGTTCTTCATGCTGTAATCCGAGAAATCAGGCAGCTTTGAAGCGTCCTCATAGAATGTTACAGGGAGCTTGCCGGAGGGTGAAGTCTTGCCGAAAAGGATATTGGCAAGAGCTCTTCCGCCGAGCTGTCCGGGATACCATGCGTGGATAATTGCGTCGCAGTCAGCTTCAACATTTATCGCACTGCCGGCAGCGGTTACTATGATAACGGGCTTTCCTTTAGCCATGACCGTCTTAACAAGCTTTCTCTGTGATTCGGGAAGTCTCAGGTCGTTCTTGTCGCCTGATGAGAACTCATTTCCTGTATCTCCCTCTTCGCCCTCGATAGTGGCGTCGAGTCCGACAACAAGTACCACAAGGTCAGAGTGCTCTGCGATGATCTCAGCTTCTGCGAGTCTGTCGTCAGGAAGACCGAGCTGCATACATCTGTCCTTATAGAGATGACATCCCTCGGAGTAGATGACTCTGCCGTCGAATGCCTCACGGATTCCTCTGAGGAATGTGACATATTCGTCAGCCCTGCCGTTGTAGTTGCCCTCAAGTGCGGGAACGCTGTCGGCATTTGGTCCGATAACTCCGATAGTCTTGTATTTGCCCTCTGCAAGAGGTAAAATACCGTTATTTCTGAGAAGCACCATTGAGCGCTCCGAACATTCAAGGGAAAACTTCTTGTGCTCATCGCAGGCAACGATATCATAATTGAGTCCGTCAAATTCTGTTGACTTGTCAAACATACCGAGCCTTACTCTTGTTCTCATCAGCTTGATACAGGATCTTCTGAGATCCTCCTTGGTGATGAGTCCTTCATTATATGCGATAAGAAGGTGAAGATATGTATTGCCGCAGTTGAGGTCGCAGCCTGCTTTAAGAGCCATAGCCGCCGACTCCGGAGCGGTCTTTGTAACTCCGTGATTTGTATGGAAATCTCTGAGAGCCCAGCAGTCGGATACAAAATGACCGTCAAATCCCCACTCGCTGAGCTTGCTCATAAGAAAACTGCTTGCGCAGGCAGGTTCGCCGTTCACACGGTTATACGCACCCATTACGCTTTCAACCTTTGCTTCCTTTACAAGTGCTTCAAAAGCAGCGATGTATGTTTCGGTCATGTCCTTCATGTTGGACTTTGCGTCAAATTCGTGTCTTGTGGCTTCCGGACCGCTGTGAACTGCGAAATGCTTTGCACAGGCAGCTGTTCTGAGAACCTTTCCTTCTCCCTGAAGACCTTTTGCGTATGCAACGCCGAGTCTGGAAGTAAGGAACGGATCCTCACCGTAGGTCTCCTGACCTCTTCCCCATCTTGGGTCCCTGAATATATTGACATTTGGCGACCAAAGGGTAAGTCCCTTGTATATATCACGGTCGCCGTGTGCTGAATACTCGTTATACTTGGCTCTTGCTTCAACAGAAGTTATCTCTCCTGCCTTATGCACAGCCTCTTCATCAAACATTGCCGCAAGACCGATCGTCTGAGGGAACATTGTTGCTGTTCCTGCTCTTGCGACTCCATGTAAGCCTTCGCTCCACCAATTGTAAGCCGGTATCCCCAGTCGTTCCACCTTCGGCGCATCGTACTTGAGCTGTTCAGCCTGTTCTTCGACTGAAAGCCTGTCCGTAATGTCCTCGGCTCTTTCAAGTGCGGATAATGCTTCATTCATGTATTTTTCCACAAGCATTCTCCTTTCATATTATATTTTGCTTACAAATTCTTCTATAAATTTTTCAGGAGAACCGCCTGTGTCGGATATCTCCCACACTTCCCTGATAGACGCTGTCTCACCGGGCTGATAGCTTTTCAGCTCGCCGAGTATCTCGCACTCAAGGAACAGATCGTTGGTATAAGTTTCAAAATTACAGCAGAAATCGGGATAAACGATCTGTTTATAATCATCGAAGCTGACTTTGAGCACCTGGCTGTCCTTTATATAAACTATCTTCTTGTCTGTAACATTGAATCCTGCCTTGAACGGCTTTTTTTTCTTTGAATCCTGTTTCAGGAGAGCATATTTGTTGTTCAGCTCAAAGCGTTCGTCCTTTATATCGGAATAGCTCCAGAGCGCCATTGTCCTGTTCGGAAGGAAACCATTGTCATCACGGCACAGCGGGATTATTTCGGTCCCTCCTGCCGCAAGGCCTGTAACCGACCACGGAGCGTATTCAGCAGGTTTATCAGAGCAATTGATGATCCTGTTTTCAATTATGACCGAATTTCCTTCGCCCATTGTGACCACGATCTCAAACTGCTTATCAAATTTTGTCATTGCAGGTCTGAGAGTGAGCACACCGTTATCGAAAAATGACTCGATCCTTGTATTGTCAGGGAGATAAGTTTCAGGCATGACCTCCGGCGCAGACCAGATACGGTGTCCGCCGTAAGCGTACCACACGCCATAGCCGTTGTTTATCTCATAAAAGTTCCTGTCTATATCCTCAAAGAGCATATTTGCGCCGTTTGAAGCACCGAAAAAAACTATTCTCGGCCCAACATCAACAGTAGCTATCAGTTTTATCCTGCCGTTATCGAGCCAGGCACACCTTCCATAGTTTTTATAATCGGATTCTTTGTAGTTAACAGACATCATATATCACCTTTCGTTTACTCTGTAAATATTATAATACACTTAAACAATTAATACTAATCAAATATTGCGGCTTTTTTAATAGTTTTTACTCAGGAATTGCTAACATTTTCAGTTTTTTACCCAACCCACTTTACAAATGACATAAATGTAGTGTATAATATAGCTGAAAATATCGGTATTTGTGATGGCGACACATCTACCGGAACGGGTATTAATATGTTATTAACATTTATTATTGATTATAAGGAGGTCAGTCATGATTAAAAATCTGTCAGGCGATTATGAGACAGTTGAGTATGAAAATCAGCGCTTCGTACTATTATATGATAATGACGAAGTGGAAGAATATCCCACTCACTGGCATAACGCCGTAGAAGTCATAATCCCTCTTCACAATGGCTTCACAGTTACAGTAGGCGGAAAAAATTATCATCTGAATGAAAAGGAGATAATAATAATACCGCCGGGCGAGCTTCACTCGATGCCCGCTCAGGAAGGCAGACGCATCATTTTCCAGTGTGAGAACAGCATTATAAGCGACGTTCCCGCCCTCGAAGCGCTCACGCCTGTTTTTTCGGCTCCGTTCCACATAACCCCCTCTCTCAGCAAGGAGCTCTACGTATTATCGAGGAAGAACATACTTGATATCTATTCTGAATACTATTCAAAATCAACTCTTGCAGACGTAAGGATATATCTTTCACTTGTAAACATACTCGCTGCTGTGCGCGAATATCAGCTCACCATTGCCGCCGACGCTTTCTCGAACGACGTTGCGGGACGCGACGACACACGAAAGTTCGGAATGATAATGAAATACATCAATCAGAACTATATGGAGGAGATCCCCCTTGAAAAGATCGCTTCCATAGCAGGTTACAGCAAATACCATTTCTCAAGGATATTCAAGAAATACAATAATGTTTCTTATATACAATATATAAACAGCAAACGCATCAAAGCCGCAGAACGCCTGCTGATCGATCCGAATCTCTCTGTAACGGAGGTGGCGATGCGCGCAGGTTTTGCAAGTCTCACCACATTCAACCGTGCATTCAAGAAAGCCAAGAACTGCACTCCGACAGAGTTCAAGACTCTTTACAAAATATCAGACCATACATAATTATACATCAAAAGCGCTGAAGTATCAATACTTCGGTGCTTTTTTTCTTATAAACTTTTATATGCATATATACCAAAAGGCGGTACTATCGTACCGCCCTTCAGCTTTATGTATAATGGAAGGATGTTATCTTAATGACAAACACTTACTGCTTGTTGTAGGTCGCCCACTGGTAACGTGCCGTAAGAGGAGTCTTTCCGTTATAGTGATTCAGCCACTCGTCAACACCTCTGCCGGGCCATGTGTTCATCATTATCTTTCCGGGTGTCTGAGGAATGTTGCTGTTTGCTGTGTAAACAGGCTTTCCGTCAACATACCATGTAATGTGATCGCGCTGCCAGTCAAAGCCGTAGGTATGGTAGCCCTGAGAAGCGTCGAATCCGAGATTGTACATGAACTCGTGATTGCCCTGACCATTGGTATAGTAGTTGAACTGTACCTTTGTAGTGTCCTTTCCGAGTATCTCGATATCTATCTCGTCCCACGGATTATTGTCGGAAGGACCTGTATAGGTGAAGAATGATGATACTACTCCGTCATTCTTTATTGCCTGCATGGAAGTCTCATAGTAGCCGAAGCCGTAGAAATCATTGGTTCTATACTCAGCGCCGGCGTAATTGTACTTGCCGCTGTAGTCCTTGTCTATGCTGAGTGTAAGAGCGCCGTCCTTGAAAGCGGTCTGTGACTTGTACCAGCCGCAGTCAAAGGGATCGCCGTTCTCCCAGCCGTCGGAAGCAATGAAGTAGCGTGATGAGCCCTTTCTGAAATCGTCAGCCATAGTAGCTGAAGTATTCATAGCTGTACCGTAGTCTGTCAGACCTGAAGCTGTCTGACCTGACTGCTGGTTATTTCCGCCCTGCTGACCGTTGTTTCCCTGCTCCCAGGGATTCTGCCACTGATTATTGTTGCCCTGCTGCTGGTTGTTACCGCCTTGCTGCTGGTTATTGCCGCCGGAAGCTCCGTTCTGATCATATGTTACCCACTGATAGTAAGCTGTGAGAGGAGTTTTTCCGTTGTAGTGATTCAGCCACTCATCAACACCTCTGCCGGGCCATGTGTTCATCATTATCTTGCCCTTGGTCTGGGGAATGTTGCTGTTTGCTGTGTAAACAGGCTTTCCGTCAACATACCATGTAATGTGATCGCGCTGCCAGTCAAATCCGTAGGTATGGAAACCCTGTGAAGCGTCGAAACCGAGATCGTACATCTTCTCATGGTTGCCCTGACCGTTTGTATAGTAATTGAACTGTACCTTTGTAGTATCCTTGCCGAGTATCTCGATATCTATCTCGTCCCACGGATTATCGTCGGAAGGACCTGTGTATGTGAAGAATGATGAAACAACACCGTCATTCTTTATTGCCTGCATGGAAGTCTCATAGTAGCCGAAGCCATAGAAATCATTGGTTCTGTACTCAGCGCCTGCGTAATTGTACTTGCCTGAGTAGTCCTTATCTATCGAAAGTGTAAGGTAACCCTTGCCGAGAGAAGTCTGTGACTTGTACCAGCCGCAGTCAAAGGGATCGCCGTTCTCCCAGCCGTCAGAGGCTATGAAATACTTTGACGAACCGTCTCTGAAATCCTCAACCATTGTAGCTGAGGTATTCATAGCAGTTCCGTGATCCTGGATAGAACCGCCCTGCTGACCGTTGTTTCCCTGCTCCCATGGGTTCTGCTGCTGGTTATTGCCGCCCTGCTCCCACGGGTTCTGCTGCTGATTGTTTCCGCCGCCCGAAGCGCAATTATTATCGTATGTTACCCACTGATAGTAAGCTGTCAGTGGAGTATTTCCGTTGTAGTGATTGAGCCAGCCGTCAACGCCTCTGCCGGGCCATGTGTTCATCATTATCTTGCCCTGAGTCTGAGGGATATTGCTGTTTGCCGTATAAACGGGCTTTCCGTCAACATACCATGTGATGTGGTCGCGCTGCCAGTCAAAGCCATAGGTGTGGAAGCCCTGTGAAGCGTCGAAACCGAGGTCGTACATCTTCTCATGGTTGCCCTGACCATTGGTATAGTAGTTGAACTGTACCTTTGTGGTGTCCTTTCCGAGTATCTCGATATCTATCTCGTCCCACGGATTATCGTCGGAAGGACCTGTATAAGTGAAGAACGATGATACTACTCCGTCATTCTTTATTGCCTGCATGGAAGTCTCATAGTAGCCGAAGCCATAGAAATCATTTGTCCTGTACTCAGCGCCGGCATAGTTATACTTGCCGCTCTTGTCCTTGTCTATTGAAAGTGTCAGACAGCCCTTGTCAAGAGAAGTCTGTGACTTGTACCAGCCACAATCAAAGGGATCACCGTTCTCCCAGCCGTCGGAAGCAATGAAATATTTTGACGAACCGTCTCTGAAATCCTCGACCATTGTAGCTGAGGAATTCATAGGAGTACCATAATCAGTTATATTCAGCTTTGGAGCTGTTGTAGTTGTAGTAGTTGTCGTTGTAGGAGGTGTTGTAGTTGTGGTGGTAGTAGTTGTTGTCGTGGTCGTTGTTGTGGTAGTTGTAGTAGTCGTGGAGGTGGTAGTTGTTGTAGTATTATCTCCGCTGTTCGGCAGATAGGATTCGGGAAGCTCTTTTATGGTATGCAGAAGATACTTCTGTATCGAAAGCGCATCCGTACTTGTAAGGTAAGAACCGTTCTCATAAACGTCCGCGTTTCTTATGCCCTGTTCTGTTATACGGTTTGCGTCTGTACCGTTAACACCATACTTGTTTGGATTCGCAAGAGCCTGCATAACAATTACAGCGTCGCCCATATCAACTGTACCGTCGCAGTTTGCGTCGCCCCACAAAGTAACGCCGTCAGCTGCCGTAGCATTGAGCGTCATTGCAGTTAAGGGATAGGTCATCAGCGCGCAGGCTGCAAAAACTGCGGCACAGCGCTTGAATGTATGCTTTTCCATAGTCTGCCCTCTCATTCCGTGACAAAGGTCACTGTATAAATTCTTTTTTATTGAAACAGAATATGCTGCAACACACGAAGCTGCTGCGGCACATCATGTTACATTCTGTGTACTTCTGCGGAACTCCGACGGAGTATATCCGGTCTGTTCCTTGAACTGCCTTGCGAAATGAACATAACTGTGATATCCGCTGCTTGCGGAAATATCATTTATATTCATATTTGTGGTCGAAAGCAGCATTTTCGCGTAACTCACACGGCTCCTGACAAGATCCTCTATGAAAGTCATGCCGAAATGCTTTTTGTAAGCGTGCTGGAAAGCCGACCTGCTCATACGTACTTCATGGGCTGTACTGTCCACTGTACGCTGCTCATAGGGGCGGCAGTATATCTTGTTGCGAACGGTCGATATAAGCTCGTACTGGGTACTGCGCCTGCCGGAGATACTGTTCTGATTTTTTTCCTTTATCTTTATGAACATTAGCTTCATAAACAGCTCTGCCGACTTCGCCCTGCAAGGGTTGTCCGAATATCTCTCATAAGCTATGGATTTTACGCAGTAGCTCAGAAATTCCAGAGGCATTGGCACAGGCGTTTCAAGCGGAAGCTCCATATTGCGGAACTCCTCTTCTTCGGCGAAGCTTTCAAAGTCGAAATGGACCCAGTCGTTCTCGAATACATTCAGCGGAACGCAGCGGTAACGCTGAGGTCTGCCCTTAGGATAGATAAACACCGTGCCTGCAGGCGTAAGCATCTCCCTGCCGTCTATCTCAAACACAGCAGGAGTACGCACAAGCAGAAGCAGATAGTCACCGCTTCCCTCCGGTCTGTCTATAAAAAAGTCTGCGTCATGGCAGTGATCAAAGCCCACATTATTAATTATCATTGTCATTTCTCCATTTTCTGAATTTCAGTCTATGACAGATTACCGATTCAACAGTTATGAACCTTTTTATTCATTGTGTAGATTATAACATTATCAAATCTGTTTTTATATTATTTTATTGTCAAATTTGGCAATATTATGATATCTGCACAAAATGTTATCCCCCGTTTCACTTTGATACTCTTACAGAATTTTTTGTCATTTACCGTGTGAGACTTTTCAGAAAAGTCAGCTCACCGTTAAATATACATTATATTCCATACGGGTATCAAAGCTGTGCGAGGGATATATAGATTTATTTATTCTCTTTCATAAAATCAGGGAATTTGTAACGCTTCTTGTATTCCTTCGGCGTTACGCCAAGATACTTCTTGAATATCTTGATAAAATAGCTCTGAGAGCTGAAACCGAGAAGGTTGCTTATCTCCGAATCGGTATACTCTGAAAAAGTCAGCAGATTTGCCGCTTCCTCAGCCTTCGTCTTGCTGACATAGTTGCTGAAGGCAATACCGGTTTCCGACTTGAAAAGACGTGAGAGGTATGCCGGACTTATCTTCAGGAAATCAGCAGCGTCCTCTATCATTATCTTTCCGTGGAGGTGGTCGCTTATGTAATCCAGGGCTCTTACGATCTGCTTTGAGTAGATACCGCTGTTGCGCACTCTTCTCATATGGCGTGTATAGCCCTCTATCATTTCCTGATGTACAGCGTGGACTTCGTCCGCAGTCCTGCATTCGTCAGCCTTCATTATATATATGTCACTAAGATTATAAGCTTCCTCAAGAGTCATGCCGCTGTTGATGCAGAATCTTGCGATCAGTGCAGCCGATATAGAGAAATGGTACTTCAGATTCCTGAGAGGATCCTTGCTGAGTATACCGTAGCCTTCACTGCACAGCGGAGTGGCAAACACCTTCACAAGCTCGATATTTCCGGAGCAGATACTCTCATAGCAAGCGATCTCGCGGTCAAAGGGCGCGTGCTCAAAGCCTTCCTCACGTTTAAGGAAAAGATGGGATGATATATACTTTTCGGTATAATCGCTCATTCATGTCACCTCACTTCATGGTACTATAGTAATATTATAACATTAAAATGTGAACTAATCAAGCACGATATGTTACTTGAATCAAGCTCACCATATCATTTATGGTGAGCTTGACAAAAAGCATCTATGTTATTATGTACCTGTTTCGTGGAAGAAGTAAGGCAGTGCGTCATAGACATAGTGTCTTACGTATCCCCACCAGTGAGTTGCTCCGGGAGCTACCATGAAGTAGAAGTTGCCCTTTGAGAAGTCAGAGGTATATACGAACTGGCTCATTTTCTTCATTTCCTCTATCTGAGGATTAAAATTCGGATATGCTATATCTTCTGAGCCCGTAGCCGCAAAGATGAAATACTGATTTTTCTTGAATCCCGACTTGTCAACTGCATCTGCTATCAGCTTTGCTCTGTCATAAGCAGAATTAGCGTCACGGTTCTCACCGCTGAGAGGCATATAGTATCCGACGATGTCAAGACAGTTCTCTAATACAGCCCATGTTGAAATCGAGCCCATGGAGAAGCCGCCGTATGCTCTGTGCATTCTTGAAGCCTGCAAAGAGCTCTGTGAGGTATCCTTCTTTGCGTAAGTGGAATACTTGCCCTCAACGAAAGGTACTACGCTCTGACGGAACTCGCTGTAGAAGCGTCCTGCCTCAGTCTTGTTGAATGTAGGGAATACAACGATAAGAGGCTCAAGCTCACCGTTCATGATCATATGATCCAACATATTCTGAATCATTGTATCGTCCTGGGCGATAAGAGTGTTCTCGTTCTCTCCGCCGCCGTGCATGAGATAGAATATGTTGTACTGCTTGCTGGCATCGTAGCCGTAGGGCAGGTAAACATTCAGGTTGTTTCCGCCGTTTATACCGTTGTAGCTCTCCTTAACAACCTTTCCCGCCTGCTGGCAATTGTTGAAGTAATTGCCGGGAGCTTCCTTGTACTGCTTATTTGAGTCGTAATCGAAAGGAGTTACCTGAGGTTCAGGAGTATTATCCGGGAATTCCTTTATCTTGCCGAGAACGAATTCCTGAAGGAGTATCAGGTCGTTCACCTCAAACTCCGTGCTTCTGTCAACGTCTGCAAGCTTTACCAGCGAAGTGTCCTTGCTGCCGCTGAGGATAAGCCTTCTTGCAGCGCTTACGTCCAGCGCGTTTATGCAGCCGTCCGAATTGATGTCGCCAAGTATGGACTGTCCCCCGACAGCTCCGTCTATGGACGTGCCTCCGGCAGCTATCGCCACATCGTCTACATAGAAGCTGGTGTTGCCGGATTCCGACTCGATGTATATGTATATATCTGAAGCGCCTGAGGGCACCGTGAAGCTCTTGTTCGCAAGCTGAGCCCACTTTCCCTTCATGGGAGAAGCATTGGCTATCTTTACATAATTTGTACCGCTTCCGTCGCTGTACTGCATGGTGAAATAGAACTTCTCGGAATCGCTTCCCTCGTTCTGCATCACATTAGCGCTGAAGCTGTAGGTCTTGCCCGCAGTCACATCTCCGTCGATACTTACAGTAGCACCGTTCCACGAATCCTCTCTGCCTGAGCAGTAGAGAGAGCCGCTGCCCTGGAAAGCCTCCTTTGACGAAGCGCTTACAGAAGCGCTTCCTCTGCCTTCCCAGTTATCGTCGCTGCCCTCAAAGGTCCAGTGCCTGATATAGCCGTCGGGATCGTCAGGCTTTACGGTCGTTACAGTAGTTGTAGCCGTTGTATTATCATCCGGCGCTGTAGTAACAGTTGTGGTTACTGAAGAAGATCCGCCCTCTCCGCCGAACTGCCACCAGTCCACATTGAACAGGTAATCGTTTCCGCCGGTGAACTTGAAGTAAAGGTCATGTTCTCCGCTGGCGCCGCTTACTGTGCAGGATACCTCCTCCCAGCTCTGCCAGCCGCCTGTTCCCGGAACAGAACAGGTACCTATCTTCTTGCCGCTGAGACCGTCGAGGTATATCTCGATATCGCCGCCGTTGCCGCTTGCAGCAACGCTTGCGGTAAACTTGTCGGCACCGTTTCCGAAGTCAACGCCGCTAACCTTGACATAGCTGCCGTTGCGGATATTGGAGATGTTCATTCCACCGTTGTCGCACTTCTCCGTCTTGACTCCTGATGAGAAGCATATAGTCTCAGCCTCTACCCGCTTGTAGGGATCAAGAGAAGCTATTTGCTTGGGACCGGATTTTGTGGGTGATATAGTCGGGATAGAGCCGTCCGAGCCGTACTGGAACTCGTCAACGCAGACACTTCTGTCGAAGTCTCCGCCGCCGGGAAGGCTTGCGTCATGGTAGAAGAGGTAGGAATGTCCCTTGAAATCAATAACGCCAGGATGATTTGTGAAGCAGTTATGCTTCTTCATCACCTGTCCGCGGTAGGTCCACGGACCCGTTGGCGAAGGAGCTGTTGAGTAGCCTATGCTCTCCGAGCCCTCACCATTGTAGAACGCAGCAAAAACGAGATAATAGAGATCGCCGCGCTTATAGAACCACGGTCCCTCACCATAAGAGGAAGCCTTTCCTCCTCCGGGACCGAAGGTAGATGAATTCATATTGAAATTACCGATCTGACCGTCGAGAGTAACCATGTCCTCCTTCAGCTTGACGTAGTAGCAGGTGGGATTTCCGAACATGAGCCATGCCTGACCGTCGTCGTCGATGAACACCGTCGGGTCGATATAGTCCCAGTTGGGACCGCAGAGCGGTTTGCCTATTGCGTCCTTGAAAGGACCTGTCGGCGAATCTGCTACAGCAACGCCTATACCTCTTC
Source organism: Ruminococcus sp. (assembly GCF_016287535.1). Lineage (GTDB taxonomy): Bacteria > Bacillota > Clostridia > Oscillospirales > Ruminococcaceae > Ruminococcus. Next base: position 75,296 of record NZ_JAEFAJ010000006.1, read on the forward strand.
CGCCGCCGTTTTTGTGCTCAAGAGTCACATAGTAATAGAACTTACCGTTGCGTTCTATACACTGTGAAGCCCATGCGGTGTCCTCCTTGCCCCACGTGAAAGAATTCCACGAAAGCAGCATACCGTGATCTGTCCAGTTCTGCATATCCTGGGAGGAATAGCAGTGCCAGTCGGGCATATAGTAGAAGTCTGAGTTGTCCTTGTCGCGTCCTGTGTATACATATACCGTATCATTATACACCATCGGCGCGGGGTCTGTGCTGTAGATAGTCTGGATACATGGATTGTCAGCCATGACCTGAGTTACCGGGACTGTTGCCAGCGCTGTGCATGACAAAGCTGCAGCAGTCACAAATGATAAAAGTTTTTTCATAAGTCTGCCCCCATTTTAATTTTTTGGATTTGCTTTTTATTATTTCCCTTCGTTTTAACTGTGAACTTTCGACGGTCAAAGTTCACAATTTCTTTATATTTTATTAAATTATAATGTATATTTATCAGCCCATTATACCAAATTTTTGTCAAAAATGGTAATATTTCTACCACAAATATCATTTTTGCGCTAAACATATCATTATTTGCTATCGAAGCAAAAATATCTATACATTGCTATACTTTTGTTCATTTTTTTCCTAATTTATCGGGAGATTCGCGTTCAGTTACCTGCCGGATACGCTGTTATTCCTCCCGCAAAAAGCCTCTATTTTTTTCAACACACAAGCAATTTTTGGCACTGTTGACAACTTTTCACAAGTTTTGGCTTGCATTTCACTTGTTATTCATATTATAATATAGGTAGCGATAATGGGGGAATTTTCGCCATTATTGCTTACTTAATGATACTTTTTTGGTATTCATGTAAAGGAGTGATATAATGGGAGCCAAAAAAATCCGCAGGATAATCAGTGGCTTTGTTTCAGCACTGATGCTCCTGTCCTGTATACCGTTCACAGCTTCTGCAGCTGATAAGACTAAAAGAGGCATGAGCGGTCAGTACGACTATGAGATGTGGAACAAGGGCAGTATCGGAGAAGCTGATATGGAAACTGATACCAACTCGTTCACCTGCTCATGGAAAGATGTAGAGGAATGCATTTTCTGTATGGGCAAGAATTTCGACTCACAAAAGAAGAGTTCCCGTCAAATATCCACGAATTGGCGTACAATTGATTATGAGGTGGATTATTTCCCTAAGGGCGATTCCTTCATGGCTGTTCACGGCTGGACAAGAAATCCTCTTGTTGAGTATTACATCGTCGAGGCATGGGGAGCTGTCAAACCTTCTCCAATGTATTCAACCGCCGAGGACTGCGGCTCATACATAATTGACGGCAATACCTATGACCTGTACAGGAATATGGTCTATAATCAGCCCAGTCTTGACGGAACGACATCATTCCCTCAGTACTGGAGCATACGCACAGAGAATCCGGTAAATAACAACCAGAACAACCATATCGAGGGTGATGTCAGCTTTTGCAAGCATTTTCAGACCTGGGAGCAGTTAGGACTTGATATGTCGGGAACTCTTTATGAAGTGTGCCTGTATTTTGAAAATCATCACTCCAGCGGCTCGGCGGACGTGAATAAAATCCTGTTAAGCGGACATGAATCTTCCACCCCCGTACAGATAATCAGATTCGGTCCAAATTCATATAATCCGCGGCTGAATTTTACCAACATCTACGGTTATTATTACATATACAATTTTGACATTGCTCCTATCCTTGACTGGTCCCCCTACTATGACTGCAGTATGTCAGTATCCGAAAACGGCTACTATGGAAGCGCAAACGATAAATGTGTGCTCGTATCCGACCGTATAGAGGAATGGGACGGTCCTGTCTTGCCAATTTCCCACAACTTCTTCCCCGGCGATACTATCAGCTTCGGCGCGGCGGTAAAACAGGATACAGAAGAAGCGACAGATTTTATACTCACAGTCATGTATACAGACGAGAACGGTTTCGATAAGTTCGATGAAGCTGCCGCAGTCAAAGCAAAAAAGGGCGAATGGACTGATCTTTCAACTACCTCATATACAATTCCAGAGAGAGCACAGAATACCACTATCCGTATCGAAACGACCGGCAGCAATACCGATTTCTTCGTTGACTACGCTTACGTAGCCGAAGGCGGAGTACAGTCCTATATGAGCAAACTTAACGAACAAAGGCATGATAACGAAGGAGCAGCAGGCGATCTGAACGATGACGGCGTTGTTGACGTATTCGACCTTGCTCTCCTCAGAAGAATGATGGTCAATCTTCTTGCAGGCATAGGACAGTATTCTCACAGAGCTGATATAAACTCTGACGGCATAGTAAACGTAGCAGATCTTGTGTCTCTTCAGAGATACCTTCTCGGCGCAGGAAGCTTCTCCGGTAACCCGACAGGAACAACGACAACAACGACAACAACAACTACTACAACGACAAAGACAACTACTACCTCTTCTAAAACAACCAAGGTAAATAAAACTACAGCTTCAACAACTATATCATCAGTTACAACTGCAACATCTGCCGCAGAATCAAAAGCTTCTTACGACTTCAAAGCAAAATATGTAAGCACTGACGGAAAAAATGACACCTCCTATCCCCAGACAAAGATAATAACAAGCCGCGAAAAACTCGACAGCTATATAGCCGATTACAAAGCTTCCTTAATGGAAAAGGCTTACACCTCGGAAACATATTATTCACAGCTCTATTCGGAAGATATAAAGGAGTATACCGAAGAATGGTTCGGCAGTCACAAACTGGTAATGGTACTTTTGCGTGAATTCATGTCAGCTCCTGACTGTCACAAGGTTACAAATGTGACAAGGAATAAAGTGGAAATAGACCGCACACTTAAAATGGGCGATACGGTTATCTCCTACTGGCATATCTTTATCGAAGTGGACAAGGACGCAGATATCAGTAATGATTTTGAAGTCGTTATCACTGATACCACAAACCCTGAGGATCATTCTTTTGGTTCTATAGCGTAATTAATACTCAGCAGTCAAAACAAGCATGATATAGTTAATAAATAATCCCGGAAGCAGAGCGCCTCCGGGATCATTTTTTTCATTATTCATTCCGCAGCTTTTATGACAGCCTTCTTTATGGCTACAAGATCAAAAACGTCAACATTTCCGTCCTTATTGAGATCTGAAGCCTCATACTGCTCCTTGGTGAAGCCCTCCGACTTGTTCAGCAGATGATCCTGCAGGATCACCACATCGGATATATCCAGCTTCTTGTCGGCGTTAATGTCGCCTGCAACAGCCGTTTCTGCTGCTGTACCGCTTCCCTTGCCTATTATGAAATCGCTTTTCACCAGCTCGAACTTCCCACCCTTTTCGTCCTCGGCAGTTATCTTGTAGGTATAATCACCGTCGTTCAGGGCGTTGAAAACGATATTGCGGTCAAAGTAGGAAGAGAGATCATATTTCACAGCATTGGGCACAGCCTCCGCATACTGGCTGGTGACCTCTCCGCCTCGGAAATAAACGCCGCCATAGACCTTTGTGATCTTGAAATTCGACGTAATTACGCCCTTAATCGAAAAAGCACTGCCCTTGGAAATAGTTCCCGAAGGAGATGTGGCACCTGCTATCGTCATACCCGACTTGAGCTCGGATTTGAGCTGCATATATGCCATTGAAGCGTAGCCCTTCTTGCCGTTGTATTCAACATGAGCCCATTCGCCGTTGCCCTTGGTCACGGTAAACTCAGCGCCGGCAGGTATCTCTCCGATCACAGCTGACGTGGTATTATGTCCGGCTCTGATATTGAGGTATGTCACAACGCCCTTGGTGGTATACGCTCCTGCACAGTCATCGGTACAGCTGCACTCAGGCTCAGCTGTCGTCGTTGGCGGAGCAACTGTCGTACCGCCTCCGGCATTGTCGGAATATGTAAAATAACTGAGCGGATCATAGTAGGTACGTGCCGGCCAGCCTGCCTGCAATGTATCGCAGATTCCGAAATGCAGGTGATTTCCGGAGGAATTTCCCGTACTTCCAACCTGTGCGATGATATCGCCCTGATTGACAGCCGCTCCCGCACTGACAAGAAGCTGTGAGGCATGGGCGTAGAAGGTATATACTCCGAGGTCGGAATGGTAAAGTATTACCATATAGCCGTAGCCGTCCTTCCAGTCCGCTGAAATGACCTTTCCGCCGTAAGCGGCAAAAATGCTGCTGCCGCCGTCTGCTTCAATATCAATACCGTTGTGATATCCTGAAACATCGTTCACATTTCTTGAACCGTCAAAATATGTGGTGATATTTTTGAATCTTGATTCGGTAGGCCATACTCCAAAAGCTGCCGCATGGACATTTTGGCTGAAAGGCAGCCAGAGCTGAGCAGTAAAGACAAGTGCTGTTATAACAAGGAAAGCCGCAGCTCTCCTGAAAATATTTTTCATGATAAAATTACTCCTTTTGCGTAAAAGCGTAAATTTCTAATACATATATTACCATATTTCACACAAAAAGTCAAACCGGATAAGTAAGCCGGAGCAAAACGCTGTATCAGCGGCTATATCTTCTGCTCTTGACAAAATAGTGAAAAGAGGGTAAAATTATATTGTCAGTATATACTAACCTAAGGAGCTGAATGACTATGTTCAAAACTGTAATCAAGATAGAAGGCATGATGTGCGGAATGTGCGAGGCTCACGTCAATGAGGCAGTACGCGCAGCGGTATCCGCAGAAAAAGTGTCTTCCTCGCACAAAAAAGGCACCACAGAACTGATAACCGAAAAAGAACCGGACGAAAACAAACTCAGGGAAGCTGTTGAAAAGGACGGCTATAAGGTTCTTGGCATAACCACCGAGCCCTATGAGAAAAAAGGTCTTTTCAGAAAAAAGTGATTTAAAAGGCAGTTCATAACGAACTGCCTTTTATACTATTCTTTTTTTGTTTCTTCCTTCACAAAGAAGTCCTGCACCTTTTTGGTTATCATGGTCAGATATCTCAGGCAGGGCTCCGCGATAATTGAGAAGTTCACGCAGAGAATGATACATCTGTTTGACATGGATGATATAGAGAACAGGTCGCTTACAAATACCATACAGCATACAAGACCAATGCCGCAGCCTATCCATATACCCATTTTCAGAACGTCAAGCGGCTTTGATATCTGATAGAGTATCATCATGCCGACAATACTCATCAGTATCGTTGAAGCAGTAGCGATATCGTTCGGACCAACGCTGAAGATATTTCCGAAATATATCATGGCTCCGACTACAAGAACATCGGTAAGTGCCGCAGGAAGAGCCTTCAGCAGTATATTCATTATGAAACGTCCCCGTATCAGTTCACGGTTGGGCATGAATGAGAGGAAGAACGCAGGAAGTCCGATGGTGAACACGCTTATGAGCGATAACTGCGACGGCAGAAGCGGATACTTCATGCCGAAGCATATTGAAAGTATAGCAATGATGAATGAGAATATATTCTTTACTATAAACAGACTGCCTGAACGCTCAATGTTGTTTACTACCTTTCTGCCCTCTGCCACAACATCGGGCATTTTCGAGAAGTCCGACTCCAGCAGTACGAGCTGAGCGGCCTGTGCCGCAACATCGCTTCCCGAAGCCATAGCAACCGAACAGTCCGCGTCCTTGAGCGCAAGCACATCGTTGACACCGTCGCCGGTCATGGCAACTGTTTTTCCTGCTTTTTTCAGTGCTCTTACGAACTTTCTCTTCTGTTCCGGAGTAACTCTTCCGAATACCGTATATCTTGTCACAGCTTCCTTTATTGAACTCTCCGTGGTAAGAGTCGTAGCGTCAACATAATTCCCGGCATTCTTTATGCCTGCGCGTTTGGCGACCTCTGATACAGTGACGGGATTATCTCCTGATATTACCTTTATCTCCACGCCCTGTTCAGCAAAGTATCCGAAAGTCTCAGGAGCGTTCTTTCTTATCGGGTTGGACATTATAACAAAGCAGACCGGCTCCACAGCTGAAGTGAGCGCTTTTCCGTCGGGGAGACCTTTGTATCTGCCGAAAGCGAGCACACGGTAGCCCTTGTGGCTGTATGAGTCGATAAGCTCACGGTGATCCCTTATATTATCTTTCAGAATGAATTCGGGAGCACCCAGTACATATGAATCCTTTTCAAATGTTACGCTGCTGTACTTGAACTCCGACGAAAAGCCTGTAGCCGCAACAGCTGTCCTGCCTGCCGGACAGTGGAAGTGATTCTTTATAGCAGCCATAGTCTCATTGTCCGAATCCTGAGCCGCAGCAAAATCACTGAGCAGCCCCTCTATACGGTCGTCGTCATCTCCCTCCGCGGCATTCACGACAGCCGAAACTGTCATGGTATTCTCGGTGATGGTGCCGGTCTTGTCCACACAAAGCACATCGACACGCGCAAGAGTTTCAATGCATTTCATATCATGTACGAGTACCTTGTTGACAGCAAGCTTCATGGTACTGATAACGAGAGCAACACTCGCAAGCAGGAAAAGTCCTTCAGGTATCATACCTATTACAGCCGCCACCATTGACTGAACACTTGCCCTTATTGTCTCGTGACTGAGATAGTAAGCCTGATAGAAAAGAATGATGCCGATAGGTATTATAGCAAAGCCTGCAAACTTTACGATCCTGTTGAGCGAGCGTATCATTTCGGACTGCTCGCCCTTTTTTGTCTTTTTAGCCTGAATGGTGAGTCTTGATATATATGATTCCCTGCCCACCTTTTCCAGTCTTGCGCGGCAGGTGCCTGAAACGATGTAGCTTCCGGACATAAGGGTATCTCCGGGCTTTTTGCTGACCTCGTCCGATTCACCTGTCAGAAGCGACTCGTTTACCGAAACATTTCCGTCCACCACAATAGCGTCCGCGCATATCTGGTTGCCTGCCTTGAAGATAACTATATCATCAAGAACAAGCTCCTTCGACGGAACCTTTCTGACCTCTCCGCTGCGGACAACAGTCGAGACCGGAGCATTCAGCATTGAGATCTTGTCAAGAACGGATTTTGAACGAAGCTCCTGAATGATACCTGTCAGGGCATTGGCTATGATGACGGGCATAAAAGTAAGATCACGGTACGAACCGACTACGATCAGCAGTACCGAAAGGATAACGAATATAAGGTTAAAGTAAGTAAAAATATTGTCAGAGAGTATCTCCTTAACGGTTTTTGACGGAGCTTCAACAGGTGTGTTGTCAAGTCCTTCTTCAATTCTCTGAGTGACCTGTTCATCGGTAAGACCTGTATCATAATCCGCCTTAATGCGTTTATAGTCAATGATATCCCTGAATTCACTGGTTTTCATTATGCAATAATACTCCTCGCATATAATACTTTTAATATTATAACATATTAAAATGCAAATATCAACCCTTATACCGAAATTACGTTGTTTTTGTGTATTCAGCAGCCGACGTCATACAGCAATTGTCCCAAAATGTATTTATGATGCGCAGATTCCTTATAAAAACAGGGATCTGCGCATCATACATATTTATATTGAACCATATCATTTTTGACGCTTTGTACATATACGGTACATTTTTATTGTGCAAAGCGCAGAATCCGGAAACTTTTTAATATCAGTGATCTCCCGTTGAATTTCACCCCGTTCCTCTGATGAACTGTGTAAACATAATCTGTACCGGCGAATAACTGACTGTATTATTTTCCGCTTACTAAGCTGAATGTTTCTTCCATGTTGCTGCTGTCAGTTCTGCTGATAACATTCCTATCGCCGATGCGCTCACAGTAAAATGAGATCAGGAACGCTCTTACACCTGTATCGCTGTTTGTAATATATACGTTTACTACTGAGTTGTCGTCAAACTGTTCAGCCGGGATATTTACTTCTGCCGTTCCGGGACAGCTGAACTCATCACCGGATATTATCCTTGCATCTTCGTTATCTCTTGTAATAATAAAGTCTAAATTGAACTTTCCGCTCGCATTGTCCGGTATGCTTATCACGGGTTCAGACGCACCTTCGGAAGCATTCCCGCTGCTGATATAAAAGTGTACCTCCTTGCTCTCCGCAACTCCACTGCCCGGCAAAGGCGACTGAGCGACTATGATACCTTTTTTCTGTGCTGAGGCTACAGTAGTTGTATGTATATTAAAACCGTAATATCCTGCCCGAACATCTGCGTCATCTGCGTTCATGCCTCTGAAATCATACATTTCCATGACCTTATCGACTGAATCGCTGCTTACATAAAGAGTTACCGTCGAGCCCTTAGGAATTTTTTCACCTGCTGCGGGTTCTGACTTTATAACATAACCAGGCTTTACAGTTTCATCTGCCATTTTTTGGGTATTGATATTTAGACCTCTTTCCCTGAGCTGCTGCTTTGCCAGCTCGTACTGCATATCAGCGACCGGAGGTATGGAAACAGTTTCCGATGATGTTTTATCAAGCTGTTGCTCATAATTCCATATCTCACTGCTGTTATCCTTTGCTGACGCCCCGTCAACGGCGTATAAGAACTTATCAGGTTCCAATTCGACAGAGTTCAGGAACTGTGTTATCTTATCATTAATGCTGTAATGTTTAGTCTCTGTTATGCCATCGGCTTCTTTAAGATACGTTATGGAACCGTCCATCATACTTACCATGAGCAGATACGGATCATTATTATTATATATGTGCAGGATCGAAATTTCGCCATCAGCAGGCTCCTTATCCTTCAGTTCCTTCCACGGCAGTTCATCAAGTATGGAAACGAGCTCCTTTACATCTTCGCTTTCAAGCTCTATAGCCGCAGGCGCTATTGCAGGGCAGAGCATACGCACCCTGTCAATCTTGCCGAAGGGATAATTGTTTTCTGTTTCCGTAACTGCTGGAAGAGTGCCTTCCTGAGCTAAGAGAGTATGACCTGTTCTGCTTTTTTGCAGCATTGCCAGTCCGCCTGCAGCGCCTCCTGCGACTAAAGCGATAACAGCTGCTGCCGATACTATTTTCTGCCATAAGGGCTTTTTGTATATCTCCACGCCGGATACTACCATAGCGGGAGTTTCATTACTTTCTTTGGTTCTTTCGTTATATATCTTTCTGCTCATTGCAAACATCCTTTCCTTGTCACTTTCGGAAGCAGGACAGTTGCCGGCAATGCGTCTTATATCAGAATCGTCTGCATTTTCAAGTATTTCAAGATCAAGTTCTTTATCCTTCATACCTGTACCTCCTTACAGTGAAATGTTCATTTCGGTGAGCTTTGACCTGAGCTTTCCGAGAGCGCGGCTGCAGCGCATACGCACAGCTTCAGGCGTCATAGAAACTATTTCCGCTATTTCCTTTGAGCTGCGCATAAAGAAATACTTCTGCATTATTATAATGGAGTCCGGTTCGCCGAGAAGCTCCACACAGTGTATCAGCTCTGAGCGGAGCTCATTTTTGTCAACGGTCTCCTCCGTATTATCCGGAGCTGTAAGCTCCTTTGCTTCATCGTCCTCAATGGAAAAGCTGATATTTTTATGTCTTGTCAGCCTGTTATACACGTCAGCCGCCTTCCTGCGGGCTACAGCTCCTACAAAACCTGAGATGTCACCGCTGAAATCCTTTTCCGAATCGTAGTATATGTATATGTCGGCAAAGGAGTCGCTGACGCATTCCTCGATATCCTCGCGTTCTGCGCAGCTCCGCAGCCTGCTGAAAACAATAGTGTATACGTAATTGAAATACTCGTTGAAGAGTGTACGCTGAGCTTCTTCCTTTGATGTTTCGGAAGCCTGCCTGTATTCTTCATGTGTCATGATCTCACCTTCTTATCCTGTAAAGCTTTTATAATGCATTGTATCGGCTTACATCATATCTATTCCAGCTCCCGGACAGAAACGCAACAGCCGCAGATATATTTTTTTATTTTAATCAAATTCGGCTGAAACAGGTTTCAATTCCATTATTCCGGTCAGGAAAAGCATTCCGTACTTTAAACACTCTGCCGCGAAAAACAAATATCCGCAATTATTGTCAACCGATTTTTAATATTAAGGTTGACAAAGCAGACGTACTATGCTATAATAGATTTATAATCATTAAGGAGATGCTGCAAATGACAGAACAGAACACAATAAAACGAAGCTTTTCCACGAAGGAACTCGTACTCACAGCTCTTTCCACAGCCATAACGGTGGTATGCGCATGGATATCCATACCTATAGGAACTATCGCTTTCACTATGCAGACCTTTGCGGTATTCTGCGCACTTCTGACCCTCGGCGGCAGGGACGGGCTGTTCTCATGGTTAGCCTATATACTTCTCGGAGCTGCCGGACTTCCCGTATTTACCGGATTCAAGGGCGGTCTGGGAGTCCTTGTGGGTCCCACAGGCGGTTATATTCTCGGCTTTATACTTATGGCGCTTTTATACTGGGCCGGAACGAAGCTCCTCGGCGAAAAGCTAGCTGTACGGATAATACTGCTGCTTGCAGGACTTGCCGTCTGCTATGCCTTCGGCACATTATGGTTCGTATACGGCTACTCAAAGGGAGGAAATGCCATGACATTCAAAAAAGCTGCGGAAATATGCGTACTCCCGTTCATACCGTTCGACCTGCTCAAACTTGTCCTCGCACTTATAATATCGGACCGCGTGAAAAAATATGCAAAGCTCTGAAAAACAGACCTGTTCAGCTGAACAGGTCTGTTTTTATTCTGACATAAAGCCCTGAAGGGCTTCAAGTTTTTCACTGGCGATACGCCTGCCTATACGGTAGACCTCCCTCATGACATCAGGATCATGCTCTGTATGACCTATAGGAAGCTTCTCCGGAGGAGCGATAACAAAGGCTCTCCCCTCATTTTCAGCACTGAATATGTACTTTGTCTCACTGTTGTACATCTTATGATAATTGCCTATAGCCCTTACCAGCTCCGGATATCTGCGGTATCTTATCTTTATGAGATTAATTGCGCTCGTCGGCTTTTTCACGTAATCACGCGGCTGAGTGAGTATTACCACATTTCTTTCGCAGCCTCTGCTCTCCATGAACCTGAGAGGGAGCACATCGGCTATACCGCCGTCAAGCAAACTGTATCCTCCCACCTCTACTATCCTCGCGGCAAGAGGCATGGAAGCGGAAGCCCTTATCCATTCGAGCTCATCATAGCAGATCGCCCCGCACTTATGGTACACCGCCTTGCCTGTGGAAACATCGGTACACACCACCCAGAAATCCATAGGCGAAGCGTTGAAGGCTTCTTTATCGAAGATATCAAGCTTTTCCGGCAAGGTATGATAGCAGAACTCCGCGCCGAACATATCTCCTGTTTTTATCAGGGAAAGTGCGCTGCAATAGCGCTTGTCCCTGCAGAATCTTGTATTGTAGCGTATCGCCCTGCGTATCTGTCCCGACTTATAATTGCAGCCGAAGGCAGCGCCTGCCGAAACTCCCACAGCCGCGTCGAATGCTATATTGTTTTCCATGAGGACGTCGATAACTCCGGCGGTAAAAAGTCCGCGCATAGCTCCGCCCTGCATAACAAGTCCGTGTTTCATATCTTACTCCCTTTTTTATGCATTGTATCTGTAAAAAAGCAGCTTGTCAAGGGTCAGCCTCGGTCTCCACCAGTCTCTCGCCTGTCCGAACTCTTTATATCCGTTATGCCACTGCCATGATATATCAAAACCGCCGTCCTCCTGCTGCAGCTGACCGAGTATTTCCCTCTCGGCTCTGATAAGCGGACGTATCCTGTCCGTTATGAACTGCCCGAATATACCGCAGAAGAAGTCTGATGGCTTGGGAACATATTCCGTTCCGTACCTTGAAGTATCGCTGCATATTACCTGCTCAAGCTTTTCGCACAGGATATCCTTTGTGTTGAATCCGCTGCCTATAACTGCTGCATTGTTTCTTTCCATAAGTTCATAAGCAAGAAGAAAGCATTTAAGGTCATCGGCTATCATGTCCTCCTGTTCCGCAAGAGCTTCAAATGCTTCAAGGACTATCTGAGCGTAATACTGCTTTTCATCACTGAAGCACATCATAAACGCCGCCAGCGAGACCGAAGGATTGAAGCCTCGTATACCGTCCCCGTTCTTCTCCCACCATACCGCGTGAGGATAGTCCTTATTGCTGTCTATGGCAAATAGCCAGCGCTTCTTCTCTTCGTCGAATGAGTCGTGAGAACCGAGATAATGGGCTATACGGTCTGTGATACGGCTTTTTTCGTCAAGGACGCCTGTTCTGAACAAAGTCATTATGGCGTCGTTTGTGGCTACAGGATTTGAATCTGGGTTCCAGTTATCCGGTTCCACAGCGTTTCCGAAGCCGCAGTCATCATTCATATATTTCAGCAGCTCATGTACAACCTTTCCCCTTGTGCCGTTCTCAAAATAATAGCAATAAAGCGCCTTTTCAAGCGGTCTTGCGTTTGCTGTAATAAATTCAGAAGCTTTTAATGTATCCATTCCTTTTTTCCTTATCAAGAAAGGAGCTGCCGCAACAGCTCCTAATGTCGTCAATTATCACTGAGGTCATAAGGCTGCTCCTCGTTTGAGAGAGCCACCTCTATCACCTTGCCGTAGAATCCCGCAGGATTGAGGAGTATCTTCTCCCCTATGAGCTTTGCCTGAGTAAGATCCGGAGCATAAAGCCTGAGATCCATCAGATCAAAGCCGGTATCTATACATCTTACGTGGATATAGTAACCCTTTCCCACGGGTTCGTACTCTATTTTCAGTTCCTTCTCGTACTTTATCCTTGCAAAGTATCTCAAAGCCGCAAGGACGAGCTTATCCCTGTAGGACTTGGGAGCATAGTTTTTCAGCTGTTTTGCGCACTCCCTGCCCTTTTCGCCGAGGACGTAGCATTCTCCGCCGTTTTCGTCCTTTTCAGATGAAACAAGTCCGTTTTTGAGGAGATAGCCTATAGAGTCCTGATAGTAGAAGTAGTTTATTATGCCCGTGCCGATAGCTATATCGTAAAGCTGCTCCGGGCTCACCGGACGGTCTATTTTATAGAGCAGGTAGCAAAGGAGTATATTAAGGGTAGGAACGTCCTTTATCTCGGTATCCGCCCGTTCAGCCATTTTCATTATATTTTCGTCCTGCATAGTATGTCACCTTAACAGAAATTCGGATAATCCAGCATATTTGACAGCAGAGCGATATTAACAGCCGCCTCCACACAGGGGACAGCCGCAGGAACAGTACAGGGGATATTCTTTTCGCTCTCCACAGTCTCGCTGGTCATATCCCTGTAATTCACAGCTGCCTGCTGACCTGCGGTATACTCCGAGGGCTTCATGGCAACTCTCAGAGTTATGGGCATACCTGACGAAATACCGCCGATTATGCCGCCGTGGTTATTGGTCTTTGTGAGGACGTGACCGTGGTCGTTGACATAGAACTCGTCATTGTTCTGACTTCCCACCATTTTAGCGGAAGTAAAGCCCGCTCCGAACTCAAGTCCCCTTACTCCGGGGATACCGAATACCAGCTGAGCGATATTATTTTCAAGTCCGTCAAAAACAGGAGAACCGATACCGGCAGGAACATTCACGGCAGCGCATTCGATTACGCCGCCGAGGGATTCGCCGCCCTCGTGAGCCTTGTTTATATCCTCTATCATATCCCAGCCCTTGCGGTCGTTGATAACGGGGAACTTCTTCCTCCTCACGCTGATAACGCCGTCACGGGTTATATTCACCGGGTCGAAGGGATTATCCTTTATGTTGTGTATCTGGAGTATATGCGCTCCCGTATAGATACCCCTTCTTTCGAGTATCTGTGCGCAGACAGCTCCCGCAAAGCAGAGAGGAGCCGTAAGTCTGTCGGAAAAATGCCCGCCGCCGCGGACGTCGTTGAAGCCCTTATACCTGAGAGTACCTGTATAGTCTGCGTGTCCGGGACGTACAAGATTGTCGAGCTCTTCATGCTGTGGAGCAGAAGTCTCTGTATTCTGAAGGAAGGCACACAACGGCGAACCAGTAGTGCGGTCCCTGAAAATGCCCGACATTATATGCGGCATGGAATTAACAGCCGGAGAACCTCCGCCGGTATATCTTCTTGCCATAAAATCCGCAAGCGCTTCGGCGTCGATATACTCCCCTGCGGGAAGATTGTCCACAGTCACGCCTATTGCGGGGCCATGAGCTTCTCCGAACATGGATATGGATATCCTGTTATTCCATACTGATGACATTGGCTTTACCTCCGAGCATTTTGTAGTCGTCAAAGAAAGCCGGATAGGACTTTTCTGCCGCTTCAGCGCCCTTTATGACGACTTCTCCGTCTATGCGGGTCGCAGCAACAGCAGCAGCCATTACTATCCTGTGATCGCCGTAGCTGTCAACCGTGCCGCCGTGCATGGCGTTTGTGGGACGGATAATAAGCCCGTCATCGGTAACAGTAACGTCTCCGCCAAGTGCGTTCAGCATTGCGGAGGTGCTTTCAAGGCGATCGCTCTCTTTTATTTTAAGTCTTTTAGCGTTATAAATGACAGATTCTCCGCTGCCGAAAGCTCCCAGCACAGCCAGTATGGGCACAAGGTCGGGAATATCCGAGCAGTCGGCTCTGTAATGTCCGATATTGCTATTATAACACATCCCTCTGATAATTTCAAGGATTTTCTTGTCGCCCTGAACACTGTTTTCATTAAGGTTGTAAAGCTCCACCTCCGAGCCGAGTGCATTTGCCACGCAGAAGAAGGCAGCCTGAGAGTAATCTCCCTCTATTTTCTCGTCTCTTGCAGTATAGCTCTGACCTCCCTTAACGCGGAAGCCGCGCTCCGTTTCTTCTGCGGAAACGCCGAAACGCCGGAGCGTATCTATAGTTATATCAACATATGGACGGGATTCAAGATGCGAGGTCAGGACTATCTCGGAATCCCCTTCAAGGAGAGGAAGAGCAAAGAGAAGTCCGGTTATGAACTGTGAGGAAACATCGCCCTCAATCTCAAAAATCCCGCTTTTCAGTCCGCCGGATACGGTAAATGGCATTGTATTGCTATAATCGAAACGGACGCCGTTTTTGCCAAGCTCACGGATAAATATATTTATCGGGCGCTGAGGCAGACGTCCTCTTCCGCGGAATTCTGTTTCACAGCCCACAGCTGCCGCAACAGGAATGAGAAAGCGGAGCGTCGAACCGCTCTCGTTGCAGTCGATGGCGCATTTATCCGTCTTCCTGCCGCCGCTGCCTTTTACGGTGATATCGCCGCCGTTCACGGTGAATTCAGCTCCGAGAGCGGTCATAGCGCCGATAGTGGCTTCGATATCCTTTGACATGGTAACTCCGCTGAGATGCGAAACTCCCTCAGCGAGCGCGGCGCATATTATTGAACGGTGTGCGCAGCTTTTTGACGCTGGAACGCTGAGCTTTCCACGCAGCACCGAGGGTCTTATGCTAATATCCATTCTCAGCCCTCCATAAGACGGCAGAATTCGCTGAAGGGCACCTTTACTATCTCGCCCTTTCCGACTTCCCTGCAAATAATGTAATTTATGTCCTTTGCCTCGTTCTTCTTGTCCTTTGAACAGAACGGGAGCAGCTCATTCATGGGGATATCGCTTCCCGTCGGAAGTTTATAAGCCTTTACACATTTTTTCAGTCTCTCCGACAGCTGAGGAGCGAGCCTGTCGGTTATCATGCACATACCAGCGGCAACACCCTCTCCGTGTGCGATATCCTTATAATTATGCCAGCCCTCAAGAGCATGACCAAGAGTATGGCCGAAATTCAGCACCATCCGTTCTCCGCGGTCAAACTCGTCATTCTCAACTATCCTGCGTTTTATGTCGATACATGAGTATACCATCTCATCCATTATCGCATCAACATTTTCAAGGCAGTGGGACTCCATGAGCTCAAAGAGCTTTTCGTCCCGTATCATACCGTACTTTATGCACTCGCCCATGCCCTCCGCAAGCACCTCCTGCGGCAGTGTCTTCAGGGCGTCGCTGTCGCATATAACGAGAGCAGGCTGCTTGAAGGCTCCCACAAGGTTCTTGCCGCCGGCAATGTCTATAGCGGTCTTGCCGCCCACAGAGGAATCCACCTGCGCAAGCAGAGTTGTGGGTATCTGAACGAAATCAACGCCCCTGAGGTAAGAAGCAGCGGCAAATCCTGTGATATCGCCTACAACTCCGCCTCCGAGGGCAACTATGATATCCGATCTTGTGATATTGCTCTCACAGAGAAAATCATATATCCTGCCAAGGTTTTCAAGGCATTTCGACTGCTCGCCGTTAGGGAAAACAAAAACACTGCACTCAAAGCCGGCAGATTCAAGCGAGTCCTTTACCGCCTTCAGGTGGAGCTTTTCCACGATATCATCGGTGATTACCGCTGCCCTGCGTGACTTTGTGACCGCCGCTATATATTCTCCACTTTTTGCGAGTCCGCCCCGCTCTATTATAACATCATATGGATGGCTCGTTTTTACGTTTATCCTCTTCATTCTGCCGACCTCCGGTATTTTCCTTGACACTGCACCAGGCAGCGTTTTATCTCAGAAAAAATTATACCATACACTATAAAAGCTGTCAACACTTTTTTGCTTTAAAACTTTTATCTGCTGAATTTTAGTTGTGACAAACATAGAAATACTTAAGGCGCTTTTGTTAATTTTTTCTATGTTATCTGTATAAAACATATAAACGCGAACAGTTGATTTGTACATTTTTCACATCATATTTCAACTCATATAGCAACACATTGTGATGTTAATACTGAGTTCACAAAATGTCAATCAATGGCCCCAGGCAATGTGATATAATATTATTATCATTTAATCAGACATTTTAGTTATGCAGATCCGGAGGTGAGTCATATGTCCACAGATGAATACATTTCTGCCCTCGAAGAGTTCATTGTCCTCATGCAGAACGTCGAAGCTGCATCGCCGGATATCATGTCCGAGGCTATGACAAGGCTCTGCCATGTACTGAGGATCGGCAAGGTGGAAGCGCTGACATATGAGAACGAAGCCGCCGAACACCTCGGTCTTGCATCTGTTCACCGCTATTATAACTGCGGTGTCCCCTGCCTCGGCGAGTATATCAGCAAAAGAATAATCACCGTCGATGAACAGATAGCCGTATACCGTGTTTTCATCGTAAATGACGCTGAGCCGTGGAATGATACCGAACGCAGCAGGATCAACCTTTTTATCGTGCTGCTCAGCACCTTCAACGGCAAGATGAGACTGCTCTCTCTGACACACCGCCTCACCTTCTTCGACAGCGACCTTAATATGTACAATCACCGCCATTTCATGCACCTCATAAGGAAGCTGTACAAAGACGAGACTATCGACCGCTTCACAGCCGTATACTTCAATCTGAAACGCTTTTCCATAGTCAATCAGCAGATAGGCAGGGAAAACGGTACAAGAGTAATGAAGAAATTCATCGGTATGTTTGAAAATCTGCTTGACTGTCAGGAAGAGTGCGTTTGCCGTATCGGCGGCGATAACTTCATAGCTCTCATAAAACAGGAAAAGCTCAGCGATGTGCTCGGACTCCTGAGCGGTACGGGCATAACCTACGACGCAAGCCGGTCGGAACGTATATTTATATCCGCGACCGCCGGTGTGTACGTTATCCCTGATATAGACAGCTTCATACTCCCCACTGATATCATGGACCGCGTCAGTATGGCTTTCCACCTTGCAAAAGGCTCCGTCAAGCAGGATGTGGTATTTTTCGACGACGCTCTCCTCGCACGCAGCAAACAGAATAACGAAATAACCGCCTGCTTTCTGAAATCACTCGAAAAGCAGGAGTTCCTCGTTTATTATCAGCCGAAAGTAGATATAAGAGACCGCAGTGTTGCCGGCGGAGAAGCTCTGTGTCGTTGGGTACACAATGAAAGACTTGTTCCGCCAGCCGAGTTCATACCGGTTCTCGAACAGAGCAGGGATATCTGCAAGCTCGATTTTTATATGCTTGACAGCGTATGCCGTGATATCAGGCACTGGCTCGACACAGGTATGCAGGCTGTAAGGATATCGGTAAACCTCTCACGGCGCCATCTTTCAGATATGGATCTGCTTCAGCATATCGTCGAGATCATCGACAGTCACAATGTCCCACATGAATACATCGAGATAGAGCTGACAGAAACTACCACAGACGTCGAGTTCAAAGACCTCAAGCGTACTATAAAAGGTCTGCAGGAGGCAGGTATCGCAACATCAGTAGATGATTTCGGTATAGGCTATTCTTCGCTGAATCTTATCAAGGAAGTCCCGTGGAATGTGCTGAAGCTCGACAAGAGCCTGCTGCCTGACTATGAAAAGGACGATCCCGAACAGAAAAGCGTCATGTTCAGATATATTGTCGCTATGGGACGTGAAATGGGTCTCGAATGTATCGCCGAGGGCGTCGAGACAAAGGAACAGGTAAAGCTCCTTGAGGACAACCGCTGTGACCTTGCTCAAGGCTTCTACTTCGACAGACCTCTCCCCGTTAAGGAGTTTGAGAAACGTCTCATTGACGATTTCCGCTATGATAAATGACAACAGGCTGCCATTCATAAGGCAGCCTGATTTTTACTCTTGACATCATAGCCGTGTATATGGTATAATATTAAACGATGTGCCGGTGTGATGGAATTGGCAGACGTGACGGACTCAAAATCCACTCAAACTTTTTTGGCTGAGTGAATTCCAAATCTACCACGATTTTCTTGAAATCTACGTCATTCCGACGTTTCAACACTATTGCACTTCTCATTTGGTAGAAAAAGTCTTGTATTTTTTCTCATGGGGTTCAGAAGTTTTCTACCAAATTTGATTGTTTTCTCATTCTTTTCGGTTGCAGTAACGGACTTTTTGTCTTGTGTGCTTGTTTTCAAAAATTTAACAACTATGCCGGTGTGATGGAATTGGCAGACGTGACGGATTCAAAATCCGTTGGTGGCAACACCGTGCGGGTTCGACCCCCGCCACCGGCACCATATTTAGACGTCACAATGGAGATATTTCTCATTTGACGTTAGTGAAAAGCATCCCTATTTATAGGGGTGTTTTTCTTTTTATGCCTTTTAAAACAACGAAGGATTATATTATTGATCGGTAATTTGAGCAATTAAGTATTGAAGTGATCTTGAGACTAATTCCAACTGCACCAAGGCTCACCCACTCCTCATACCATCTCACCATATCTCATCCATAAAAAATCGGACAGTTTATGCTGTCCGATTTTTTATTAAAAGTATTGGCTAACTAAATTATTTAATTGTTGCTTTATACCATTAAAGTCACAATCTAGGTCCAAACTTTTTACGCCAATAGTATTGCCGCTCATTGAATATTCCTGATCGGGCTGAATGAAATCATCAGTTTTGGCATATAGTAGCAATCCAGAGACTTCCTTGCCTGATCCAGCTTCTAATGATTTATTCTTCGTATATGTAAATATTTGATACAGGTTTCCCGAATGTATAGATCGAGAATCATATTGAATCTGAAGATTATGAGAATAATACTTAGCGTCAATAATCAAAATCTTATCTCTATACTCAAGAACAACGTCGCTTTGCATAACTGGCAACATATCAAAGTAGCCGTCGTCGATTTGCCAAGGAATCTGAGGTGAGCTGGTTTTTATGTCTGGGAATTCTTTACGGTAGTACTCGAGTATGAATTTTTCGTACAGACGATGCATATGTTGATCGTCCAAGAAATCCATAAGTTTCGTGGAGCCATCCGCTTGAGTTTGCAATAAGCCCTTTATGACAAGATAATATGGCTACAGTAAAAAGAATCGAAGCGAAATTCGCGCCAACGGTCGTCTCTAAGCGCGTTGCGGCCTATGCACGAGTTTCTTCAGATAAAGACGCCATGCTGCAGTCTTTATCCGCACAGGTCAGCTACTACAATAACTACATCACCAACCATCCTGGTTGGGAGCTAATTGAAATCTATTCCGACGAAGGTATATCAGGAACAAAAGAAGATAGACCAGGATTCCAAAAGATGTTGGAAGATTGCAGGAACAATAGGATTGATCTTATTATCGCAAAATCGATAACAAGGTTTGCTAGAAATACGGTCATCCTACTGCAAACTATAAGAGAGCTGAAAACACTAGGTATTGATGTATATTTCGAGAAAGAGAATATACATACATTAAGTTCCGAAGGCGAGTTCATGATTACGCTGTTGGCATCTTATGCGCAAGAGGAAGCAAGGTCAGCTAGCGAAAATCAGCTTTGGCGAATACATAAGCTATTCGAAAACGGAATGCCTAGCACTTGTTTGTATTATGGCTACAGATACGATAAAGGCAAATTCGTAATAGAACCGGGCGAGGCAGAAGTAGTAAGAGAAATCTTTGACCTATATCTGTCCGGTTATGGCATCATGAGAATCGCCAAGCTACTTAACGACCGAAATACTCCTACTAGACTCGGCGGTAAATGGAAAGGCCATAGAATCTACAAAATGCTCAAAGACGAAGTGTATATCGGCAATCTGCTTCTTCAGAAAACATATACCAAAGACTATATCTCGAAACAACGTATGGAAAACCGCGGAGAGAAGCCAATGTACGAAGTTATAGGCAGTCATGAGGCGATTGTTGACGAGAACACATTTTATCAGGTGCAAGAAGAGATGATGCGCAGAAAAGCAGTAAACGATAGTCGCCAGAAAGCAGATACACCTGCATACAAATCGCAATTCACTTCTCTGCTTATATGCGGAATTTGCGGCAAAACTTATAGGCGAAAGAAGAACTGCGGAAGATATGTTTGGACTTGCAGCACTTATCATGACTTCGGTCAAAAGTATTGCAATTCTAAACGAATACGAGACGATATCCTTACCGAATCAGTAACCAAGGTTCTCGGAATTGAGCGAATTGATGACATAGACATCCGTTCAGTATTAAAAGAAATCATAATCTGCGAGAACAATATTTTAGAGTTCCACTTTAATAACGGCGAGGTAAAAACGCTCGAATGGAAGCAAAAATCCAGGAGTGAATCCTGGACTAAAGAAATGCGAGAAGCGGCAGGAAGAAAGACCGCTGAAAGATACAGGAGGAATAAAAATGGCAGTAATTAGAAAAATTGAAGCCAAAATTCCCGAAGCGGCTTTTACTAACGATGGCACAACTCGAAAGAAAAGAGTCGCCGCCTATGCTCGCGTATCTACCGAGCAGGACGAGCAGCAGTCAAGCTATGAAACGCAAGTAAATTTCTATACTAATTATATCCAAAGCAACCCGGACTGGGAGTTTGCAGGAATCTATTCCGATGAGGGTATTTCAGGAACAAATATCAAACACCGCGATGGCTTTAACCGCATGATCAAAGATGCTCTGTCCGGAAAGATTGACTTAATCCTTACTAAGTCAATTTCCCGTTTTGCTAGAAATACCGTAGATTCACTCGTTACTATCAGAAAGCTAAAGGAGAAAGGCATAGAGGTTTATTTTGAAAAGGAAAACATCTACACTTTAGACTCCAAAGGCGAGCTCATGCTTACGATTATGTCGTCTATTGCTCAGGAAGAAAGCCGCTCTATCAGTGAGAATGTTACCTGGGGCAAGCGTAAAAGCATGGCTGACGGAAAAGTATATGTAGCAAGGAAAGGTTTCCTGGGATACAAGCTCGACGAGAATGGAAATACCGTAATTGATGAAGCTGAAGCGAAAATAGTCCGCGAAATATATGATCTTTTTCTCAAAGGGAATACTATTCGCAATATTTGTTCCATATTGGATTCCAAAGGAATTCCGACGCCGCGAAAAAGTAAGCATTGGCCAGTAAGTACGGTAAAGAGCATTCTTAGTAATGAAAAGTATAAAGGTGATGCTCTTCTGCAGAAATCTTATGCGATAGATTTTCTTAATAAGAAAAGAAAAAAGAATACCGGCGAACTTCCACAGTACTATGTCGAGGGATCACATCCGCCGATTATTAGCCCAGAACTCTTCAATTTAGCACAAACCGAACTTCGAATCAGAGAACACAATAAAGCAAGAAGCACTAGTATCTTTTCATCGAAGATCATCTGCGGAGATTGTGGTTGCTGCTACGGCAGAAAAGTAAAGAATTCTACCGGCAAGAATAAGGCTCACTATTGGTACTGTAACAAGAAATACTCCGGAAGCCAGACTTGCGAAACACCTAGCATTACAGAAGAAGCAATTAAAGATGCTTTTGTCCGTGGGTTCAATTCGCTGATTGCAAATAAGAAGTATTACTTCTCTAAAATAACCTCTAGGCTCGAAAGCCTGGACAATACGCAAAATATCCAAGCGGAACTCGAAGATATAACCAAACAATACAACGAGTTAACGCAGCAGTTGCGCCAGCTTATTGAGCAAAACTCCGTTATATCTCAGAACCAAGAGGAGTATAGGGCCAATTTTGAAAGCCTTAACTCTAGGAGACTTCAGCTAGAAGACGAGATTGGCATTCTCGAAAAACAGCTTCAAAGTATACGCTCCCAAAAGGAGCAGATAGCGTTATTCCTAAAGACGCTCGAAAAAGAAGATAGGATAATTCAGAGCTTTGACGAGGAGTTATGGAATATTCTCGTAAAGAATATGACCATAATGCCGAATCAGACAGTAGTCCTACTTTTTAAAGGTGGAACGAAGATGACTGTTGAATTATAGTTCTTTTATCACAAAAGCTCCGCTTATTATATGCGGAGCTTTTCAATGCCTAATCTTTATAGCTTTTCAGTTTTCTCATTAGTTTAATTCTTCCCCAAATAGTGATGCTCCCCACCCTGCACCTGACATTGTCATAAAACCGCCAACAAAGAAAATACCAATGCCAAGAAATATACCAACACCATAAAAAAGTCCAATTGCCATA